>JAZUDJ010000036.1:0-7826 GCA_045639585.1 Bacteroidales bacterium
AGTATGCCGGTCCCGACCGCGACGAGCAGATCGAAGTGTATAAGGAGAGTCTCCGCAACCTCGGCAAGGAGGGCATCAAGTGCATTTGCTACAACTTCATGCCGGTACTCGACTGGGCACGTACCGACCTCCTGCACGAGAATCCTAACGGCTCGACCAACCTCTACATGGATTGGGGTATGTTTGCCTATTTCGACATCTATATCCTCAAGCGCGATGGTGCTCGTGAGGAGTGGGCAGAGTTCTCAAAGAATCACAAGTGGGGTCGCGACCTCGTAGCTGAGGCCGACAAAATCAAGGAGACAGCAACTCCTGAGTTCGACCATGCCATGGTCGAGAACATCATCATCAAGACCCAGGGCTTCGTCTCTGGTAACTTCAGCGAGGGCGATGCAGCTCCTGTCCAGAAGTTCCGCGACCTGCTCAAGCTCTACGATGGTATCGACAAGCAGAAGCTCCAGGAGAACATGAAGTACTGGCTCAACGCCATCATGCCAATCTGCGAGGAGTACGACATCAACATGTGTGTACACCCAGATGATCCACCTTACCCAGTCTTCGGCCTGCCACGTATCGTAGGCAACATGGAGGATATCCAGTGGTTCCTCGATGCAGTCCCTAACAAGCATAACGGTCTGACCTACTGTGCAGGTTCACTCTCAGCTGGTGAGCATAACGATCCTGTCGCACTCGCTAAGAAGTTCGCCGATCGCACCCACTTCGTTCACCTCCGCTCTTGCCACATCTTCCCTAATGGCAACTTCACTGAAGCAAGCCACCTTGGAGGTCGTGCAGACCTCATTGAGCTCTGTCGCATCTTCGAGCAGGCCGAGAAGGAAGGCAAGTGCAACTCTGGTCGTCGTCTCCCAGTTCGTGTCGATCACGGTATGACCTTCACCGATCAGCCTGGTGGCGTGTTCGATGAGTCAGCACATGGCCACAACTCTGGCTACACGCTCCTCGGCCGTATGTTCGCTATGGGTCAGCTCCAGGGTATCATGGCTACGGTCGATCGGGAGCTTGGCATTGAGTACAAGCAGCCTGGCTTCTTCGACTAATGCACATTATATATAATATATACGCTCTCCTGATATGGTAAAACCTGTCAGGAGAGCGTTGTTTATTGTCGAAACAAATTGCTTAGAGTACCTGATAACTGAAGTTCTTGACCGTAACACCTTCAGAGATCATCAATGCTGGACGCAAAGCAAAGAAGCCGCCGTGGTTGTTGTGATGATAGCTTGAGACATCAGCATTGCTCTCAACGACTGTCCAGTTCTCACCGTCAAGGCTCTTCTCGATGGTCGCCACATTCTTCTCGTTCTTGATACGGACGAAGAAATGCTGTGCAGTGTCCTGAAGACCCTTGTAGGCGTTCTCATTATAGAATAAATAAAGTCCGGCCTTAGCACCCTCAGTGAGTTCAAACTCTGCGGTGAGCTGATATGAGCGGTCGACGGCCGTGATGGTCCAAAGATCAGCTCCATCGAAGCCAGCCTCCCACTTGGACCACATGATCGGATTAGAAAAGTCTCGCAGCGTAGCATACTGAGCGCTTCCCTCAGCATCCTCGGCAAACTCATTCTTCTCGTCAGCCAGCTTTGGCCAACCATCCTCTGTCCAGTCAATGCTTTCGATGATAGTTGTACGACCTAGCGTATGGTAGCTGTTGCGATAAGAATGATAGGCAATATACCAGTTGCCCTCTGCATCGTCAAAGATGGTGCCATGACCCTTTGACCACCACTCTTCATCGATAGAATAGGTGTGCACCAGCGGGTTATATGGACTATTCTCCCATGGCCCGAGCGCTGAATTGCTGCGAGCCACTACACACATGTGACTGGTGGCAGGACCAGCAGTACCGCCTTCAGCAGTCACCAGATAGTAGTATCCATCCTTCTGGAAAAGCTTTGGCGACTCCAACCAAACGCCTTCTGTTTCCCACTCAGCAGGGAACTCCCAACCGTCATAGCGCTTGATATTCTCACCAGCAGTAGCCAGACCGTCGTCGGTCAGTTCCACGCACCAGCCATTGTTGGTATAGAGATAATGCTTGCCGTCCTCTGCCAGCACATGACCTGGGTCAATGCCATTAACGTCAATCAGGATTGGCTCACTCCAAGGTCCTGCAGGAGTATCGGCCATGACTACAAAGTTCTGACCAGCGCTGGTAGGATAGTAGATATAGAACTTATCACCCACTTTGCAGATCTCTGGCGCGAAGATCGAATAGTTCTGATCCTGCACGGCGCGTGAGATTGGTTCCCAGTTCTCCAGGTCGGTAGAATGCCAGACGAGCAGGCCTGGATAATAGGTAAATGACGAGTGTGTCATATAGAAGTCGTTGCCATCACGTACGATGCTCGGATCAGGATAGTCGCCTGGGAAGACGATCTTCTTCAATGGTGTGCTATCCGCTGCAGGTTTCTGCTCCGTGCAGGAAGTCGAAGCAAGCAGCGTGCACATAGCAGCAAGTGGTAAGAGGTATTTTTTCATATCAATAATGTGTTGTTGGTTCGCTATAAATTAGGACTTTACTCTTTGCAACGATTCTGATAGAATGTATAGAAATCATTCCAGCGGTAGTAAGGAGCCTGTGTGGTAGGTACTGGCAAGGTCGCCTCCGATCCATTGAGCAAGCACTTCACGAGGATGTCGTCCTTGTCTTTGCCGTTGCGATAGAAGATCAGCTGGATGTTTGACGCCTTGCAAGTCTGCCAGTTCTGGTAGATATTCTTGACCTCTGCAGGATCCTCAGGATCGGTGTCGGCGCCATTGAGTCCCATCAGCACGGTGAGAGGACCGAGGCAGGTATCATGGCCGAAGCGGAGCGAAGCCACATCCTGACTACGACCTTCGATGACGTCCTGCGCCTTCTGCAGGATATCCTCGAGGATCGGAATCATCTCCTTCTGAGGACCGAAGACCCAAGAGTAAGATCCGAGGTTCGAGGCTTCCCAGTTGCTGACAACGTCTTCGTCTGTATAGATATTTCCCATCATTCCCTCATGGCCGATGCTTGGGAGCGAGGTATAGAGGTTCTTGAGGTTCTCGACCATAAAGAAAGCGCCACGGCCGAGGCTGTCGGTATTGTTGTAGAGACGCTTGAGCACCTTATTGAAGCGAGAAGGATCGAAGTCATGTCCCTTGCGGTTCTGCTCATAGCGTGGCTTCATCTTCGGATATTCCTTGCGCAGCGGATTCTCCTTGTCGGTAGGGACAACGCCATGCAGGGTAGCGCGCGAAGACTTTTCGGTGATCTCAAGTGCAGGATTGCACTGAGCCAACTCCTGACAGAAAGCCGACATACTGATGATGCAACGACCCGAGAGAGACGAGATGGCAGAGATGGTGCCACCCTGGCTGAAGACCTCAGGGAAGCGGTTATACATCGTGCGAGCGATACTCTGATGCTGATCCCAACCTACTTGTGTGAGCTCTCCCCAACCAGCATTCAGTTCAGGCAAAGCCTCCTCAAAGCGCTGATAGAAAGCTTCGCCTTCCGCAGTAAGATTCTGCTTCTCATGCGCCTCGGTCAATTGCTTGTCAAGGTTCTTATATAGATCCGCACTCCAGTAATAGCGCGATCCGTGACGTGCATAGTGGCTGATATAGAATGGCTGATAACCTGCTGGGGTAGGGGTGAGGTCGGTCATCACGAAGCGGTAAGGATAATCCGTACCATACGACTTCTGAGGGTCGGCCTTCAGTTGCTCCAATGCATCAATCTGCTGTGCAGAAGCTGTGAGCGCAGCAAAGCTCACAAGGAGAGTAGTGAAAAGAGTTTTCATAATATTGCTTTTAAGAATGTTACTAGATGGGTTATACGACTGTGAGGACTTTCCCCTTGACGCGGAAATGAACCTCCTCGCCAGCAAAGTTGAGTCCATACACACGGTCTTCGTCTTCCTGATAGTGTGGTCGAGGATCCTGACTGAGCACCTGCTTCAAAGCCACGATCTTTTTCTCGTCGAGTTTGTGCGATAAGGTCAATAAGACCTCCTCCGGGATAACGACCTCCAGCGGTTCCTGCTCCTTCGTCTGATCCGTAAAACCTCCACGCGCCTCCGGATGGCTGTCGGTAAAAGGTAGATAAGGCTTGATGTCGAGGATCGGCGTGCCATTCATCAGGTCTGCACCTTTTATATATATAATAGGTCCGTCCTCAGTATTCAGCTCGATGCGACTGATCTCTACTGACGACAATCCGATAGGATTTGGACGGAAAGGCGAGCGAGTGGCAAAGACTCCCATACGCTTGTTGCCACCGAGGCGTGGTGGCCTTACGGTAGGTTTGAACTCCTCACTCCTCACTTGATGAAATTCCCAGATCAACCACAAGTGCGAATAACCTTCTATGCCTCGCAGCGCATCCGCATTGCGGTACTCTGGCTCGAAGACAATGCGACCCTCCAGCTCAGGAATGAGTCCCGCTTGGCGTGGTACACCGAACTTGGTCTTGAAATCGGTCTCAATATGTGCAATTGTCTTTACCTCCATGTGGCAAAGATACTACATTTTCCAATCTTTCGCAAGTTTTTTGAACGAATAGAGTACTTTTGCCGGGAAAATTGCATGGATATAGGTCAAAATCATAGAAAAAACATAATATTTGCAAAATTTTTTGTCAAAAATGTTCGTCGAAAGAAAAAACTCCTTATATTTGCACCCGAAAATTAAAAACTATTCGCAAATGACAATGATGAACGCATATTGGTGGTGGCGTCGCTCATAACATAACGTTGTGGGTCGCACCCTTATGCGATATAGAGATATACAGAAGGGGCTTGCACAACGACTGCAAGCTCCTTCTTTTTATATCATACATTGCGACGTACTCTTTATGAGTGCAACAACCCGAAGAAAAATAATACACTATACTATAATGAAATCTTATCACGTTGATGAAAATGGCTACTACGGCCAGTTCGGTGGAGCCTACATCCCAGAGATCCTCTACAAGACCGTTGAGGATCTGAAGAAGGCTTATCTGCCAATTATTGAGAGCAAGGAATTTCAGGACGAGTACAGAGCTTTGTTGCGTGACTATGTAGGTCGTCCATCCCCACTTTATTTCGCCAAGAGAATGAGCGAGAAGTATGGTTGCCAGCTTTACCTCAAGCGCGAGGATCTCAACCATACCGGTGCTCATAAGATCAATAATGCCATCGGTCAGATCCTCATTGCCAAGAAGATGGGCAAGACTCGTATCGTGGCTGAGACCGGTGCTGGTCAGCACGGTGTGGCTACCGCTACCGTCTGCGCGCTGATGGATATCCCTTGCCGCGTCTACATGGGTGCTACCGATGTGAAGCGTCAGCACGTCAACGTGGAGCGTATGAAGATGCTCGGCGCTGAGGTCTTCCCAGTTGAGAGCGGCAACAAGACCCTCAAGGACGCTACCAACGAGGCTATCCGTGACTGGTGCTGCCATCCAGCTGACACCTTCTATATCATCGGTTCGACCGTAGGTCCACACCCTTATCCTGATATGGTAGCTCGTCTGCAGAGTATCATCTCAGAGGAGATCAAGTGGCAGCTCGAAGAGAAGATCGGCCGTAACTATCCTGATTATCTGATGGCTTGCGTCGGTGGTGGCTCAAACGCTGCTGGTACCATCTATCATTACCTCGATGAGGAGCGCACCAAGATTATCCTCGGTGAGGCTGGTGGCCTCGGCGTAGATACCGACATGACTGCAGCTTCTATGCAGATCGGTACCCTTGGCATCCTGCACGGCAGCCGCATCAAGCTGATGCAGACAGAGGACGGCCAGATCATCGAACCTTACTCAATCTCTGCAGGTCTCGACTACCCAGGTACAGGCCCTATCCACTGCAACCTCTACGAGACCGGTCGCGCTCAGGTGCTTCCTGCCAATGATGACGAGGCTCTCCGTGCCGCCTTCGAGCTGACTCGTCTGGAGGGTATCATCCCTGCCCTTGAGAGCTCTCACGCTCTGGCTCTGTTGCCAAAGGTTAAGGATCAGTTCACCAAGGATACCGTCGTTGTATTAACTGTATCAGGTCGTGGCGACAAGGACCTCGATACCTATCTCGCTCACAAAGATGAAATTCTGTTATAAGACCGCCAGCAAGACCATCCTTGCCGACCTCTGCACTCCCGTTTCGGTCTATCTGAAGGTGCGCGACGCCTACCCACAGTCGGCCTTGATGGAGTCAAGCGACTATCACGGTGGTGAGAATGCTAAGTCATTCATCGGCTTGCATCCTATTGCTTCTGTTTCCATCGAGCATGGCGTAGGAGTGGCTAAGTACCCTGATGGCACTCGCATCGAGCACCCAATCACTGAAGAATATGGTTCGGCTCAGGTCATCAACGACTTCCTGGCTTCGTTCGAGGTGACTGGCGATAACAAGAACTACTGCGGTCTCTATGGCTACACCTCGTTCAATGCGGTTCGCTACTTCGAGAACATCAAAGTCAAGGACGAGACTCAGACAGAGAATGACGCTCCTGATCTCCTATATATATTATATAAGGATGTAGTGGTTTTCGACCATTTCAATAACTCGATGATCCTCATCGAACTTCTGGAAGAAGGCGAGGAGGACGACCTCGATCAGTTGGAGCGTGACTGCAACAGCCGCGCCTATCAGACCTACGACTTCCATCCTGTGGGTGATTACTGGTCAACCTTGACCGACGATGAGCACCGTGCTAACATCCGCAAGGGTATCCAGCATTGCTTGCGTGGCGATGTGTTCCAGATCGTACTGGCTCGCCGTTTCAAGCAGCGTTATGAAGGCGATGACTTCAAGCTCTATCGTGCACTTCGCAGCATCAATCCTTCGCCTTATCTGTTCTATTTCGACTTCGGCGGTTTCCGCATCTTCGGCTCTTCGCCTGAGACCCACTGCCGCATTCAGAAGACCGATGCTGGTAAGTATCAGGCTTATATCGACCCGATTGCAGGTACTACCAAGCGTACGGGCAATGCTGAGCAGGATCGTCAGAACGCGCTCTATCTGAAGAATGATCCGAAGGAGAATGCTGAGCATGTGATGCTGGTCGACCTGGCTCGTAATGACCTCTCGCGCAACTGTCATGACGTGCACGTCGACTTCTACAAGGACATGCAGTTCTACAGCCACGTCATCCATCTCGTCTCTCGCGTCAGCGGTGAGCTCGATGAAGGTGCCGATCCTATCAAGGCGTTCATCGATACCTTCCCAGCCGGCACGCTCTCGGGTGCTCCTAAGGTACGTGCCATGCAGTTGATCTCTGAGTACGAGCCACATAACCGTGGCGCATACGGTGGTTGCATCGGTTTCATCGGCTTCAATAAGAGCCTCAATCAGGCCATCACCATCCGTACTTTCGTGTCAAGAAACAACGAGTTGTGGTTCCAGGCAGGTGGCGGCATCGTGGCAAAGAGCGATGTAGAATACGAGTTGCAGGAAGTGAATAATAAACTGGGCGCTTTGCGTAAGGCCATTAGCATTGCTGAGACATTATGAAAATAGTAATCATAGATAATTATGACTCATTTACTTACAACTTGAGTCATCTGATCAAGGAGCTTGGCGCCGACGTCACCGTCTATCGCAATGATAAGTTCCAGATGGAGCAGCTCGAAGCCTTCGACAAGATCGTCCTCTCTCCAGGCCCTGGCATTCCAAGCGAGGCAGGTCTCTTGCTCGACGTCATCAAGGCCTATGCTGGCAAGAAGCCAATCCTCGGCGTCTGTCTTGGTCACCAGGCCATCGGCGAGAGCTTCGGCGGCAAGCTGACCTACCTCTCGCAGGTGTATCATGGTGTGGCAACGCCTTGCCATATCACCGTCGACGATTATTTGTTTG
>JAZUDJ010000037.1:0-41610 GCA_045639585.1 Bacteroidales bacterium
TAGATGTACGGAACTATTTCCGTCATCCTAAAAATTATCCTTAGCTGTAAGTACTAATTACATGATATCCAAAAATACTCAATAACGAATATTTTCAGCATCAGATTATTTTTAGTGTGTGCAAAGGTAGAGAGTTATTCCTAAATAAGCAAAGATAAGACTTAGTTTTATTTCCGAGGTGCTTATCTTTGTATTATTTTGCCTTCTCGACATAGCAGAATCCCCTCTTTTTGCACATTCTTTTATGCAGTTTTGAAGTTAGAAAACTTAATGTTTTGCATATATATATATATATATATTAACTTTGGCTCGAAATTTGTAATTTTTATAAATTACACAATGGTCGTATGACTTAGCAATAAATAACATACTAACATAATAAACTTAATCATGACAGACAAAAAGAAAAAGTATCTCGCACCGGAGATGTCGGTGGTAGAGATAGAGCAGACAGACATCATCTGCACAAGCACAAGTGCGTTCTCCCTTGATAATGACGGACAACTCGGATCGGGCAATAGCAGCGATTGGGGTGATCCTCTCACCTGGTAATCCAAGTAATCAACTATAAAAACAAAGAAGACAATGAAAAAGACATTATTTTTGGGAATCATAGCTGCATCACTTGGTTTCACAGCATGCAGCAGCGAGGATGACGCTATCCTCGGCGAGAACACACAGAAGAAGGGTATGGTGCTCAATGCTACCGTAGAGCAGTCAGCAGAGACGCGTGCAGAGATCTCAACCGACTGGAAGTTTGCTTTTACTAGCGAGGAGAATATATTGGTCACCAACACTGAGGTTACCAGCGGCACATACTACACCTTCACCAACGACGGCACTGAGTTTAAGAGCACAGATGCAACTCCAACAGCAAGCGATGCTGACTGGTACGCTTACTACCCATCAAATACCATTTCTCTGACAGGTCAGACAGGCACCCTGGCAGGTGCTGCCAGCCTCTACGCCCTTGCAGGTGCAACTGCTGAAACCACAGGTGCAAGTGGCTTGAACATCACTATGAAGCCACAGGTTGCCATCGTCAAGATAAATAATGTTTATAATATGAATGATCACAAGCTCCATGTGAAGACTGGCCCTACAGATTATCTGACAGGCCTCACTGCCAATGGAGCAGGCTTTGATGTTGCGACAAGCACAACTGAGAGTTTTCTTACAGGTACTTACCAAAATCCCCTTTATTTTGTACTGCCTGCTGGTGTACAGTTGTCCATAAAGGATACTAAAGGTGCTATTGTTAAGTCAACAGGTCCAGATGGCCTCACTGCTGGTAAGTACTATGAACTGACCGCTGCTCAGACAACGTTCAGTGCTTCAGCTGGCGACTTCTCTCTCATCGATGACAATAAAACACTTACAGCCACAAAGGACGGCATCACTTTTTCAGCTACGATCACTACTTCCGGTGAATATGTTTTCGATTACGACGGAGACGACATGGGATACAAGGTCTATAGCGGAGGTAATGAAGCTCTTAATGATGTCTTAGTGCAGGTTACAGTTTCTGGAAAGAAGTGCCTAAGTGTACAGGTGTCTGAATTAGATGATCGTCTTATTGGCGATGGTCCTTGGACGTTGAAATATAACAGTAACAATGGTGGTTGGAATATTGTAGGCTCAAGTGGCACCTATAGAAAGATTAATTATGTTTGGGCTTATTATATCCAATAATAAAGCAGGGACAAAGAGTTGCTGAGCCACCTCGACTCTCCTGATAATCATCGATGGGTATCATACAATGGAGGGTCGGAGGGACAGGTACCTGATCCACCACAAACCTTCTGATAATCATCGATAAATATTATATACTTAGTGCATCCACTTCATAGCGTTTGTGAAGTGGATGCTATTTTTGCACTCAGATGAGAGGGGTCAGAATTTATATATAGGGTACAGGTAGTATCTATCAGATGATATTTCGGGGAAAGAATCATTGTAAAACGGCTAGGGGTACTCTCTTTTTTCGATATTATTATCTTTTTCTTCAGTATTATTTGGTTTATTGATATTTTTAATATACCCTTGCACCGCATTGTATAACACTTTTATAACAGAATAAGATGGAATAAGATGGAAGCAACTATAACTGCAAGAAAACAAACGGCTTCCTGAGGGTCAAGTATCCTCCCTATACCAATCAGCCGAGAAAGGGGAACACTCTTTCTCGGCTGATTGATTATGTGAGTTTATGACATCTCAATAAATATTATAACTGATCAGGAAATGCTTTATTCTTGTCACAGAAAAGCAATAGTTGCTTTATTTCAGAATCTGGCCGAAGGCATTATAATTATAAGATTTCAAAGTCTCTAAGATGGAATTAACATCGTTGACATAGGTGCCAGGGAAGGCACGGCACTCATCGCGAGGATTTTCAGCGAACACAACAACTCCATCCTTGTTGCAAGACTGCAATTTTGCATAGACAGCGAAATCTATCTGATCCTCTTTCGGAGCACTTGCAATCCTCTTCTTGCCCTCCTCGCTGATTACGAACTCACCAGTGTACTTTACTGGATGAGCATCGAATTTGAATGGAGCGATCTCAAGCATACGTCCAGGTACCTTTTTATTTCCAAAGAAACTATTAAATCCTTCGAAGTTGATGTCGCTTACTTTAGTCTGCTCATTGAGTGTGTAGGTCTCTTTCTTGCCATCATATTCAAGAGTGATGATGAAGTCTCCTAGTTCGAACATATCTTCTGAAGCTTTGATCACAAACTTGGCATAATTGGTCTGTATTGGTTTCTCCTCCTCCTCAATTATAGGATCCGAGCCGCTGCAACTTACAAACGATACAGGCACGATACACAATGCGATAACGCAAAACAAAGAATAGATCTTTTTCATAAAACTAATGTGTGACATAATATTTAGTGTATTAAATGATTAAACTTTTGTTTTATTTTGACGGTGCAAAGATACGGCGACTTTTTGATAGCTGAAGTACAATTCGCGAAAAGGTGACGGACAAATTATGAAAAACGTAATTGCGGGGAGAAAACATGGGTTATAGGAGCGGATTTATCTTCTTTTATTTGGAGATATCGGGGAAAATTATCATCTTTGCGGCGTGAAATGTTATAAAATACTACTATGTGCACATTCAATTTAGCAATAGATGATATGCTCGTTGATCGAGTACGACCTTCTTTTCCTGATGAGAAAGCATTGAACGAATGGATGAAAAAGCAGATGGCTATTGTTCTTCAGAATTTCGTAGCGTCTCAGGATAAGAAAGAATTACGTCATGTCCATAAGCATGATGCGTTAATGGGTGTGCTAAAAGATGCACCCGAATTAGATTATAAGGCTCTTCACCTTTCAGAAAAATATGGGATATGAGAGTCTTCCTTGATACGAATATCCTTTTGGAATATTTGTGCGCTCGAACAAAAGCCTTGGTCGTTAGAGATCTGCTTGACAAAATAGAAGACTGTGGCTATGAGGCATTATTATCGTCTTCATCGTTCTGTACCATTGCTTACTATGTAGAAATGTCTTTGAAGCAAATTGGGCTACATAAGCCTGAAAAGACTAAGAAAACGAGGGAAACACTAAATGCATTGCTTGGATTTGTCACTATAGCAGAAACGACCCACGAAAGAACATGTATCGCAACAAATGATGCTTCTTTTACTGACTTTGAAGATAGTATGCAGTATCAGTGTGCCATTCAAAATGGATGTGATTATTTGATTACACTCAACGTAAAAGATTATAAAAATACATCACAAGAACAAGTAAAAGTTGTTTCTCCTGAAGATTTTTTAAAAATGTATAAGGGGTAACTGGGTACCATAAAAAAGTAAAACCGAGAGGAATTTGCTTACAGAGGTATAACCATCATACACAGAGCATCCACTTCTGATATGAACCCCGAAAGTTAGACAAAACTCTTTCGGGGTTCATATCAAAGTAAGTGGATGCTATTTTTGTGGTAAGATAAAAGGATCTGACTTATTTTTATTTTTTGCGCGGCAAAGTTACATACTTTCTGCTTACTTAGTATAAACGCAGTTACCTTCAAAATAGGTGTTGAGCACCTGAGTGTTATGGAGTTCGGTTACGTCGCAAGTGAGTACGTCCTTGTCGATGATGATAAAGTCGGCATACTTGCCTGGGGCAATAGAGCCACGCTCGTTATCAAGATACAACTGGTAAGCACCCTCGATGGTGAGTGAACGCAGGAAGTCTGCACGGTTATGTACACACTCATCGGTATCGAATGGCGTTGGGCAATTGACCGCTTCGTTGACCAGCGCACCCGTGCAGGCAATCTCCATGATGCCGAAAGGATCATTAGGCGAACCAGTAGTAGCAGGCGTATCGGAGTGGATTGTGGTGTGGACACTATGGTCGATGAAGCTCTGATAAGGATAAGCTGCATAATAGTACTTCTCATTCATCGCATCCGTTGCCTTGAAGAATTCGATGGTCTCGTCATTCATCCAGTGCCACAGGATGCCGCTGACCACACAGACGCTGCAGCGGGCCATACGGTCATAGTCGGCAGGATCGACGGTACGGAGATGCACCATCTGGTTACGCATAGGAATTGCAGAGAAGTGCTCCTGCTCGTTAGCGTTATAGGCGTATTCGTAAGCATCCATGACGTTGTGGATAGCCCCATCGCCCATGGTGTGTACGTGCACGGTGAGACCGGCCTTGTTGGCCTTGAGAGTGATGTCCTTCAGTTCATCTACGCTCCAGATAGCGCGACCGTTGTTGCCGTTGGCTGCAGGAATCATGTTGTGACCGGTACCCGTCTCTACAGTACCATCTTCAAAGAGCTTCAACAGGTTGGCATGCACATGCTTGGTGCTATACTTCATGGCGTCGATAGCCTCTTCGATGCCCTTATCGGTCTCTGCCTGCGAAATGTTCTCAATCTCGTATGACATAGCCACGTTGTAGGTCAGTCGGCCCTGCTTATCCATCTCACTGACAGCTTCGAACAGAGACATGCCCAACTGATTGCCCCAGCCCTCAACTGCAGCAGTATAGCCCTTCGAATTGAGCAGGTGCTGCGTGTCTTCTACGGCTTTGGCCCAGATCTCATCGCTTTCTACAGGAGTGCAGGCACGTGAGCGGATGTAGGTACCTGCCTGCTCTTTGACCAGACCCGTAGGATAACCCTTGGCATCGACCACGACAAAGTCCTTGTACTTGAAGTCGTCACGCACCTTACCATTCTCATCGAGGATGCCCGAATGATTGAGGCAATAGGAATTGACGAGACCCTTGTGACCCTCCTGATCGGCAATATATACCGGCACGTCAGGGAGGATGGCATCGATCTGCTCCTTGGTCGGGAAGTCGTTGGTCTTAGCCAACTCGGTGTAGCTCCAGCCGAAGCCCATGATATAGACAGGCTTCTTCTGAGCCACCTTCTTGGCCAGCTTCTCAAGGATGGTCTTACTGTCGTCCTTAGGGCTGACGGCGAGAACGTTCTCAGAGTTCTTCATCGTGTTGGCCATCAGGTAGTGAGCATGACCCTCGGTGCATCCGGCCATCACCATGCCCTGACCGGTGCGATCGATGACTTGCGTGCTCTTGCCAACATACTTCTCTGCACCTTCTCTGTTACCTACATACACATACTTTCCGTCCTTTACGGCAAAGGCTTCTACCAGCGAGTCTTTTTCGGAGGTAAAGATCTTGCCATACACTACGGTATCTGCATCTACTGGCTGAGTGCAGGATGCAAACGACAGGCTCATAGTCGCTGCTGCGACAACAAAGAGCGAACTAAAAATGAAATCCTTTTTCATATTCGTAATTGATATAAATAGATAAACTTATTTCATGAATGTACGACCGCCTATTATCATCGATAAACATCAGACAAAGAGCATCCAGCAGCAGCGGCCGCAGAGTTCCATCCAGCGATGATGCTCTTCATAGTCACGTTCTGACGGGCAGATCCAGAGAATCTCGGTGCGGATGCGGTCGTCAATCTTGGGATGAGGAGCGTAGCCATCGGTCAGGATGACGAGGCCGTCATAATAGTTGTGTTCGAGAAGGTAATCGAAGATAGGCTGGAAGGAGGTGCCGCCACGACCCGAGACCTCGATCTGACGGCTGGCCTTGCGGATATTCTTGACGGGACCGAGCTCACAGTCAAACTGGACACAGTCGATCTCGTCAATACCGTATTTGAACATCTTGTTGATGACGCTGTAGAAATCTGACAGGGTGCTGTCTGTGACGGAGCCAGAGACATCGACTGCCACCAAGAGCTTGGTGGTGAACTCACGCGCTGATCCCATCTGCTCAAAGCCGGTGCGACGATTCGGCTTCATACGCGTCAGCTTCTTTCGGCTACTCAGGATGCTGCCACGGAAGCCTTGCACGATCTGACGATAGTCGATGCGCGCCTTGGTCGAAGCTTCGATCATCTCGACGATATTGCCCGGGATGGAACCCCAGTTATTGAGACTCTTGATCAGATCGTTGATCTCCTGACGCTTCATGTCATCTTCCTGCCAGAGCCCGGCTCTATCTGCTGCCTCCAGCTCTCCATCGAGCTGCTCCTCAATCTTACGGGCATACCACTCAAAGCTCTCACCGCTCTCCAGCTTGAAATCTTCTGGAGTCAGCAGTGGGAGTTTCTCGCGAGACTTCTCATTATTATAATTGTCGGCAATGGTGACGTCACTGCCGAGCGAGAGGGCGGTCTTACTCACACCCTCTGGCTGACGCTCATACGGATGCTTGAGGAAGAGACGGATCAGCTCGATGCGCATCAGCTGCTCCACCTCGTAGAAGGTCATTCCTTCGAGCAATGACGGATTGTACTCCAGACGGCCCTGGCCTACGCGGAAGGGACATTTCATCTCCGCATTTTCTTCGAGACGCTGCGTACAATAGAGCGCAAAGAAGGCTGGCTCACGCAGGAACCATTGCTCGCTGATCTTCTTAAAGATTTGAGATAAAGCTGATGATTGCATCATAGAGGTGTGGAGTGTGATCGAGGACAAAGAGGATGGCCTTCGGATAAGCGTTCTTCTCAAAGACAGAAGTGAAGTGTGCGATGGCCTCCTTGTTCTTGTCCTTCTCAAGCATCTGGTAGTAGCGGGTCAGGTTTTGGGCAATGACAGGGACCTGACTGTCGATGATCTCACCCGTCTCGAGGAAACGGAAGATACCCTCATTGACGATGGCCAGCTGATGGAGGCGGTACTTGGAGAGCGTAGGCTGATGCTTCTCGAAATCAAGCAATACCTCAATACCTGTCAGCACCTTATTGCCTGCTATTGACCCCATGAAGCGACTGGTAGCAGCAGGGCCGATGATGCCCGCGATGAGCTTCTTATGCACTTCTCCGAGCGTATCAATGTCCTGAATGACGGCCGAGACCTTGGCCCATGCACGTCGGTCAGGACTCTTGTCAAGGCCGGTGTCGATACCTTTCTTCTGACCTTCGTTGCCATCGAGCCAGACAGGTTCATTCTGGATGAACTGGGTGATGCGGCTGTCGATCTTCTGTCGGTCGGCCCACAACAGCCACTCGGATGGAGTAGGAAGGAAATTATAGATGTTGAAGCGGCTGACCAAGGCCGGATCGAGGTCGGTGATCTGGTACTCGTCACCTGCATTGACCGCCGAGATGATGCGACTACCCTCTGGCAACTGACGGCCAGCGAGCTTGCGGTTCAGGGCCAGGTCCATGATGGTCTGCAGCACCTCAGGACGCGCACGGTTGAGCTCATCGAGGAAGAGGACGATAGGCTGACCATCGAGCGGGAACCAGTAAGGCGGGAGAAAGTCGGTCTTCTCGCCACTCTTGTTAGGCAGGCCGATGAGGTCACCAGGATCGGACATCTGGCCGAGGAAGAGGGTCACGACCTTCATTCCTTTGGCCGTGAAGTAGTCGGTCAGGATCTCTGACTTGCCGATGCCGTGACGACCGACAAGCATGATATTCTGCGTAGAGGGGGTGAGCTCCAGGATCTGCAGGAGGTCTTGTGTATTGATGTTGATACCCATGGAGGAGGGGGATTACGGATTACAAATTACTGATTACTATGTTAGAATGGGAGGACGATATCGAAAGGATGATCTTCTTCCGGATTGAGTGCACACTGCTTGGCATACTTGCATTCCTTGAGCAATAGCTGGGACCACCACACGCGGAATGCAGTCAGATAGCTATCCAACGTAAAGGTTTCTGTAGCATGTGAGTTAGTAAAACCAGCGAAAACTCTGATACTGTCATTTTCTGCAACATACAGCTGCATATGGTAGCTAGTACTGATCATCTGATTCGGCCCTGTGTAGGCTATGAGAGGAGCGGATTGCTGGATGATATATTTCATCTCCTCTACCAGGAGCGCATGCTGTGGCATGTTCTTTCTCTCCATTGAGGCCTGATGCTCCCGCAGTCTGTCCTGCTGGACAGAGGCGTACAAGTCCATCATCACTTTATTGAGCTTAGCATTGCGAGGGAGCTTCATCTGATGCATCTCGTTTCTAGCTAAGGTGGCCATAAACTCCTCTTCGTTGCCGAGAGCGGCAGCAAGTACGAGCTTGGAATAGGTGTCGTCCAGATGATCGGAACTATATTTCGCCCGTCGCTCCTCAATGCTGAATGGAGTCTTTCCTACGATGATCTTCGATAGTTCGTCGCTCCACTCCTGCATCTTAATCCGATGCGCCTCAAGCTCCGCTGCATATTCTTTTTCGAGCGATGCGAAAGCCGAGCGTATACCTTCCTGCCATTGCTCACGAGGATAGCATGGCATGGAGATCATCTCCTCGGGCGAATAGTCTCTTGCGATGCCGATACGCACCTTGTCATTATCGTGCAGAATGATGTTCAGCTGTCTGTCGTTACCCAGATGACGGACTTTCTTCTCTGCATCCTGCATGATGAAGGGGATCATTGCCTCACAATACTGACAGTCGATCTTGAACTGGGGCGTCTTTCGCCAGCCCTTGACTTTCTCTTTTTCGGAGTATCGGCTGTAGAGCTGCTCGTCAAGTTCTCTCAGTAGGTGCAAAGGGAAGATGCGACGCTTGAGATATTTCTTCTGCGTAATCCTATTTTTCAGGCCGATGCTCTTGGCAATCTTGGCATAAACGGAGAAATGGAACTCGTCGAGCTTGGAGCGATAAGAGAGGACAAAAGAACGAGCCTTGACGCGGAGGATCCCTGAGCTCGGGTTGTACTGACAATCCAGGAGGCCCGAATGCTCGGATACTTCCCAAGCTTCCAGAAAATCTGCTACGCTATCGACACGAGTCTTAAGCATGGTGTGCATAACCTGAAAGCGCTCCAGATTCGGGATCGGATACAGGATACTCTCCAGTTCGGGAGCATCGCCTACCAGAGTCTTCCACACATAGTCTGTGCGTCGGTCATAATAGGAGGTCTGCAGGATGCTTTCTATTTCTTCGCGAGTGTACTGTATCATATCATTTCATCTTACGCGCATCGGCCAGCGCATGATTTACCAGCGTCTGGATGGCAGTGTAGCTCAGATTCATTACTTTCAGGAGCTTGTCGTACGTCTCGGTCTCGATGGCCATCTTTGTCTCATCGTCCTCATACTGCGAGAGGGAGATGATCCCCGGCCGGATGGTCTCTCGGCTGAAACTCTGCTGGCTGACGTGAATGTACTCAGCCAGCATACCGTTATCGCCAGATTGAGCAATAAGCTTCATGACGCCCTGATAACCAGTCTCCTCGGAATAGAGGCAAGTACCGAACTCTACGTGCTGACTCTTCCATCGTCTGGCCTCAGACAGGATTCTTCTAGCCGACGATAGCGCGTGATTATAGTATTGCTCCACACGCTCGAAGTGCTCCTTCTGTACAGGGATGAGCGTCGAGACACGTCTGAGGCTGAAAGGCTCTGCACGATAGCAATAGATACCTTGCTCCCCGAAGTCATAAAGATCCGCACGGCACTCATTGTCCTGAATAGAGACCACACGCCAGATGGAGCGCGACCGGCCACCCATCGGTGGTCGGATAAAACAATCTCCAATGTTGACTTCGTTCTGATTCATTGATAGCGATCTGCTCGTATATTTTTGCGGGAATGGAAGTTCTGCTTTCAGCTCCTGATACTGAGCTTTCCTTCCACCTCATCAATCTCTCCAGCGGCCTTAAGCTGATCCAAGGCTTCGCGGAATGCAGCGTCAACCTTATTGCCACGACGAGTGAAACCGAGCTTCTTGGCGGCGATGAGGGTGAGGTTATCGGTCTGTAGGGCGAATTGCTCTGCGATGGCTTCGCGCACCACATTCTTGATCTCCGTCATCGGGATGTCGGAGATGTCACGGCCAGAATCCGGACGGTAGGACTTGTAGTTACGACTGTCTTCCTCGGAGAGCCATACTACCTGTCCTTCACGATCTGGTTCGGCATAGAAGTCCGTACCGAGGTACTGACCGAAGTCGTTCTGGATGGTAGGTGTGACGCGTGGGATTTCTCTCAGGGTGCAGACTCTGCGACAGAGTTCCATGAACGAGACAGGTTGCTCCGTAGAGACAATTTTCTTCATCAGTTCCTTGTCGCTCAAACGCTTGGCATAGGATACAGAGACGCTATAGGTCTTATACTCTACTGCAGCGGTCTCGACAGTTTCTATCTTCTCTGACTGGATGTCGAAAGCCTTCATGACAGGAGACTCTAATGGCTTGGCAGGAGCGGTATTGAGCACCTCTGTAATACGATCTAGGACGCGCTGCTGATTGTTGTACCAATCCACGCTCCATACTCTCATCACACGCCAGTTGAGCGCTCCGAGGACGGATGGCTGCACGATCTCACGGTCACGGGTGGTCTGTGTATCGCGATAAGACTCTCCATCGAGCAGGATACCGAGCTGGTAGACGTCTGGCGCAGACGGGTCACAGATAGCGATATCGACCTTGAACTGTGAGCGGCCGATATTGGTCTTGACCAGATAACCACGAGCCGAAAGTGCAGCGGAAATCTGCTCGGCCAACTGAGAGTCACGATGCTGTGCTACGGCAGAAGAAGAGGTGGCGAGCGCCTGGGTCTCAGCATATTCGAGGAAGTGCTTCAATCCCTCTACACCACGGGCCTTCGAGCGACGCAGGTCAATCTGCGAAGCCTTGAGCGTTGAGAATACGAGCATCTCATAACGTGCACGGCTGACGGCCACGTTGAGACGACGCTCACCTCCAGCGTTATTCAATGGACCGAAGTTCATCGATACCTTGCCGTCCTTATCCGGACCATAACCAATGGAGAAGAGTATGACATCACGCTCATCGCCCTGCACATTCTCCAGATTCTTGACGAAGATCGGTTCGTACAGGGCATCTGCAGCCTCACGAATCTCTTTGTCCTTATCGAGCAGATCCTGCAGCATGTCCTCGATGAGACTCTGTTGCACAACGCTGAAGGCAATGACGCCGAGGCTCTTCTTGCCACCTTCCTTAAGCCTTCTGGCAATTTCCTGCACAATGGCTTCAGCTTCAGCAGCATTGCTACGCTTACCACCTTTGTCATAATAACCAGAGACAGGGATATATTGCACCTTGGTGCTCTGGTCATCGACCGATGGGAAGGTGATGAGCGAACCGTCATAATACTCATGATTTGAGAAGGCAATCAGGCTCTCATGCTTTGAGCGGTAGTGCCAGTTGAGCTGTAGCGATGGAATCTCGAGCGTACGGCAATCCTCGAGGATACTCTCCATATCGTCGATGGCAGCCTCCTCCTCGTCGACGGTGGTTGATGAGAAGAAACTTGTAGGCGGCATCTGCTTCGGATCACCTACTACGATGAGCGACTTACCACGAGCGATGGCTCCGACGGCTTCGCTGGTCGGCATCTGAGAGGCTTCGTCGAATACCACCAAGTCGAACTTCTCCTGCGTCAGGTCAAGATATTGAGCCACACTCATCGGACTCATCAGCATACACGGACACAGGCGAGGCATGAGCGTAGGGATCTGGTCGAAGAGGTCACGGAGCGAAAGGCCGCGGCCTCCGTTGCTGATATTGCGGTTGAGCAAGCCGATCTCGCTGCTGCTGTCAATGTTCTCCGTCACTCTCGGCACCTTGGCTGCCAGACGCGCGTAGAGCTCCTTCTGCGTGAGCAACTGGAACTCCTCCGTAAGATCCTTATATGCTTTGACCTTATCGTCGAAGATCATGCCTTCGAACGAGACGAGCATCGCAGACGAACTGATCTTGTTCTCCGCCTTCTGTCGGAACAAAGCCTTCATATAAGCCCGGCGCAATGACTCTGGAGCACATTCTCCTGCTTCCATAGCTGCAATGGCACAGCTCATGCCTGCGGCCTTGAGTTCGTCGCTGTATTCTGACCAATGTATCCACTCACGCATCTTCGGAACAGAGGCAACCCATCGCTCCATGCTGCTGACGGCATGGGTGACCGTGTCCTTCTGAGGGAGTTCGTCCTCGCCATACTTCACTCCGAAATACGTCCTTAGGACATTCTGCTGACGTCCGATCTCCTGATGAAGCTGGCTGTAGGTCAGCAGTTCGTCGAGCAGACGATCCACATCATCACCGGTGATAAACTGGTTATACTGCTTGAGTTTCTTGACGAAGGATTTCTTTGCAAAGAACTTCGGAATGAACCACTTACTCTTTGCCGCACGCCACTCGTCATAAAGGCTACGTGCATCGGCAGAGAAGAGCGACGCGTCATTATCGCGGAGCAGATGCTCGCGTATGCTCTTGGCCTTCTGGAGCTCATCACGTCGAGCCTCAGTGTCCTGCAAGACTTGTACAGACTCCTTCATGCGGCTGACGGTCTCGTCAGGAGCCATGAGCATCTCCTTGGTAACATGCATTCCCTTGAGCGGATGCTGGGACGGCTGTCCGACCAGCTTGATGACAGTATCAAGCCTACTACCGAGCTTCTCCTCCACCGCCTTGACGCCTTCTCGGCAGATAAGCGCATCGAGTGCAGCATCCGGAGCGAAGGTTGGCAAAGGCTCTGCATCGACTGACTCATAGCGCAAGATGCAATCGTAGAGCGAGAGTCCGTCCTGAGGATCCACGTCGTGCAACGCCTTCATATATTCTATGAGCTCCTTACGTCGAGCAAAGATCTTCTCGGCGGTAGCAGCATAGTCTGACGGAGGGACGATGTGTGACACCTTCAGCGCGCTTTCCAGCTGCTCCAGGACGTGACGCTTGGTTACCTTATTAGAATGTAGCTCCAGACAGAACGGATCAAGGCCAATCTTGGCCAGACGACTCTGCACGACGCTGAGCGCTGCCATTTTCTCGGCAACGAACAATACACGCTTACCCTGATAAAGTGCATTGGCAATGAGGTTGGTAATGGTCTGCGACTTACCCGTTCCCGGAGGGCCATAAAGAATGAACGAATGCCCCTTGCCACCCTCGATGACTGCAGCCATCTGAGAAGAGTCGACAGCCACGGGCAGAGCCAGCTCCGTCGGTTGCATCTCTGCGTCAATATCCTTGAGGTCAGAAGTGAGCGCCTCTGGCGAGAAGGTCAGACGATTCTCCACCAGGCTGTTCACAATAGCGTTTTCCTTAAGTTGCTCACGATTGTTGTGTACGTCGTTCCACATCAGGAACTTACTAAACGAAAACGTACCCAGTAGACACTCCTCTTCCACATCCCAGCGCTTCTGTTCTTTCAGTGCATCGCGGATGATGGCGAAGATCAGTGGCACATCCACACCACTCTGGTCCTTAGGCAATGGTTCGAGGCCATTGATACGGATGTCGTAGTTCTGACGAAGGAACTCGATAAGCGTAATATTGAGCGTAATCTCCTCCTCTCGAGTGCGGATGTAGTAACTACCTTTCTTATATACCATCTCCACAGGGAGCAGCAGAAGAGGTGCATAGCGTGGCGTCTCGCTCAACGGAGTCTCAAACCAACGCAAGGTACCGCTGGCCAGGAACAGCGAGTTAGCACCCGTCTCCTCGATGGCATTACGCGCAGCGCGGTAGATGTTCTTCAAAGTGCTCTGCGACTCGGCTTCCGTCTGGTAGGTGTGCAGGCGATGGTGGGCAATGTCGGTAGTAATCAGCTCGCGCAAAGGCTCAGCCAGCTTCGAGCGATTCATACGCTCGGTATTCTCAAGATGGAAGTCTACATCCGGTTTGGCCAGGATACAGTACTCCTCACCGTCCTGCAGATGATCCTCGATCTTATCGACATCGAACGAGATAAACTGGATGGCTTTACGACGCAGATAGAGGTTCAGCAAGGAGTTGCGCAACGAGAAGTCCAGCAACTTACGTTCCCAGATATCGAACTTGGAGAGTTCCTTGCTCGACTCACGGAGATGGCTCAGATCATAGCGATCATGCACCTTCACATCCAGTACACACTGGTCATGTTCTACGCCTTGCTCCACCGTCCACGTACCATCTCGGAGCACACGGGTAGGTAATGGAAGGAAACGCTCCAGACGACAGCGATGCACATCGATAAGCAGCTCAAATTGCTTATGATCAGCCAGATGCTGCTCGGCCAGCGACACTGCTTTCTCAAACGAGGTCTTCTCCTGTGCTACCTGCGTACACTCTATGACGATCATCTCATCAATGCCACGTGAACATTTCTTTTCGATGAAGGACGCGTCGTCGCAGATACCGTACGAGCAACTGTCATCCACCAGCCATGCTGCCAGATAAGCGTGACCTGTCTGGATTATTATTCCACAATTGATCCCGATACTCTCCAGAACTGATGCGAATAACAAGGTCAGTTCGATGCAGTTGCCAATCTTTGTCGAAAGCACTTGATCTGGCAGAGTGATACGCTGGCCGACTTCCTCATAGCTGGCTGGAACTCCGCGATAGATGATTCCTTCGTCATGAAGCGCTGCATAGACCGCAGCAATCTGCATTCTTACATCATTGCTATTGCCGGTCTGATAAGCATAGAATGAAGACGAGCCAGACAAATCCTTGAGCTTGCCAGCCGCCTTCAGGATCAATGAACTGATGGCAGGATGGTTAGGAGTAACGAACGATACGAGCGTTTGTGGCAGGATAGATGTTCCTAGCCAATGATCGAACGGCATCAGAGCCAAATCATATTCTTCCTCGAAGACAATCTCTCCTGAGGCGGCAACTATGATCTTGAAGGTGGCATTGACACGCTCTGTCAGCTCCAGCAGCTTGGCAGCAATCGGAACAATCTCGAATTCTGCGATTCTGACCGTCTCATCCTGCTTTATGTTGGAGACCTTGCCACTCTCATAGCTAGCAATAAACTCTCCAGTGCATGTAATCACCAGATCATGCAGCACCTCCCCCGAGACATTGTGTATTTCTAGGTTCTGGCAGACCGGTATACGGTTGTGAATCAATGCATAGTTGGCCGCTTTGATATAGCCGACATTAAGTTCTATCTTGTTCATGGGCATGTCACATTATTCATTTGTTATCTCCACCACGCTTCTTCCCTCACCCTTCCTTCTCACATTGATCTTCGATGGGATGCGGTCCATCAACTCCTCACGATGAGAGATGATACCTACACGACGGTTGTTCTGACCGGCAATCTCCTGTAGTTTCTCAAGGGTACTCATGACAGAGTTGAGATTCGTCTCGTCCAAAGTACCGAAGCCTTCATCGATAAAGAGAATATTGACATTCTTATCCTGACGCTTGAGCGTTGAGAGAGCAAGAGAAAGTGCCAGCGAAATCATGAAACGTTCACCGCCAGACAAAACGGTGGCAGAGCGTATCTGATTTTTGTTATATCGATCAAGAACCAATACCGACAGCTGCTCGTTATCTTCGCTACAAGTGAGTGTATAGCGGTCAGAGATTCTCTCAAGATATACATTGGCATTGTTAAGCAATGGCCGAAGGATATATGACTGTACAAGGGTACGGAAGCGGGTTCCTCCAAACCTTTTTCTCAGCCGCTCCCACTTTTCAAATATGACCGTCTGCTTATCAAGTTCCAGTTTCGCCGCCTCGACTTTTTTCTCATTCAAAGCATTGGCTTTCAGCTTCTCCTCTATGCCACCAATCTGTGCAGCAAGTTCCTGCTGCTTATTGGCAAGGTCGCTCACAAGATGCTTAAGAGGCTCCATCTCTGGGACATCCTCCAGTTTCTGCACATTCAGGGCCTTGAGTCCCTTTGCGATCATCTCAGAGACTCGAGCGATAGCATCGCTACACGACTTGAGTTCGCTGTCTTTCTCAATGACAAATTGCCGTGCTCCAGCCAACTCTCTCTCTCGACTAATGATAGTCAGAAGATCCTGTTCTGTTTTACCAAATGCAGTATAGTAGGCCGACAAAGCATTTATGGATTCCTTTAGCGTATTCTCAGCCTCATCATAAACCTTCTGCTGATGTTGGATATGAGCATAGAGCTGCGTCCACTCATTACTGATGTCCGATGTAACATACTTATACGCTACAGTCGGCTTTCCCCAGGTTGTCTGCGAAGAAAGAATACTATCGCTGATACCTATCATTGATTTCAATAATGTCTCCGTCTTGCTGATCTCCTGACTATTCTGTTCTAGCTGTTTTTTCTTACCAATGTACTCATCTGCATCGGCCATAAGTTGCTGGCGAGTTGCAGTGATATCCTCTTGCCAGAATGGATGATAAGACGAAAGAATTGAAACAAGCGCTTGGGTCAGCTTATTCTTTTCCTCTTCAAGAGCGACAAGATTCTTCTCGAAGACACTAATCTTGTTCTGGTTGAGTACAACAGCGTTATTGGCTTCAGACAACTCTCGGACAGCGTTATTGGCCGAAAGATCAAGAGGGTTCTTCTCCTCGATGAGACGATTGATAGAGGTCTGTAGCAACTCAGCCTTCTTCAGTTGCTCGTCCAGAAGTGCGATGGTTTCTATCTGCTTTGTGATAGCGACACTGATTTGAGAAGAGAGTTCTCCATCAGAATCCAGCGGCAGCTCTACAGCAAGCTTTCCGATTTCCAGTTCCTCCTTAATATTTGCGAGGCAAGTCCGCTCAAACTCCTTCTTCTTCGCATCCAGAGCTCCTTTGGCCTTCTCGTATGACTTCATATCAATATCACGCTGAGCCATCGCTGCAACCAGTTGAGACTTAGCCTCCTCCTCTTTCTGCTGCAAAGGAGAAAGGATATGCTGAAAATCATCTGCCAAATGCAGAGGGTCAACTGCCTGTCCACACAAAGGACAGGTATCTGCATGACTATCGCGCATCTTTCTTCGTAATTCAACGAGTGTTTCCTTCACACTCATCTGCATGGTCGACAGCAACGAGTGAGTTGATGCTTCGTCCTTCGCTCTCTGCTCATAGATAGTCTGAGAGAGATCATAAGAAACCTTCAGCTTCTGGAGGGTTTCTTCCTCCATGGATATCTCACTCTTCTCCTGTTCTGTAGACATACGTGCCGACTCCAGTTTCTTGATGCGTTCCTGCAGTTTCTCCAAGTCATTCTTACTCTTGATGGCAGCATCTTTCTCCGAGGTAATTACTGTCGGATTAAGTGCATTTCGCTGTGACTGAAGCTTATCAATAGCCTCTTGCTTTGCCTTAACCTCAGCTTTAGCCTGCTCATCAGCCATCTTGCAACTATTTACCTTAGCGATAAGAGTTTGTGTCTTTTCTTTCTCTTGAGATAGCTGCAGTTTCTCTGTGTTTATCTTTGAAGAAATATCACTATAATGTGCAAGTTGAAGGTCAACGGTTGCTGCGTTACTGAAGAGCTCATCGTGAACAGAATGCACATTTATCCAATCGTTCTGTTGTGCAATGACAACTTTCTTCTCTTTGAGCTCTTCTTCTCGGCACAAAAGGTCTGCAGAGAGTTGCAAGAAACTCTCTTTGGCTGCGGCAATCTCCTTCTCTGCAGTAAACTTAGTCTTTCTTGCATTCTGCTGATCTACGAGCAGACGACGCTCCTTATTGGTTGAATCCCAGTCAGTGATCAGCTGTTTCTTCTGCTGGTATTCCTCTCCTGCAATAATTGTCGAAACTTCTGCTTTTCGTGCTTCTGACTTGATACGATCTTTGTTGGAGTCATCAATATCATCGACAATCATAAGCTCGGCGTTCTTCTTCTGATACTCTTTATCAAGTTCAGTCTTCTGTTGCTTCAGTGCTTCCAAAAGTGTAGAGTTCTCAAGCAGCTCTTCTGCAGGCAAAATATTATCTTTCTGAGTATTATAAGCAGTTGCTGCAATTTCTTTAGCAACTCTTGCTTTCTTGAAAAGATTGTCGATAGCCGTGCCATAGGTTGAGAACTTCGAGGTATTTGTCAATTTCTCCAAGATCTCCTCTCGTTCCGTCTTTTTGCCTGTAAGGAAAGCGGCGAACTGTCCCTGTGCAAGCATGGACATACGCTTAAACTGATCGAAGCTAAGGCCTACTACATCGACGAACACTTGTCCGCCTTCTGTCACCTTCTGCCAGTCTTCATTACCAATCTTGATTTTCCAGCTCGGCTCCCTATAAATAAGAGGATATTTTCCCTCAGCATCTTTCTTGTTACTCTTAGAAATACCGAGCTCAAGTCGAGCATGGTATTCCTTGCCGTCATTACCCTCGAAGACTAACTCGCTGAAACATTCATCTTTGAGAGAAATGCCCAGACGTGTATACTGCTCGATACGATTGATATTGACGCCTTTTCCCTCATTATCAACAAAGCCGTTGTTCTTCTTGTCTGCAACCTCCTCGATACGTGGTGTACATTTATAAAGAGCCATAGAGATTGCATCCAATATCACCGTCTTTCCCGTACCCGTATCGCCAGAGATCAAGAAGACGTTCGACGGTAATTCAGTCACAGGATCAATGATATCTTTCTCAAAATCAATGTCAGCCTTCTCGATGGAAGCAATATTCCGAATGTGCAGTTCTTTAATTCTCATAGTTATGACTTATTCTTCGTCGGTTTCGGTTTCTGATTTTATTGCTTTTGAGCCTTTCTTTGTCTCCTTGGCCGCAGCTTTAATCTCCTCTTCTTCTTCAATACGAAGCACTTCCTGTTCCACTTCTTCAAAAGCTAAGCGTATCTCCTCCATATCCAACTCAGGATACTGGTCAATGATCTTTGAGATAAAAACAAGGGGATTGGTCATCTGCTGGAGCTCTGCTACTTCGAACGATGGCTTCGCCTTTTCCTCCTTGACGGTCTCATCCATATCCGTCCAGATAATCTTAGGGTTATAGCGCACCTCGTCATTCGTAGCAGCTAGTGCATCATACACTATCTGATTGAAATTTGAAGGTAATGGAGTAGAAATACTAATACGCAGACGGATGTATCCTGACTGTTTCTCTTTGCAGAACTTTTGGATAGCGTCCAAAGCCTCTTCTGCTGATGTAAACGAAGAATTATCTTCTGGAAGGACATAGAAATGTCGCAACTCATCAATACGCAGTTGCTTAATCTGTACCTCACCACCATGCTTGTCGATCTCGACCAGACTTACCGAATGAGGATAAGCCTCATCACAACTGACGTGTAGCGCGCTACCCGAATAACGGATCACAGGAGCGGGATAGCTGGCATTCATTTTGAGCGCATCCTCTTGATGATCAATAGTCTGTGGCTTATGTATGTGACCCAGTGCCAGATAGTCATAGCCTGATCCAAAGGACTTGGCTTCCTGCGTCTTAAGGGTTCCGACCACAAGATTATGGCCTAGGGTATCTAATCCTGAGACTGCAGTATGCCCCATCATGACCACTGGTTTTCCCTCCACATTCTTCTTGGCTACTACATCCAACAGGTGCTGCAGGGTTTCCGTCCGCTCATTGGCCATATAGGGCATGGCGATGATATAACCTGATGGCAAGCTCACAATATACTTATCCTCCCAGCCTTCAGCAGGCTCCGTCGACGGAGCCGTACCCACCACGGTTGCGTTGGCCAATGCCCACACCGAGCTATCCGCCTGAACTCGTGAGGCAGAATCATGATTGCCAGCAGTAATGACGATGGCCATCTCAGGACACTGACGATGCAAACCGACAAAAAAGTCCGTATAGAACTTCTTCACTGTGGCGGATGGTTGCTGTATGTCGAATACATCTCCACTCACCAGCAGAGCGTCAGGCTGATGCTCCTTGCACCAAGAGGTGAGCTGATCGAAGAAGTGCTGATGCTCGTCATTTCGGTCGTAGTTCTGATAAATGACCTGTCCGAGATGGAGGTCTGCAGTATGAAGAATCTTCATGTGAGCTGTTTATTCCAGAGTAATAAATGTCTAGGCCAATGGATTAAATTACGTACTGCTCCATATAACGTTTCGAGAGTCGCAAGCTATCGAGAACCTTCTCTCTACTTCCCTCAAAAGCACGATCCTCAACCTCAATGCAGGTGAATGAGTCATACCCGATATCGGTCAAAGCGGAGATATACCGACCCCAGTTGACATCGCCGAGACCTGGAAGTTTCGGATGCATATAGTCGAGCGGATAGGCCATGATGCCACAGCGACGGAGCTTCTCTACATCGAGCTTGATGTCCTTGCAATGTACATGGAAGATCTTGTCTTTGAATTCATACAGAGGCTCGATATAATCGATCATCTGCCAGATGAAGTGCGAGGGATCGTAGTTGATGCCAAGATTGTCGTAAGGAAGGATCTCAAAGACTTTCTTCCAGATGACTGGCGTGGTCATGAGGTTCTGGCCGCCAGGCCACTGTGTACGGTCAAAGAGCATCGGACAGTTCTCTATGGCAATACGGACGCCGAGGCGCTTGGCATGGTCGAGAATAGGAAGCCAGACTTCCTTGACCAGTTCGAGGTTCTCCTCCACGCTCTTGGCAGAGTCACGGCCGATAAAGGTAGTCACCATGTTGACACCCAACTTGTGGCTGGCCTCTATGACTTTCATGAGGTGCGAGACGTTATGCTGACGCTTCTCGAGATCAGCATCCATTGTGTTCGGATAGAAGGCCAAAGACGAAATCTCAACACCTGTCTTATGGCTATATTCCTGGATATAGGATACTTTCTCATCGGTCAATGCATCCACGTCAATATGGCTCACGCCTGCATATCTACGCTCAGCCTTACCCGCTGGCCAACAGGCCACTTCTACACACTTGAAGCCCATATCGTGAGCGGTATCCATCATCTCTTCAAAAGTCCAACCATCGAGGATGGCACTTACAAATCCGAGTTTCATATTTTATTGGTATAGTTTTCTGTGATTGTAATTTCTTGGCCTTCACGGTCGGACTCAATGGCCGCAAAGATGACCCGCATAGCAGGGAGTACAGAAGCGGCAGAAATAGGGAATTCTTGTATTGCACCGCTCTCAAGTACCTTAATAAACAGGTCGCTCATCCCCGACGTCGTCTGGTTGTCATTGGTCTGGATAGGCTCTACATCAAGTTGCTCCTTGGTACCTTCCTGACCGATGATCTCAATGGCATAGGACGGGTTATCATAGATGCGCATAATACCCTTGGTACCATAGAGAATGGTGGAGTTATCTTCTGCCCCGTAATACGTCCAACTGACGGTCATTGTGCCGATGGCACCATCTTCCATCGTATAGATGCAGATGGCGTTATCGTCCACACCGATGAGCTCTCCGGAGGCATCAGTCTTGTCGAGCGTCGTAAGCACAGCCTTGACTTTCACGACATTCTGGCCCAGAAGATACTGGATAAGATCGGTCTTATGGATACCCAAGTCGGCCATCGCTCCCATCGCAGCCTTCTGCTTGTCGAAGAACCAAGTTCCTTTGCCAGGGTTGATGCTCCACGTCTCAGGGCCTCCATGGCCAAAAGTGGTGCGGAAGGAAACCACACGTCCGATACGACCCTCAGCCACCAGCTGTCGCGCCATCTCGTGCGCCTTGGTGAGACGCTGGTTCTGTGCGATCATCAGTGGTTTGTTGTACTTGACGGAAGCTGCAACCATGGCCTCACATTCTTCAAGTGTAGTAGCCATCGGTTTCTCGCAGAGGACAGCCTTACCGCTCTGGAGCGCCTGGATGCTGGTCTCAGCATGAGCTACGTTGGCTAAGCTGATGACTACAGCATCTATGGATTCATCTGCCAACAATTCATCTATAGAGTCATAGACCTTACCGCCATACTTGGCTGCTATCTCTTCCGCCCTACTGCGAGTCGGATTATAATAGCCGACGATCTGAACGTCTGGATTGGCATTGAGCTCTGGGATGTGTCGCACCTGTGCGATCTTGCCACATCCGATGATTCCTATTCTCTTCATAGTTTACTTCTTGGTGGTATAAGGTGCATGACGCAGGTAGAGTGCACTCTCGCGAAGTCCCTGCAGGATGTTAGGAGTGCTAGCGTATTCGAGCTCCACGACGAAGCCCTGTGTGCCAGCAGTCTTCATATTACGGAAGATAGGTTCGAAACCGACCATGCCGCTCTGTCCGATCTCGTACTGATCCTTGATATGCAACATGGTGAAGCGACCCGGATACTTCTTCATATACTCCACCGGACTTACACCAGCCACGACGGCCCAATATACGTCCATCTCGAAGAAGACATTCTCTGGAGTTGTGTTGCTGATGAAATAATCCATCATCGTGATGTCCTCCACCTTCTTGAATTCCTGACTGTGGCTGTGATAACCGAACTGGATACCAGCAGCACGACAACGCTTGCCAATCTCCTCAATGTATCGGGCGGTAACCTCAATATCATGCTTACTCTCCAAGAGTGGCAACCATGACATGACGAGATATTTCACACCAGCCTCTTTGTGGGTCTTGATGCACTTATCCCACCACTGCAAAGCTTCCTGATAGTTTCCGCTCTTCAGCTCGTCTGCAGTCAACTGGCGGGTGGTGTGCGATGAGACAAGCTTCAGACCCGCCTGCTCAATAGCCTGGCGGAAAGCCGAAGGAGCTAAACCCGAGAGCTTGCCATCGTCATAACTGGCAGCCTCAACGCCAGAGAAGCCCATCTGTGCGACACGCTTCAGGACATACTCATGGTTCTTGGCAAAGAGCTCGGGTGTACCAATCAGCGAGCGGAGCGAATAGAGCTGTACGTTCATATCTACCTTCGGAGCTTCGACCTCATCCTTCAGGCGATAGCTGATGAAGGCGAACTTCTTGCTGTCAGGACTCCACGAATTGACATTGATGGTTCCTTGTCCTCCAAACAGTTCCATCAGCACCTGAGGCTCGCCACCCTTGGCTGGGATCATACGGAGCTGTACGTTGCGGTTAGCCAGATGATCGCCTGGAGCAATCTCATAATCGTGATAGGCAATATACACGACTTTCTGATTGTCTGGTGAGATGTGAGGGAACCATGAGTTCATATCCTCGTCGAAGGTCATCTGCGTCTGCTCCTTGCCATTAGCCTTCATACGCCAAGCCTGCATGCGACCCGTACGGACACTGTTGAACCAGATATACTTGCCATCAGGACTATATTCAGGACCATCATCAAGTCCAGGCTCAGTGGTGAGGCGGCGCTCCTTACCTCCCTTGACTGGCTTGACCCAGATATCCGCATCCGGATCATCGCGGAAGGCGCAATAGGCCATGGTCTTGCCATCTGGACTCATGCCATGGAGGTAGCTTGGTCCAATAGGTGTAATCTGGCGAGGCTCTCCACCTTCGACAGGAACGATATAGACGTAGGAGTTATAAGCCTGCTGGTTGCTATTTGAACTGAGGCCGATCCACTTACCGTCGGCAGAGATAACGTGGTCGTTGTTGCATTTGGTAATACTTCCTGTAGGAATCTCCTCCAGGTCGGTAGAGCCATCTACTGCCATACGATACAGACGGCCATCCTTGTTGAGCAGCAGCCACTTGCCGTCAGGACTCCAGTTAGGAGCCTCAACCGTGAATGGAAATTCCTTAATAACCTGCGACGTGCCAGTCTCAAGGTCGTAGATCTGCAGGTAACTGATTTCTGGCAATGGATGTTGTGCCAAGGCAATAGCAGGTAAGGCCACTGCCAAAGAGAGGATTAGTTGCTTCATAATGGTATTGTATTTAGTTCTTATGCGAAATTGTCATATAAATAAAAGGTAAGAGCGATCTGAAGAAGGAAGATGACAGGAACACCATATTTAAATTTCTTATGAAGCGTCTTATGATGCCACACCTGCATACCGACCCATGCTCCTATCGAACCTCCGATGGCTGCCATCAGGAGTAACGTAGCCTCCGGGATTCTCCATTTAGCCTTCTTAGCCTTATACTTGTCAATGCCATACATCACAAAGGTGACAAGATTAACAGCAGCGAGATATATGAGTATGATTTTTGTCATGATATTCTTATTTCACTACCGTTTTGCCGGCTCCTATCCAGCCATTGTAACCGGCATCGAGTTCGATAACCTTATATCCATTCTTGACAAGGATCTTTGCTGCATTCTTGCTGCGCTTGCCACTGCGGCAGTTGACAGCGATGGTCTTGTCCTTTGGAAGCGATGCTACTGCTTTCTGCTCGAAGTCTTCCTTAAGCACATCGATGTTCAATGTACCTTCAATATGACCGTCGGCAAATTCCTCTGCAGTACGTACGTCAAGGCGCACGATGGCCGTATCAGCAATTGCTTTCTCAAAATCCTCAACGCTAAGGCTGCGGAAAGTATCACTCTGCGCCTTGCAGCCAAATATGGCACAAAGCATAGTTACTAAACTCATAAATCTTAATAATTTCATATTTAATTTCTTTATGCGAGGTCAAAGATAATAAATTATGGTATGATTGCAAAATTTATCTGCGTAAAATGTAATTTTCTGCCACCTTTTTTACGCGCAATGGCAAAATTCTTTGTTTCAATAGGAAATAATGCTTATCTTTGCAGCATAATAAGTATCTGTCAAATCTCAAATCATGATACCGGGAAAAGAAATATATAACGCCACTGGCCTCATGGATCTGATCCGCGAGATCGGCTTTCTGCCTATGTTCAACTGTGGTATTGAAGGATACTGTGCAGAGGAACTCGTCGCTGACGATTGCCGATACGTGACCTTTGCCGACGGTGGCTGGGACTGGCCGCTCTGGAAATGGAAAGGTCCGATCGTGACGGACATGCCCTGTATGTATGGCAAGTTCTTCGACAAAAAAGCCGGATTCATCAGCATGGAATGGTGGCCGGATTTCTGTAACTACAGAAGGAGCAAATATCCCTTGCCAGAAGATGGCACCATCGAGTCCATAATACTAAGCAACCTGCAAGAAACGGGGAGTCTCATCACTCGTGAGCTACGTGCCGCCTGCGGTTTTGAAGGCAAAGGGATGCGAAGCAAATTTGACGGCTATGTCACTAAACTCGAAATGTCCTGCCGAATCGTCACCGAAGACTTCATTTATCCTCAAGACCGACATGGCAAGGAATATGGATGGGGATGGTCATTGCTGACCACCCCCGAACAATTGCACGGCAAGGGACTTTGCGCTTGCGAGAGGACACCTGAGGAGTCCTTCAATCGGCTCTATGCTCATTTCAGGACGATTCTTCCTGAAGCTACCGACAAGCAGATACGGAAATTGATTGGATAAGATAAGGTTTAGGATTCTAGGATAAGACCAGGTATCCTCTTCGCAAGTTCCTGCGCATATTGCTCTGCATTGACAAACAGGATAGCATCCATGCCGGCTCGGATGGAACCTTCTACATTCTCCGGTTTATCATCTGTAAAGACACACTCCGCAGGATCAAGGCCGAAACTGTCAAAGAGACGCTGATAGACAGCTTTATCTGGTTTGATCAAATGCTCCTCTGAAGAGATAATCTGGCCGTCCAATAATTCAAAGATATCGAACTGGCGCATCGTGGAATGCACTCTGCTGCACCAATTGGTCAATCCGTAGAGGCGGAATCCTTGTTTCTTCAGATTTGAGAGAAGCGCCTTCATGCCTGGTACCTCACCGGTCACAAAGTCCAGATATTGCACGTCGAATAGATGCAGTTCCTCAGCAAATTCAGGATAAGCGTCCTGCATCTCACGAATGACCTCCTCGAAAGGGATATCTTCACGATCCATACGCTCTCCCCAGTAAGGGTTCATAATGCAGTCGAAGAAGCGCTGTTTGCGCTCCTCGTCTGTGAACCATCCTGACATCACATTAATGAAGTCATAATCTACCAGTACCTTGCCAAAGTCAAATATGAGGTTTTTGATCATGTGTATTCAGATTAAGCAGACAACTTTGATAACGAAAGGAGCTCATTGCGAGCTCCTTTTATTTATTTCTTTGTAGTAGAGGTCTTCTTGGTGGTAGTAGCCTTCTTGGCCGTAGTCGCATTCGCGGTAGTGACTGGCTTATAGTACTTCATGGCCTCTGGCATCATCTTCTGAAGAGTAGCGATACGCTTGGCGTCACTTGGATGGTCACTGAAGAGATCGCTACCAGAATTACTTCCATTAGAAGCAGCCATACGCTGCCAGAATGGGATCGCCTTCTGTGGGTCGTAACCTGCCATAGCTACAAAAATCAAACCCATGACGTCGGCCTCAGTCTCGTTATCTCGACTGTATTTGAGATTTGCAAAAGAGAAACCCATCTGAGCGGCAAGACCTGCCAGACCCGTCAAAGCTGTAGAGTTTGGTGCTACCTGATTGAGTACTTGTGAGACGATCTGTGTACCATACTGCTGTCTGATCTGAGTAGACATCTGCTCGGCAGAGTGTTTAGCTACAGCGTGTGCAATCTCATGTCCGAGGACTACTGCGAGCGATGCTTCGTCCTGAGTAACAGGAAGGAGGCCTTCATAAACGACAATCTTACCGCCTGGCATACAGAAAGCGTTGACCTGATTGTCCGCCACGAGATTGAATTCCCATGCGAAGTTCTGCACTTCGTTGGCAAAACCATTGTTCTTAAGATAAGTCTCAACAGCCGTAGCAAGCTTGGTACCGACACGCTTCACAAGTTCTGTGTTGGCCTTATTGGTCGAAGGCTTGGCAGACTGCATGTACTGAGAATACTGCTGTGTACTGAGGCTCAATACCTGTGCATCGTCAACCAGAAGGTTATGCTGACGACCAGTAATTGGAACGGTGGAAGTAGTTCCGCAGCTTGACACTAAAAGGCTCAAAAGGAGCAGAGGAAGAATAAGAAACTTTTTCATATATATAAATTATTTACGAATTACAAATGATTTACTATCCAGAGGGGGGAATGTCTATCTTTTTTTTGCAAAGAATTCCTTGACCAACGTCAGCGCCTCCTCACTCATCACCCCACTGACGACCTGCGTCTTAGGATGCAAGGCCTGCGGTGCGATGCGGGAAAAACCACGGCGTGGATCATCAGCGCCATAGACGATGCGGGAGATCTGGCTCCAACCCAAGGCTCCTGCACACATGACACAAGGCTCAAGCGTAACGTAGAGCGTGCAGTCTGTGAGATATTTACCTCCAAGGCGCTCAGCGGCAGCGGTGATGGCTTGCATCTCAGCATGAGCGGTGACGTCATGCAGCGTCTCGGTGAGATTGTGTGTACGAGCCAGAATATGATCTTTGCAGACAATCAAAGCTCCCACAGGAATCTCTCCTTCATCGGCAGCAAGACGAGCCTCTTGCAAGGCCAGTTTCATGTAGTATTCGTCGGTCATGCGGAGCAAATTACTAATTACTGATTACTAATTACTTTACCTCAAAATACTCAGCGGCAGGATTTGAGATATAAAGTCCACAGACAGAGGCTTGTGGATACATGGCTCCATTCTCAGTAAGACGGATTCCGACTTTCTCGAAATCAATCATTTCTGCGAGAAGGAAGATATTCTTCTGATCTGGCAACGATGGATAACCGATAGCTGGACGAATACCATGCCACTGATGTTGCTCGGCCAACTGCTGCGAGAGATACTCAGCTCCAGCTTCGGCCAGACGGTCGGCCAACGTCTGGAGCATCAGTACGTCGTAATCGCTACCTCCGCGCTCATTCTTCAACGCTTCGAGACGAGCGAGGAGAGCCTGATTGATGGTCACTGCGAAAGCGCCAATCGTATCAACGGGATTCTGAGAAGCATCGGTTGGAGCGATGTAATCACAGAGCGCTAAGCAAGTTCCTTCGGCCTTCTGCTGACGAGGAGTCAGGATCTCAATGGACTTATTGCAGCACGGACAAGCAGGGTCATGATCAGAATGTTTCAGTTGGATGCTGACACAATCTTCCTGACCACTGGCTGGATAGAACGCTTGCGTAGCACTGAGGCCGTAAGCAGAGTCATTGAGCAGTTCGTGGAGCAAAGCATCTGCATCGGACTTAAGTTTCCGTCCTTCCTCAGAGTCGGCTTTGACGCGCCAAGTCCAATAGAAATACGTCCATTCAATGAGTGGAGCTACATCTTTGAGAGGGATAGTTGGCAGGATCTGCTTGCCGAGGAAAGGAGCAGACACTGGCTGATACTGACTCCAGTCACACGTCCAGCGGCGCTGAAGGGGTGTAGCAACACCTGCAGCATCCTGCTGCTTTTTCTCCGCCTTCTGCTGCGATTGTTTCTCGATTTGCTGCTGACGGATGCGCTCCTGTTCCTGGCGATTCTCCTCAATAACAGCCTCACGCTGAGCAGGATCGAGCAGCTTCATAGCCAAGCCAGGATTCATCGCGGCATCACGGACATGGAAGACAGGGCCATCATAACATGGTGCGATCTTGACGGCAGTATGGATTGGCGAAGTGGTGGCACCACCTACCATGATCGGGATTTGCAAGTCAGCTTCCTGCATGGCCTTAGCCACGTTGCACATCTCCTCAAGCGATGGGGTGATCAGGCCTGAGAGGCTTACGATGTCGGCCTTCTGCTCAATAGCTGCTTGGACGATGGTCTCGGTAGGAACCATCACACCGAGGTCAACGACCTGGAAGTTGTTGCACGACATGATGACACTGACGATGTTCTTGCCGATGTCATGCACATCACCCTTCACTGTAGCAATAACAATTTTGCCTGCAGAATTTCCTGCTCCTGCTTCCTCGTCTTTTACCGACATGAAAGGATTGAGGATCTCCACGGCCTTTTTCATCGTGCGAGCTGTCTTGACGACCTGAGGAAGGAACATCTTGCCCTCGCCAAAGAGACGACCGACCTCATTCATACCGTCCATGAGTGGACCAGATATAATATTAAGAGGAGAGTCGCCACGATGGATAAGCTCCATCAGGTCGGCCTCTAATGTGGTGCTGACACCTTTGAGCAAAGCATGTTGGAGGCGCACCTCAGGAGTGAGGGTGGAATTATCTTTGGTGTTTTGCGAAGACGAGGCAGACAACTCCTCTGCATTTTGCGAGGCAAAAGCCCTAACTCCTAATTCCTCACTGCGAAAGATCGCTTTCGGATCATACTTAGCTCCTGCTTCTTTTGCCGCAGCTTGCGCCTCGCTCATGCGCTGAGCGATCTCGATAAGCTCCTCGCTGGCCTCATCATAAGTATTAAGTACCACCTCGGTGATAGCCATGCGGAGCTCCAGCGGAATAGTCTTGTAATCGACCTCTGTGGCCGGATTCATGATGGCCATACCCATTCCATTCGAGATGGCATGATGCAGGAAGACCGAGTGCATGGCCTCACGCAGGTAGTTGTTGCCACGGAAGGCGAAAGAGAGGTTCGACAAACCACCAGACACACGTGTACCTAGCAGATGGTCTTTTACCCAACGGGTAGCGCGGATGAAATCCTGTGCATAGGCAAAGTGTTCGCTCATACCCGTGGCAATGGTAAGGACGTTAGGGTCGAAGATAATATCCTGAGGATCGAAACCAACTCTATCGACAAGCAAGTCATACATGCGCTGACAGATCTTGACGCGGCGCTCATAATCGGTGGCCTGTCCTTCTTCATCGAAACACATGGCAATGACTGCAGCTCCTAATCGACGGATGACACGTGCATGAGACAAGAATTCCTCCTCTCCCATCTTGAGGCTGATACTGTTGACCACGCCTTTACCCTGGATGCACTTCAACCCGGCTTCGATGACGTCCCAACGGGAACTGTCGACCATGATAGGTACACGACTGATGGCAGGATCAGAAGCTAGGAGGTTCAGGAAAGTCACCATCTCCTCTTTTGCATCAAGTAAGCCATCATCCATATTTACGTCGATGACCATGGCGCCATCTTCTACCTGCTTGCGGGCAATGTCGAGCGCTTCGTCATAGTTCTTCTCGCTGATGAGACGCAGGAACTTACGTGAGCCGGCCACATTACAACGCTCACCGACCTTAACGAACTTAGGAGCTGTAATGCATTCAAGTCCAGATAGTGTGAGAGTAGAAGCCTTGGGTGCAGGCTGACGCAGAGATTCTGCAGAACGACGGTCAATCTCAGCACGCATAGCGGCGATATGGGCAGGAGTAGTACCACAGCAGCCGCCGACCATATTGACGAGTTTCTCATCGAAATATGGCTGCATCTGTCGCACCATATCCTCCGGCGTATCATCGTAGCCACCGAACTGATTCGGCAAACCAGCATTAGGATGACAGCTCACAAAACATGGAGCAGCAGCCGACATCTGACGGAGATAAGGAACCATGCCATCGGCACCGAGGCCACAATTCAAACCTAAGCAGAGTGGACGAGCATGGAGGACAGAAGTCACGAAAGCCTCAACAGTCTGACCACTGAGAGTTCGGCCAGAAGCGTCACTCACAGTCATGGATAGGAGAACTTCGGGGAAACACCTCCTCACTCCTAACTCCTCACTCCTAACTTTTTCAAAAGCTGACAATGCTGCTTTGGCGTTGAGTGTATCAAAGATCGTCTCGATAAGGATGCCATCTACGCCCTCTTCTACCAAGACTTTGATCTGCTCATAATAAGCCGCCTCCAGTTCATCGAAAGTGATGGCACGAGCGGCAGGATCGTTAACGTCATCGCTCATCGAGAGCATCTTGCTGGTCGGACCTACATCGCCGACTACATATACCTTACGATCCGTAGCCTCATCAGCGGCCTGACGAGCCAGACGCACCGAGGCGCGGTTCATCTCTGCGATCTTATCTTCCTGATGATACTCATGCTGGGAGATGCGCTGAGACGAAAAGGTGTTGGTAGTCAGCACATCCACACCGGCTTTGACGTAGCGACGATGGATGTCGAGGATCACGTCCGGACGGTCAATAGAGAGCTGATCATTGTTGGCACCCTTGATTCCGTATTCCTGAATCAAAGATCCCATACCGCCATCAAGCAGCAGGATTTTATTTTTAAAAGCTTCGCGTAAGCTCACGTGATATTTAATATTTGATATTTGTTACTTATTGAAATTCTCATGAAATCACAACGATTTCATGATAGTCTCAATCTGCGCCGCCGCATTCATTGTGTAGAAGTGCAGCGATGGCGCCTCATGCGCACGCAACTCACGACACTGACGGATACACCACTCCGTACCCACCTTCTTGACATCCTCATTCGAAGAACACTTCTCGAGCATCTCGACGAGTTCCTCAGGGAAGTCAATGTGGAAAGTACGAGGCAACATCGTACAATGATTGAGCGTTGCCAGAGGCTTAATACCTGGCACGATTGGTACATTGATACCCACCTCGCGGCACTTATCGACAAAGTCAAAGTATTTCTGGTTGTCAAAAAACATCTGAGTGACGATGTATCCTGCTCCAAGTTCGACCTTATGCTTCAAAGCTCGTAAGTCAGCAGCAAAAGACATCGCCTCATCATGCTTCTCTGGATAACCAGCCACGCCATAAGTGAAAGGTCGGTCCTTACATAACTCATGATCCTCGCCGAAGATAAGTTTTCCTTCGTTGAAACGGTTCACCTGTTCACAGAGTTCCGATGCAAAGCGGAGACCACCTTCCTTCGGGATGAAACGCGAGTCCTGTTTCGACTTATCACCACGCAGAACGATTAGATCACGCATATCGAGGAATGCCAGATCGAGCAACTCATACTCGGTCTCCTGCTGCGAGTAACCACTACAAATAATGTGTGGAACAACGGGCAGATTGTATTTCTGTTTGATGGCGTAAGCGATGGCCACAGTACCCGGACGCAGACGCTCCTCCACGCGCTGATACTGACCTGGAGCCACCTCCTTATAAGTATAGTCAGAGCGGTGGGTTGTCACCTCGATAAAGGCGGGATTGAAAGGCTTCAGTCGGTCAATGGCACCATAGATTTGATCGATGCTCTTGCCTCGCAATGGAGGGAGGACTTCGAAGCTGAAAAGAGTTTCTTGGGTATTTTTTAGTATATCTGTAACGCTCATAGTTGTTCTTGATGGAGCTGTAAAATCCAATATTGGAGTGGCAAAGATAATCAATATTATTTAAAATGAGATGTATTTATAAAAAAATAATACTCAAAACACCCGAAAAAAAAGAAAAATTGACTATATTTGCGCGCTAAATTAAAAAATCTAAATAAAATGGCTCAAGTAAAACCAAGCATCCCAAAGGGAACTCGTGACTTCTCACCTGTTGAGATGGCTAAGCGTAACTATATCTTCAACACCATCAAGGACGTATACAGCCTCTTCGGCTACCAGCAGATTGAAACTCCTTCGATGGAGAACCTTTCTACCCTCATGGGCAAGTATGGCGAAGAAGGCGATAAGCTCCTCTTCAAGATCCTCGACTCAGGCAACTTCCTCAGCGACGTGAAGCCAGAGGAACTCGTCAATGCAGAGGGTAAGCCAGAAGGTTCAGCACGCCTCGCTGCCCGTGTCTGCGAGAAGGGGCTGCGTTACGATCTCACCGTTCCTTTTGCACGCTTTGTGGTGATGCACCAGAACGAATTGACCTTCCCATTCAAGCGTTATCAGATCCAGCCAGTATGGCGCGCTGACCGTCCGCAGAAGGGCCGCTATCGCGAGTTCTTCCAGTGCGACGCTGACGTCGTTGGCAGTGACTCGTTGCTCAATGAGGTAGAGATCATCCAGATGATCGATGAGGTCATGCATCGCTTCGGTATCCGTGTAGCCATCAAGATGAACAACCGCAAGATCCTCGCTGGCATTGCTGACGTCATCGGCGCTCCTGAGCTCCTCGTAGACATCACAGTGGCTATCGATAAGCTCGACAAGATCGGCCTCGACAACGTCAATGCAGAGCTCCGCGAAAAGGGTCTCAGCGATGAGCAGATCGCCAAGCTCCAGCCTATCATCATGCTCGAAGGCTCGAACAACGAGAAGCTCTCGACCATCAAGCAGGTACTCTCAACTTCCGAGATTGGCGTCAAGGGCGTAGAGGAACTCGAGTGGGTACTCGCCAAGTTGGAGAAGCTCGGCGGCGCTCGCTGCCAGCTCGACATTGACCTCACCCTGGCTCGTGGCCTCAACTACTACACCGGTGCGATCTTTGAGGTGAAGGCGCTCGACGTGCAGATCGGCTCTATCACCGGCGGTGGACGTTATGACAACCTCACCGGCGTCTTCGGTATGCCAGGCGTCTCAGGCGTGGGTATCTCGTTCGGCGCTGACCGTATCTACGACGTGCTCAATCAGCTCGACCTCTATCCTACCGACGCGCTGCAGAGCACCCAGGTTCTCTTCGTCACCTTCGGCGAGGAAGAGCAGAACTTCGCACTCCCACTCCTCGCACAGCTCCGTCAGGCAGGTGTCCGCGCCGAGGTTTATCCTGAGGCTGGTGCGAAGATGAAGAAGCAGATGTCATACGCCAACGCCAAGCAGATCCCATACGTAGCTATCATCGGTGGCGATGAGGTGGCTAATCAGGAGGTTTCGCTCAAGAATATGATTACGGGCGAACAGAGCAAGGTAAAGGCTTCAGAACTTGTGAGCAAATTTTGAATGAAATGAAAAAACTATTGTCCGCAGCCGCTCTTGCATTGTCACTGACCGCCTGCACCACCAATCATTCGGATATGGAAAATCCTTTCTTGCACGAATCTCCGCTCCCTCACGGAGCCTTCGAATTTGATAAACTCAAGATCGGACACTACATGCCTGCTTTCGAGGCAGGTATGAAAGAAGAGGATGCTGAGATTGATGCTATCATCAACAATCCAGCAGAGCCAGACTTCGAGAACACCATCGCGGCGCTCGACAAGACGGGCAAGCTCCTGGGTCGTGTCAGCAGCATCTTCTACAATCTCCTAGAGTGCGATGGTACCGACGAGATGCTCGACCTCAGCGTCAAGATTCAGCCAATGATGAGCGAGCACTCACTCAAGATCTCGCTCAACGAACAGCTATTCAAGCGCGTAGAAGCTGTCTGGAATAAATACAAGGACAATCATGAGTCGCTCACCGAGGAGCAGTTCCGCCTCCTGAAGGACGCTTATGATGGCTACCTCAAGTCAGGTGCTACCCTACAGGGCGAACAGCGCGAGCGTTGGCGTCAGATCAGCACCGAGCTTGACAGCCTCACTCTCGTCTATGGCCAGAATGTACAGAAAGCCACAGGTGTATGGTCTTATACGCTCAATCCTGAGACCGACCTCGCTGGCCTGCCATCGTTTGTCAGCGAAGACCTCAAGGCCAACGACTACAAGCTCACTTTGCTGGCTCCTTCTTATGGTCCTTTCATGAAGTATTCTTCTCGCCGCGACCTGCGAGAGATGCTCTATAAGGCTTATAGCAGCCGTTGCGTAGGCGGCGAGTATGATAACACGGAGAATATCCGTCGCATTGCCACCCTCCGTCAGGAGCGCGCAGAGCTCCTTGGCTACGAGACCTTTGCAGACTTCCGCATCGAGGACACCATGGCCAAGACCCCAGGTGCTGTCTATGACCTGCTCCACACCTTGCTCAACGCTTATAAAGAACCGGCAGACAAGGAGGTCAAGGAAGTAGAAGAATATGCAGCCAAGTACGAGAAGGAGCATGGCGGACAGGCGCTCGAAGGTGGCCTCCAGCCTTGGGACTTCAGCTACTACTCTGAGCTCCTGATGACCGAGAAATACGCTTTCAACGACGCGCTCATCAAGCCATATCTCTCGCTCGAAAACGTCAAGAAAGGCGTCTTCGGCCTCGCTACCAAGCTCTATGGCGTGACCTTCCAGAAGATCGACGTTCCTGTCTACAATCCTGCAGCTGAGTGCTTTGAGGTAGTGGATGGTGATGGTTCTTATCTCGGACTTCTTTACACCGATTTCACTCCTCGTGAGACCAAGCGTCCAGGTGCTTGGATGACCGAGTTCAAGGGTCAGTGGAAGGAACAGGTAACAGATAACAATGGTCAAATATCAGAAGTAGACAGCCGTCCACACGTCCAGATCGTCATGAGCTTCTCGCAGCCTATCGGCCAGCCAGGTGATGAGAACTACGTGCCAGCGCTCCTCACCTATTATGAGACCAGCACCTTCCTGCATGAGTTCGGTCACTCGCTGCATGGCTTGCTCACCAAGTGTCGTTATCGCGGTCAGAGTGGCACCAACGTAAAGCATGACTTCGTAGAACTTCCTTCACAGTTCAATGAGAATTTCCTCCGCAAGCGTGAGTTCCTCGATACTTTCGCAGAGAACTACGAGACCGGCGAGAAGCTTCCTCAGGACCTCATTGACCGTCTGCAGAAGGCTGAGAATTACCACGCTGCTTATTCTTGCGTACGTCAGCTTTCGTTCGGCTTGCTCGATATGGCTTACCACACCCTCGGCATTGCGTCAAAGACACAGGCTCGTGGTCGTGAGATGAATATGGCTTATCCTCAGCTCGGCAACATCGAGCAGTTCGAGCGTGACGCCATGGCTCCTACTCAGGTGCTTCCTCTCGTCGATGGCTGCATGATGTCCACCTCATTCACCCACCTATTCAGCGGCGGCTATGCAGCTGGTTACTACGGTTATAAGTGGGCTGAGGTGCTCGACGCTGATGCTTTCGCCGTCTTCGAGAAAGAGGGTCTCTTCAACCCTGAGACAGCCAAGCGTTTCCGTCATCTGCTTGAAAGTGGCGACACCGTCGATCCTTCAGAGCTCTACCGTGAGTTCAAGGGGGCTGACCCAGACATCAAGGCGCTGATGCGTCGCGATGGAATCATCAAATAATCTATCATGCTATTAAATATTGCATATATCCTCTTAGGCTTTGTGCTGTTGATCAAAGGTGGTGACTACCTCGTGGAGGGAGCTGTCGCCATTGCTCAACGCGCCAAGCTGAGCAAGATGGTCATTGGCATGACTGTCGTCGGTTTTGGCACTTCCATGCCAGAGCTGCTCGTCTCTGCGCAATCTGCTTTGGTGGGCAATAGCGGCATTGCTATCGGCAATGTCGTGGGTAGCAATATCGCCAACATTGCGCTCATCCTCGGTGTTTCGTCGCTGATCGCACCTATTGCCTCCTCACGTGTCACTCTGCGCATCGACCATCCTTTCATGTTGCTCTCAGCAGTCCTTTTTGTAGCGATTGCCATGACAGGCTCCATCGAGCGATGGGCCGGTATCATCTTTGTATTGATGCTGGTCGGCTTTGTCTGGTATCAGGTTGTAGCCTCTCGCAAAGCCATGAAGCAGCAGGAGGAAGAACCTACCGAAGAGCCTATGGCACTCTGGAAGGCCATGCTGATCGTGGTAGCTTCCTTTGGTGCGATGGTCTTCGGTGCCGACAAGCTCATCGAAGGTGCTTCAAACATTGCCTCGGCGCTGGGTGTCTCTGACCGAATCATCGGCCTGACCATCGTGGCCGTAGGAACTTCCCTGCCAGAACTCTTCGCTTCCGTGATGGCTTCCATCAAGGGTGAGTCCGACATGGCCATCGGCAATATCATCGGCTCGGTCACCTTCAACATCCTCAGTGTCATTGGCTTCTCGGCCATCATCTGCCCTATCAAGGACAGCAACGTCGGCTTCGGCTTCGACTATCTGGCCATGATCCTGGTGTCAATCATTCTCTGGATTTTCCTCCGCACACACCGCAAGATTGTACGCTGGGAAGGCCTGGTTCTGACTCTCTTCTATATTGCATACATGGTCAAGACCATCTTATACTAATTTAATTTCTCAATGACCAAACAAGAACTTCGCAAACAGATCAAACAAGAAATACAGAAACTGAGTGCCGCTGACCGCGACACCGCCTCACTCTTCGTCTGCCTGCAGATCCTCGGCACCGCTGAGTGGCAGCAGGCCAATACGGTACTGCTGTACAACGCGTTACCCGATGAGATCAATCTGCAGTTGCTCATCGATGATGCACGTGGCTCAGGCAAAGAGATTATCCTCCCAGATCAGAGTCCTAACGCTCCTGTCATCCCGGCAGAAGTCCTCGCGGAGGTCAATCTGGCCATCATCCCAGGACGCGCCTTCACACGCAACGGCAAGCGCTTAGGTCGTGGCGGCGGTTGGTACGACCGCCTGTTGCCTCAGCTCAAGTGTCAGAAGTGGGGTGTGGCCTTCTCGTCACAGATCAAGAAGGATATTCCTACCGACGAGTGGGATGTCAGGATGAATAAAATTATATCATAAATTATTATTCTCCGACAAAGAAATCTTAGTTACTCCATCAAAACCTCTAAAACACAACGCATGCATATTTCCCCTTGCTACGTACTCCCCTGTATACTAACCCTATTTCCTACCACCACCCTACTTGCCCAGGACATGGTCACCGAAGGCGTACAGGATGGCCTCATGAAGACTATCAGCTATGACGTATCCCGATTCATTGATATCCGCGACAAGAAGTTGCAGGATGTGATGGTCAAGATGCCAGGCCTTCAGGGTTCCGAGACAGGAGGCGGCTATTCCTTCACCTACAATGGCATGACGATCGGCCGTTATTATGTCAATGGCCTTGACGTCCTTGAAGGCAACTCCCAGCCGGTGCTCAACCTCAAACCAGAGGATGTGGAGCGTATCGAAATCACCGAAAACTTCGTCACCATCGCCGTCATGCGCGGCAAGACCTATAGCAACAACGTGGCCATCAACGTCGTCCTCAAAGACACGGCCAGCGGCAAGTGGTCCGGTTCGGTCAAGGCCTTGGGAGGTATCCCTGGCGTGGGCACCCTCGACATCAATGGCCTCAACCTCGGTCCTAAGTTCCAGACCACCGTCATGGTCAAAGGCGATATGACGGGCCTCGACTTCACCGCTCCGCTCCACGGCTTCGGCGACTATGGCAGCGCCTCCGACCTCTATGACGAGGACAAATACGTCGGCCTTGAAGGCGTCAGCGGTGGCTTCGACTATAACCTGCGCAGGTTCCAGGACGTCGTCCCAAGCCTGGCTCCGTTGAGCAGCGAGCGTGTCCGTTTCAGCAACAGCGCCGTGGCTCAGGTGGGTAGTTCCTACAAGCTCTCCGACACCTATAATCTCAACGTGCAGCTCACCCTTCACGGCAACCGACTCACAGCCAACAGCCTCGACGAGACCACCTATTATATGGACAATAGCGCCAAGGACTTCGTGAGCGACGAAGACTCCAAGGCGCATCAGTATGACCTCCAGTCGGCCATCACCCTGCTTTCCAATACCGAAGAGCAGTTCCTTCGCAACAAGCTCATTTTCAACTACCGACACATCGACATTCTCAGCGACATCACCGGCAGTACCCCGAATCTGCACGACATGCACACCAACCCGATCTACCTCAAGAACGACTTCAGCCTGAAGCGTCCATTCGGAGAGAATGTGCTGAGTGTCAACGCTACCGCCGGCTACAACTCCCGACCTCAGGACTTGCTCATGAACCAGTATGAAACCGACGGCAAGCTCCTTGAGTCGATGGATCAGAGCGTCAATACCACGTCCAGCTACATCGATGTAGGTACCAAGTTCGACATCTCGCTGGGACGATACACCAACCTCGCCTTCCGCGTCGGCACCGCCTATAACAGCCGACTTCTCAAGACCGATCTGGAGCGTAGCGTCGGCGAGAGCAACTATATCGACGACAAGCTCACCATCCTCAACGTCTTCGGAGGCGCGGCACTCACCTTCATCAACGACCGTGTGCAGGCCGAGCTGCAGTTGCCTCTCATCTATGGTAACTACGACTGGACGTCGGGCATCAAAACCCGTACGACTCAGCGAGATAACACGCTCTGCTTCTATCCTTCGCTCAACGTGAAGTACGACTTCACTCCCCGCCTCTCACTCTCTACCGTCCTGAAATACAACCAGTCGCCTCTCGACCGCAAGCGTATCTTCTCGGGTATGGTCATCCAGGATTTCAAGCGTGCTATGGGTGGTTATCCCAACATCAGCAAGGACGAGAAACTGAGCGGACAGCTGCAAGCTACCTATCGCCTGCCAGAACACTCCTTCTTCATCAATGGTTCGGTCGAAGCTACTCGTGCCAAAGACGCGTTCCTCTCGATCATGAAGAGCGAACAAATCTGGATGGTGCAGTCTTATATGCTTGCGCCTGACGATCATCATAGCTCGAAGATCACCGAGACGGTAGAGATCAACAAAGGTATCAGCTATCTCAAGGGTAAGATCGGACTCAAACTCACTGGCACACAGGCGAAATCGAATCTCGTCCGCGGCGAGTCGCTCCTCCCCTATTCCACCAACACCATCACCATCGCGCCTTACGTCAATGGCCGCCTGGCGTCGTGGTGCAACGTCATCTACAAGCTTGAGTACAACCAGAATCACATGCAGATGGGAGACATGGATCGTACCTCTACGCAATCCTACCAGCAGTCCCTCGAACTCATCGTCTCTCCGTGGGACAAGCTCAATGTCAGCATCCTCGGCGAACACTACTACACCGAGTTTACCGACGACCTCTCAAAGCACCTCGTCCTCGCGGACTTCAAGGCCGAATACAATCTCAATGACCGCTGGCAGCTGCTTCTCAGCGCCACCAACATCCTCAACCAGAAAACTTATAACTACACCCTGGTCGACTCGGAGACCTTCACTCGCTCCTTCACGTCTTACGCCATCCGCGACCGCAATATTCTCCTCGGATTCTTCTATAAGTTCTAAAGAATCTCTGCGAAGCCTTTCACGGCCATGAATATTGACATCTGGAACCAGATGTCAATATCTTTGATGAAGGAAGGGCTTGCACGGATTCACGCGATCCCTTCTTGCACAAAGGCATCCTCTGCACGGTACAGTGTAGAGGATGCCTTGATCGTGTAGTCTAACACTACGGACGTAGTGTTAGATTCATAGACCTCGGAAGCTGACATTACGTACGCGATGTCAGGATAACACGAGACGAAACGGCAAAATCACAATAGCACTTTTGGGTACCGTTCGTCAAACAGTTAGGATGTCCATCGTATCACTTTTGTGGTACCATCTACTATAATCTTGTCTTTTTTGGTGAATTATTAAGAGTAAACCATGAATCATGGTAGAGATATGATAAAATCTGTTCATTTGTTAACATAGTATATAAGGCTTATTTGTCATTATAGATATGCCATTGCTAATCTATTGGCACTTCTAAATTATATTTTTCAATTAATTCATCTTCCAATTCATCTATTAGTTTTCTAATAGCAGAACTATTTAGTTCATCATCATTTAGTTCTATTTTTTTCTCATCTCCAGATTCAACACAGATTGCATCTTTAGTTGGATCATACCAATATTCCAATGGCTCATGATTTTCCCAAAAGAATGTTGGTACAAGCATTCCATGTATTTTATCCATTACTTCTTGAATTCTATTTGCTCTGTTCATCATGATGGATTAATAGTTATTTTTCTTCACTAGTGTCCAATTAAAAATTTAACATTAGTTGGAGTTCGTCCTCATAGGAGTCTTTAGTAGCAATTTGCCACTTCTGACCATTTTTGAAGAAATCCTCAATGGGTGTTTTTTCAAAAAGAGATCCTTGTAGGACACGGAGTACTTCGTACAAGTCACGATTCAATTTCAGATGGTGTTCTGCAATTGCAACAATGCAGTAGGCTGCAATGGCGGTGTAGATTTGAATCTGAATAGCGTTCTCATTATGACCGAAGAACTCCTTGGTGTGTAGGTGCTGCTTCATCCATTTGAAGAAAAGCTCCACCCTCCATCGGTAACGATACAGAAGAGCGATCAGTTCTGCGGACACATCCAGACTGTTCGTATAGAAAACGAAATTGTTTCCACTCTCTGCATCGTGATACGATACCCTTCGAAGATTCTCTGGGTATTGATCCTTTGTCAAGAGTCCATCCAATCGGATTATCTGATCGGCAGTTACTCCGGAAGAAGCATCCACGACTCGGTCTTCAATGACTTTGAACTTCATGTGGATCTTTTCTCTTACGACAAAGAACGCGTGTGCATTATGTATCTTGAAGAGCATTGATGTTACCATATATGCTCTATCAAAAACATAATAGGAACCAGCTACATACGGGATTTCTCCCATAACCTTGGAGTCATGGAGACTCGCTTCGGTATATATGAAGAGTGCAGGGACATCGGTTTTGACATCGAACAAGGTATGAACCTTGATACCTGCTTTCTCATGATGTAGCTTCAGCCACGGGAACCGGCTTAAGCAAAGGGAAATGGTTGTCGAATCGAAAGCATAGACATCGCCATCGAGGAATTGGTCCAGTTCCTCACAGCGCCCAGCTCTTAGGTCTCTGGCTATCTTAACCAATTTCATGGCCATCTCTCTAAATATCTCTGGGTCACGAGTCATGTTAGCATAAGCTAAAGTGCTCTTCGCTACAGTACTTCCCATACCCATGTGATGAAGGCATGATTGATGGTGCATCAAGACGGATTCCAAGTCTCTCAAACTTTCCCTCTCGGCCAGTTGTGCGAACACCATAACGCAAAACTGATTCCAACAGGTAAAGAC
>JAZUDJ010000038.1:0-40603 GCA_045639585.1 Bacteroidales bacterium
GACTTCTGGGTGTTCTTGATACCTACCACAGCGTTGATGGTCTTCTCGGCTGCACGGGTGAAGTCGTTCTCGGTGACTGATGACGAATTGGCCATCGGGAAGAATTCTACATTATGGATATTACCATCGGCGGTCAGTTGCTGTTCGGTGGCAGCCACCATCTGTGGCTCCATCACTTTGAAGGTTCCGTAAGCAGTCATTGCGCTTACACCTACCATGGCTCCGAAGAGGAGCGCTGCATTTTTTACGTTCATAGTCAATATTTATTTAATAATACTTGATTCTTTTTTTTCGTCCTTTTGACGGTGCAAAGATACGTAGGTTTAATGCAATTAAGTTAAAACCGCCCAAAGATTTAACATTTTCTATTAAATTTCGCGCCAATTCTTAAAATTTTGGACTTCGTTTAATGTCTTTTTAAAAATATTTACTTATCTTTGTTCCCGCAGTAGGCCCTTCTGTCGCTCACGCATACGCGTGTGAGGAAAGTCCGGGCAATACAGGGCACCATGCCGGCTAACGACCGGTAGGCGGCGACGTTTAGGCTAGCGTAACAGAGAATGACCGCCCGCAAGGGTAAGGGTGAAAAGGCGAGGTAAGAGCTCACCGCACACGTGGCAACACGGCGTGGCTGTACGTCCCATGGATTGTAAGATCATGTATACTGGCGCTTGAGGGCGGCCCGTCCGATGCCAGGGGGTAGATTGCTAAAGCCTGTCAGTAATGGCAGGACAAGATTAATGACAGATTAAAACAGAACCCGGCTCATGAGCCTACTGCTTTTTTTTATAAAACTACTTTCCTCCATAGATGAACGATAACAGATTTATTGAGTTATACGAGGAGATCACTTTCACACTCAACAGATACGAAATCAAAGACTCCCTGCACAGCGTAATTGAGTTCTTTGAAGACAATGATGCCGAGGCTTCCGCCCTGGCTTCTTTTCGTACACTCATGTCTGCTCTGAACCAGCTCCACAGCTCACTGAAGGAAGGCCTTGATATCAGCCTCTTTCAGGACAAGCTCGACCAGATCTATCTCGAGACCTGGCAGCTGCTCGACCAGATACGCTGGGAGCACTCGGAGCATAAACCGATGATCTTTGCGGTGGATGATCTGGTGGCTGAACTCGAGCCTCAGCATCTGACCACCATCAATGACAATCAGCTGGAGTGTATCTTCAGCACCATCCGCACTACTTACCCTATTGGCAAGGCGCAGCGCACGGCCCTGCATCAGGCCATCCTCTCGGACGAAGTGCCGATGTATCTGCGCGCCACCCTTCTGTCGGCCATGACGCTCAACGTGCTGGAGTGGTTTGACGCTGATCTGCTGGAGTGCATGTACACCTATTCGCTCGACGACCAGCCGGCACAGCTGCGCCAGCAGTCTTGGGCGGCACTCTTCCTCTGCGGCATGGTGCACGATAAGCGTATCATGCACCACTCTCGCCTGCGTGAGGAGTATCTGCTGCTCTGCGAGATGGAGCCGACTCTGCTGGAGCAGTTGCAGAAACTGCTGTTGCCACTGCGTGAATATAAGTCGTTCAGCCGTGGCGTAAAGAAGCTGTTTGACACCATTATGCAATCGGTGGAAGAGTCGATAGATGGCGAAAAGACCATCGAGGTGACAAAGGACTCTGAGGACTTCAAGCAGTTCGTCGAGCTGATGCACTCCAATATCGATACGGGGTACTCGCAGTTCCGCCTCATGTCCAAGCTCGGTTTCTTCGCCATGGAGGGTACTGACCACCATTGGCTCATGCCTTTCGACAGTGAGTGTGAGGTCATCAAGAAAGCGCTTGAAGAAACCCCAGAGCTCAAAACCTGGTATCAGCTGCTGCTGCACAACCGGGCGCAGACCCATACTGACAAGTACGCCACCTTCCTGATCACGAGCTCCAAGCCTGATCGTGCCAAGGAACTCAACCAGAAGCTCAGCCAACTAAGTCTCCCGCAGGGTGAGATGGCAGATCTCGGCAGTGACCAGATCATGCAGATTCACCTGCAGGACCTCTACCGCTTCTTCACGCTCTCGAAGACAGGCAAGACGCTCCGCAATCCGTTTGAGCTCTCTCCTGACCTCAGCGCCTATGAGTGCTTCGGCAAGGCGTTCTGCTCTGTCGACAATCTGCGTACGGTGGCAGAGTATCTCTTCAAGGCTGAGGAATATACCGATGCAGCCTTTACTTATGAGCGCCTGCTGGAGCATGAGATCACGCAGCAGAACCTCAAGAACGCCATCGTGTCTATGCAGAACTCCGTGCGCCACGGCATTCATAAGATCAGGCCGTTGGTGCTGCTCTGCAACAAGCTCTTCCCGGGCGACGAGGAGATCCTGATGCAGCTGATCTATTCTTATGGCTACGAGGAACCGCTCATGGAGCCTTACTACAAGGAGGCGCTCGAGTACTTCCCTGATTCCATCCCGTTCCTGAAGAACTACGGTAAGTTCCTCAATCTGGCCAAGCGTTATTCCGAGGCTCTCAATCCGCTCTATAAGGCGTTCATGCTCGACGAGAACGACGAGGAAATCATCCGCGAGCTGGCCACCGCACAGGTCCGTCTCGGACAGATAGACAAGGCCCGCAACCTGCTCAACCGCTTGTCACATCCGGAGGAAGAAGGGGCATTGCTCAGCGAAATTCTATCGAATAATTAATAAAAACTATATACATAATGGAATACAACTTCAGAACAATCGAGCCTAAATGGCAGGCTCAGTGGGTCAAGGACAAGACCTACCAGGTAGAGATCGACACAAAGAAGCCTAAGTTCTACGTGCTCGACATGTTCCCTTACCCATCAGGCGCAGGCCTCCACGTAGGCCCCCCACTCGGCTACATCGCCAGTGATATCTTCAGCCGCTACAAGCGCCTCAACGGCTTCAACGTGCTCCACCCAATGGGTTACGATGCTTACGGCCTTCCAGCTGAGCAGTACGCCATCCAGACCGGCCAGCACCCAGCCATCACTACTGACAAGAACATTGCACGCTACCGTGAGCAGCTTGACCGTATCGGTTTCTGCTTCGACTGGAGCCGTGAGGTTCGCACCTGCGAGCCAGGTTACTATAAGTGGACACAGTGGGCCTTCACCCAGATGTTCAACGCTTTTTACTGCAACAAGTGCCAGTCGGCTCAGCCTATCCAGAAGCTCATTGACCGTTTCGAGCTCCAGGGCACTGAGGGCCTCGACGCAGCTTGCACCCGCGAACTCAGCTTCACCGCCGACGAGTGGAAGGCTATGAGCGAGGTAGAGAAGCAGCAGACCCTGATGAACTACCGTATTGCTTACCTCGGCGAGACCATGGTCAACTGGTGTCCTGAGCTCGGCACCGTATTGGCCAACGATGAGGTAGTCAACGGCGTGTCAGAGCGCGGCGGCTATCCTGTAGAGCAGAAGCTCATGCGCCAGTGGTGCCTCCGTGTCTCGGCTTACGCACAGCGTTTGCTCGATGGCCTTGAGACCATCCAGTGGAGCGACGCTATCAAGGAGACACAGAAGAACTGGATCGGCCGTTCAGAGGGTACCGAGGCTCAGTTCAAGGTAGTGCCTAACGACAATCCTGCTACTCAGGACGACCTGCAGTTCACCATCTTCACCACCCGTGCAGATACTATGTTCGGCGTAACCTTCATGGTACTGGCTCCTGAGAGCAAGTACGTGCAGATGGTCACCACCTCGGCACAGAAGGAGGCTGTAGAGGCTTACCTTGACGCTTGCAAGCGCAAGACCGAGCGTGAGCGTCAGGCTGGCCACGAGGTGACTGGTGTCTTCTCTGGTGCCTACGCTGTCAACCCTATCACCGGCGAGAATATCCCTATCTGGATTGCAGAGTACGTACTCGCTGGCTACGGTACGGGTGCTATCATGGCTGTACCTGCTCACGACTCACGTGACTGGGCTTTCGCTAAGCACTTCGACCTTCCTATCGTACCACTCATCGAGGGTGACTACGACATCAACGAGGGTTCGTTCGACGCTAAGGAGGGCATCATGGCCAATTCGGCTAACGACAAGATCAACCTCAACGGCCTCACCGTCAAGGAGTCTATCGCAGCCATGAAGAAGTATGTCACCGAGCAGAAGATTGGCCGCGTCAAGGTCAACTACCGTCTGCGTGACGCTATCTTCTCTCGCCAGCGCTATTGGGGCGAGCCATTCCCTGTATATTATAAGGAAGGTATGCCATACATGATCCCAGCCGACAAGCTCCCACTTGAGCTTCCTGAGGTCAGCGAGTTCAAGCCTACAGCCACTGGCGAGCCACCACTCGGCAACGCTACCTGCTGGGCATGGAACGAGGCAGAGGGCAAGGTCGTAGAGAAGTCTCTCATCGACAACCAGACCATCTTCCCACTCGAGCTCTGCACCATGCCAGGTTTCGCAGGTTCATCGGCTTACTACACCCGTTACACCGACCCACACAACACCGAGGCGCTCGTCAGCACAGAGGCTAATGAATACTGGGACAATGTGGACCTCTACCTCGGCGGTTCGGAGCACGCTACCGGCCACCTCATCTACTCACGTTTCTGGAACAAGTTCCTCAAGGACTTCGGTGTCGTAAAGAGCGAGGAGCCATTCAAGAAGCTCATCAACCAGGGTATGATCCAGGGTTCATCACGCTTCGCTATGCGTGTCTCTGGCACCAATAAGTACGTTTCTGCTGACATTGCAGAGCAGTACGGCCAGTGCGACCCAATCCACGTGGACGTCAACTTCGTCACCGGCTTGGAGATGGACGTAGAGGCCTTCAAGGCTTGGCGTCCTGAGTACGCTGACGCTGAGATTGTCTGCAACGCTGATGGCAAGTTCATCACCACCGCAGCGGTTGAGAAGATGTCAAAGTCTAAGTTCAATGTCGTTAATCCAGACGATATCTGCGAGAAGTATGGCGCAGACACCCTCCGTCTCTACGAGATGTTCCTTGGCCCTATCGAGCAGTCTAAGCCTTGGGATACTGCAGGTATTGACGGTTCATTCCGTTTCCTCAAGAAGTTCTGGGCTCTCTTCCAGGATCCTAAGAGCGAGGAGGCTACCCTCAAGGTGACCGACGCTGAGCCAACCGCTGACAACCTCAAGACCCTCCACAAGCTCATCAACAAGGTGACTGGCGACATTGAGTCATTCTCATACAACACCGCCATCTCAGCCTTCATGGTTGCCGTAGGCGAGCTCACCCAGCAGCAGTGCACCTCACGCGCCATCCTTGAGCCATTGACCGTGCTCATCGCTCCATTCGCTCCACACATCGCAGAGGAGCTCTGGCACCAGATGGGTCACGAGACTTCTGTTTGCGACGCTCAGTGGCCAGCATACGAGGCTAAGTACACCATCGAGAGCACCGTCAAGTACCCAGTACAGATTGGTGGCAAGATGCGCTTCACCATCGACCTCCCAGCTGACGCTACTGCTGAGCAGGTTCAGGAGGCTGTCCTCGCTACTGCTGATGCTCAGAAGTGGATTGATGGCAAGCCAATTAAGAAGTTTATCTTCGTGCCTAAGAAGATTGTCAATATTGTCTGCTAAGTTCCCCCTGTGCCTTTCGCACACGCGAACATTATATTTATTAAGCTCTCGCTACTCCTTGGTAGTGGGAGTTTAATTTGTTAATAGCGGATTTTAATTGCGCTACGCGCTACAGTGCTACAGTTGATTTTTTAGTGGTATAGGGGTTTTGACAAAACTCCTATATTGAAGCATGCATTTATGCAATTCGCATATCAAAATCGTACACTACCCTAACGTTTTTCTATTGATTATAGATTTTTTACGCATTATATTTGGATATTCAGTCCAAAAGCATTACTTTTGCGGCTGATAATACTTCAGGGCAGGGTGAAATTCCCGATCGGCGGTAAAGTCCGCGAGGTCCTCTGTGGCCAGGAACCGGTGCGATTCCGGTACCGACAGTATAGTCTGGATGGAAGATAGTATAAAGTATGATAGAAACAGAAGATTTAGCATTCTTGCGTGAAGCAATGGCGCTGGCTCAGCAGGGAGAGGGTGCAGTCAATCCCAATCCGCTGGTCGGTGCACTCGTTGTGCGCAATCACAAGGTGGTGGCGCAGGGTTATCATGCGCGCTATGGAGACCTCCACGCTGAGCGCAACGCCTTCCGAGATGCGGACTCAAGGGGTGTGGATTGCGTGGGCGCGACGATGTATGTAACCCTCGAGCCTTGTTGCCATCATGGCAAGCAGCCACCTTGCACGGAGGCTATCATTGAGCACAAGATCAGCCGCGTGGTGGTAGGTTTGCTCGATCCGAATCCACTCGTGGCGGGCAAGGGAATCCGACAGCTCGTGGAGGCTGGCATTGAGGTAGAGGTGATTGACCAAGCGTCAGACCTCGCACAGGAGATGAAGCTGCAGAACCGCGTCTTCCTGCGCTACATCACCGAGAAGCGCCCTTGGGTGGTGGCCAAATATGCCATGACGCTCGACGGGAAGATCTGCACGCGGACGGGCGACAGCCAATGGATCTCGGGACCTGAGTCTCGCTCCAAAGTGCACCGCCTGCGCAAACAGCTCACCGCCATCCTCTGCGGCATTGGCACGGTGCTGATCGATGACCCGATGCTCAACACTCGCATTGTTGATGAGCCAGAGGCGCGTAACCCGATACGCATCGTGCTTGACCGTCAGCTACGCATCCCACTGGAGAGCCAGCTGGTGCGTACGGCTGGACAGATTGAAACTATCGTGGTGCATGCTACCCCAGCGCTGGAGCAGACCGAGAAGATCACACAACTCAAGCGCCAGAGCGTCAAGGTTTGGTGCTGCGACACGCTCGAAGAGCTGATGCGAAAGTGTGGCGAGGAGCGCATAGACAGCATCCTGGTGGAGGGCGGTGGCACAATCAACGAGGCCTTCCTGCAAGCAGGACTCATCGACGAGGTGTATGCATTCGTGGCGCCTAAGATCATCGGAGGCAAGGAGGCCAAGACGCCTGTTGAGGGGCTGGGCTTTGAGAAGCTCTCGGAAGCGTTGCTCCTTAATAATATAAAGGTGGAGATGTGCGGTAGTGATGTGCTGATACATGGCTTTTCGACCAGCACAACTATCGTCCCTTAGTCTCCCTTAGATTCCCTTAAATTTTCCTTAGTATCCCTTAAAAAAATGTTTACCGGAATAATAGAAGAAGTAGGACACGTCAAGTCCTTGCACCGCGGCGCCAAGAGCTTCATTCTGGAGGTGGAGGCGAGCCTGGTGATGGAGGGGACACAGGTGGGCGACAGCATCGCCACGAACGGCGTGTGTCTGACGGTGACGAGCCTGACGGGGCATGGGTTCACCGCCGACGTGATGCCTGAGACGGTGCAGCGTACAGCATTGGGTGAGCTCACGGCCGGAAGCTCTGTCAACCTGGAGCGCGCCTTGTCGTTGCAGACACGCCTGGGTGGACACATCGTATCGGGCCACATTGACGGCACGGGACGTATCTCTGACCGCCGGCAGGATGACACGGCGCTGTGGCTCACCGTGGAGTGTGACTCGCGACTGCTGCGCTACATTATAGAGAAGGGAAGCATCACGATACAGGGCGTGTCGCTTACCGTGGCGCGTGTGGATGATCGCTCATTTGCAGTGTCGCTCATCCCTCATACTCAGGCAGCTACGACGCTGCATCAGGCACGCGTGGGTGACCGGGTGAATCTGGAGAATGACATCATTGCCAAATATGTGGAGAAACTTTTAGGCAAGCAGAATGATGCAGATTCGGGCATCATGGAGAAGCTTGCCGCCAACGGATTTCTCTAAACTCTAAACTATAGACTCTAAACTAAATGAATACTATCGACGAGGCCATTGAGGCCATTCGCAAAGGCCAGTGCGTGCTGGTGACTGATGACGCTGATCGTGAGAACGAGGGCGACTTGATCTGTGCGGCTGAGTTCGCTACGACAGAGAACGTCAATCTGATGGCATCAGAGGCTAAAGGCTTGATATGCATGCCAATGAGCAGAAAAATATGCGAGCAGCTGAACCTGCCTCAGATGTGCGCCAACAATAGCGATAATCACCTCACGGCATTTACGGTGAGCATCGATCATATCTCGACGACAACGGGCATTTCGGCCGTGGAGCGTGGCATTACTGCACGTGCTACGGTGGCTGAGGAGACCAAGCCAACTGACTTCCGCCGCCCGGGACACATGTTCCCATTGCAGGCACGTGACGGAGGTGTATTAGTGCGCAGCGGACATACTGAAGCAACTGTGGATCTCTGCCGCCTGGCCGGTCTGAAAGAGTGCGGTTTGTGCTGCGAGATTATGCGTGAGGACGGTACGATGATGCGTACGGCTGAGCTGCAGGAATTCGCCAAGAAGCACAATCTGGTGATGGTGACTATCAGTGACCTGGTGGCTTATCGCCGAAAGACGGAGAAGCTGGTGAAGCTCGTGTCGGTGGCTGAACTGCCTACCAAGTACGGCACGTTCAAGGCTTACGGCTACGTCAATGAGGTGACTGGAGAGCACCACGTGGCATTGGTAAAGGGCGACGTATCGACCCCAGAACCGGTGCTCTGCCGCGTACACTCGGAGTGTCTGACAGGTGATGCTTTCGGCAGTCTGCGCTGTGACTGTGGCGAGCAGTTGGCCGAGGCGCTGTGCCGCATCGAGAAGCGTGGACGTGGCGTATTGCTCTATCTGCGTCAGGAGGGTCGTGGCATTGGATTGATCAACAAGCTGCGCGCTTATGCACTGCAGGATCAGGGTATGGACACCGTGGAGGCAAACCTCGCTCTGGGCTTTGCCGCTGACCTGCGTGAGTATGGTACGGGAGCCTCAATCCTGGCTGACCTGGGGATCCATGAGCTGATCCTGATGACCAACAACCCGGCCAAGATTGAGGGTCTGGATGGTTTCGGACTCAAGGTGGTGGACCGTGAGCAGATTGAGATGACTTGTAATGAGAAGGATGAGTTCTATATGTACACAAAGTACAAGAAGATGGGTCATCTGTTGCACATGAAGGATATTAAATAATTCAAATAAACAATGAAAAAAGTAGAAGGTAACCTGACCGCAGCTGGTCAGAAGATTGGCATTGTAGCCTCTCGTTTCAATGACTTTATCGTAGACCGCCTGATCGGTGGCGCTGAGGATTGTTTCGTGCGCCATGGCGGCAATAGTGATGACTTGACTCTGGCATACGTTCCAGGTGCATTTGAGATCCCACTCGTGGCTCAGCAGATGGCTTGCTCGGGCAAGTATGACGCTGTGGTCTGCCTCGGCGCAGTAATCCGTGGCGCAACTCCACACTTTGACATGGTAGCCAATGAGTCGGCTAAGGGTATTGCTACTGCAAGCCTCAAGTCGGGCCTGCCTGTAACCAATGGTATCCTGACCACCGACAGCATCGAGCAGGCCATCGAGCGTGCTGGTACAAAGGCTGGCAACAAGGGTGCAGATGCGATGATTTCTGCGATAGAAATGATTAATTTGATGAAGGATCTTTGATTTTTGATAGTCAAGTATTTCAAAGAAATAAGTTTTTCTGCTTATTTCTTTGAAATCTCACATTTTATAATTACATTTGTGGCCAAATATTAATAATTAAAGATTGAGTATATTATGATTTCTATGGTTGGTATTGGCGTATTGGTGGTATTGGCACTGATCGTCGTAGGGATGTACATCAAATACAACAACGAGGAAGTCAGCCTGCGTAAGGAGGCTGAGGCTCAGAAGGGCAAGGTGGAGACTGTGCACGACACGATGTGGAAGGTCATCAAGCAGAAGGCTGGCGTGACAGAGGAGTATCGTGACACCTTCGAGAAGGTTTTCCCGGAGATCATCTCTGGCCGCTACTCGCAGGGCGACGGCTCGACGATGAAGTGGATCCAGGAGAGCAACCCTGAGTTTGATACCTCGCTCTATAAGGACCTCATGCAGGCCATCGAGGTGCAGCGTATGTACTTCAACCAGGCACAGACCCGTATGCTCGACATCATCCGTCAGCGCGAGACACTCATCGAGCTCATCCCTGCTAAGTTCTTCATCTCGAACAAGAGCAAGATCGACTATACCATCATCAGTAGCACCAGCACCAAGACTGTGGTGCAGACGGGCATTGATGATGACGTAGACCTCTTTAAGAAGAAGGATTGATGCACTGGCTGGCCTATCTGATTCCGCTGCTCGTGCTGGGTGGGCTCTATGTCTATGATCCTGCCCGCTTGCTGTGCATGGACTGGACGGAGATTCTCATCCTCGTGGGTGTGGCAGAGGCGCTGATAGGGTCGGTGCATGCGCTGGTCAGGTACCTGGGCAAGGATGTGGAGTTCCTGAGCGGCTATGTGGTCACGGCGAAGCACTACAATGCCTGGACGGAGCGCGTGGTCTATTATGTCACGGTGTCGGACGGCAAGGGCAGGTCGCGCCAGGAGCAGCGTGTGCGCTATGTGCACCATCCTGACTCGTGGTCATGGGAGCTCAATACGGGCCATACGTCGACGATCTCAGAATATATGTTCCAGAGCCTGGCCAGCCGATGGGGTGGCCGTACCTATTACTTCCCGACTTACCACGCTAACTGTGTGGCAGGCGGCGGCGGTGATGCTGTGGACTGGGACAGGGTGACTGAGCATGTGGAGACGGAGACCTACGAGCAGCGATATGCCAATCCACTCGACCACTCTAACTCCATCTTCCGCTACGAGGAGATTTCTCCGGAGCAGGCCCGGGAGAAGGGGCTCTATGACTATCCGGCCATCCAGAACATGAAGCAGGAGCCTATCCAGGGCCTAGGCATTGCTACGATGGCCGACCAGCGTGCCTTCCAGCTGCTCAATGCGCTGAATGGAAAGACTCATCAGGTGCACTTCTTCGTGCTGCTCTTCGATGCAGACAAGGGGGTGACGATAGGTGAGGAGCAGCGTGCCTACTGGCATGGCGGCAACAAGAATGAGTTTACGATCTGCCTGGGCGTGGAGCATACGGAGGAGGGCGTGCTGCTGCGCTGGTGCAACGCCTTCAGCTGGATGGATGAGCCGGTGATGGAGCTGGCGCTGGAAGGCTGGGCTCGCGAGCAGGAGGGCAAGCCGCTTGACCTCATCGCTTTCTCTGAGTGGCTCAGGGATAACCTGGGGCTTTGGAAGCGCAAGGAGTGGAAGGACTTCGCCTATCTGCCTGATCCGATGCGCTGGTGGCAGCTGCTGTGTATCTTTGGCGCGGCGCTGGCTGTCGGTGGCGGCATGGTCTACTACGTTTATGACTTGAGATATACGCTCTTCACCTGAGGATGCGCTGAAACATCGAATTATTTCATCATTTTATAAAATCTATTAAGATGGCTTATACAGAGAAAAGAACTATCAGTTATGGTTCGCGTGTCAAGAGCTCGTTCGGAGGCATTGGCACAGGTTTTGTTTTGCTGATTGCCGCTACAGTGATGCTGTGGTGGAATGAGGGCCGTGCTGTCAAGACGGCCAAGATGCTCAATGAGGCTGAGGGTGTGGCTGTGCACATGCCTGATGTCAATGTCTATGATGCTGAGTATGAGGGTAAGCTGATCCATGCCAATGGCACAGCGGTGACGCTCGACTCGCTGATCGACACCGACTTCAAGGTGGGTGTGACGGGCATGGCCATGAGCCGTGAGGTACAGTACTACCAGTGGGTGGAGTCTGCTTCGTCGAAGTCTGAGGATAAGCTGGGCGGCTCTCAGGAGGTCACTACTACCTATACTTACTCTAAGCAGTGGACTTCGCAGCCTGTCAACAGCTCGGAGTTCAAGGATCCTGAGTATAAGAGCGCCAACAATGCCGGTGTCCGTTGCCAGGTGGAGAACAAGTCGTACACGGCGCAGAATGCTACTATCGGTGCCTATAAGCTGCCTGAGCAGATGATCTCGGGCTTCCCTCGCAGCAATAACCGTCCGCTGATGCTTTCTCTCCAGAGCGATTCGCTCCGTCAGATCAATAACAATGTCATCTACTTCGGCAAGAATCCGAGTGCTCCTGAGGTGGGTGATGTGCGCGTGGAGTATCATTATATCCCAGCACGGAATGTCGTTTCGCTCATCGCCAAGGTACAGGGCGATACTTTCACACGATATACGGCCAAGAATGGCAAGTCGTTCAGCTCTATCGTGGCTGGCGAGCAGACGATGGAGGAGATGTTTGAGAGCGAGAAGGCTGGCAATACGATGCTGACCTGGGTGCTCCGTATCCTCGGCTTCATCCTGATCAGTGCGGGCCTCAAGATGGTGTTCGACATTCTCTCAACCCTGCTCAAGGTGGTGCCTTTCCTCTCTTCGATCATGTCATGGGGTGTGGGTCTGATCTGCAATGTCATTGCCTTTGCCTGGACGCTGATCGTTGTGGCTATTGCCTGGCTGTTCTATCGCCCAATCCTCTCGGTCTGCCTCTTGGCTATCGTGGGTGCTGTAGTCTATTATTTCGTGACGAAGGGCAAAAATAAGGCTGAGGCTCCGGCTGTCAGTGAGTAATTTTGGCATTTCCCCTCGGTTTTTTTCGATCAAACACTTGTTTTTTTCGGCTAAAATCTACTTTTTTTCGGGGAAATATGCTTTTGTACGAAAAATAAACTTATATTTGCAACGTAGTTCCTTGCATTTTATAGTGAACCCTAAATATTAACTCTTAAAAAATCTAAGAAAATGTCTTACAGTGTAATTACCATCGAAGGTGTAGGTGAAGTATATGCAGAGAAGCTGAATGCTGCTGGCATCAAGACTACTGACGATATCCTTGAGAAGTGTGCTGCTCCTAAGGGCCGTAAGGAATTGGCTGAGGCTACCGGTATCAGCCCTAAGTTGATCCTCAAGTGGACCAACCACTCTGACCTTATGCGTATCAAGGGCATTGCTGGCCAGTTCGCTGAGTTGCTCGAGGCTGCTGGTGTTGACACCGTGAAGGAGCTCCGTCACCGCGTGCCTGCTAACCTCAAGGCTAAGCTTGACGAGTGCAATGAGGCTAAGAACCTTGTAAACCGTGTACCTAACCTCCCTGAGATCGAGGCAATGGTTGCACAGGCTAAGGAGCTTGAGCCAATCATCTCTTACTAATTGATATACAATCCTTCTGGGATGTAAATCCATAAACATAGAAACTCCTGGCAGGTCTCTGCTGGGAGTTTCTTACCATTTCCGGGACTCTGTGCGGAGTCTTCTGACCTTATATTATTAAATAATGAATAAGCAACTTCTTGTCTGGATCGGTGCACTCATCGTAGGTGCCATACTCGGATATCTGGGCATTGCCTGGCTCAACGAGCTTTTTGACTTCATCGCTACGGTCTATACCCGTCTTTTCCAGTTTGTGGCCGTCCCGACCATTGCACTGTCCGTCATCACCACGCTCTCTACGCTGAGCAAGGACTCGGGCAGCATCTTCCGTCACACGCTGGTCTATACGCTGCTTACTACGATAGCGTCGGCAGTGGTGGGCCTGCTGCTCTTCGTGGCCATTGCGCCGGGTAATCTGCCGGCTGAGATTGTCAATGCAGGGCAGGTGGATGTGCCAGAGAACCTTGAGGCGCTCAGCTACTATGACCATATCCTCAGCGTAATTCCTAACAACATCATCACGCCGTTTGCTGCGGGTAATGTGCTGAGCATCCTGCTGGTGGCCTTCGCGGTGGGTCTGGCGTTGGCCAAGATGCCTGAGACGGACAATAAGCAGACGCTGGTAAAGGGAATCTTCGGGCTGCAGGAGTTGCTGTTTACGCTGATCCGCGCGCTAATCTGGGCGTTGCCGCTCGGCATTGTGGCCTTTGCGGCGCAGCTCTCGGCGCAGATTGAGTCGGGCGTCATTGTCGGCTCCTTGGGTAAGTATGTGGCTGTGATACTGGGTGGTAACTGTGTGCAGTTCTTCGTGGTATTGCCGCTCTTCCTGCTGGCACGAAAGCTCAATCCTTGGCGCGTGTTCCGTGCCATGACGCCGGCGGTGCTGATGGCGCTCTTTACCAAGAGTTCGGCGGCTACGCTGCCTGTGACTATGCAGTCGGCCGAGGAGCGTCTGGGCGCCAAGCGTCATGTGGCACGCTTCGTATTGCCTATCTGCACCACCATCAATATGAATGGCTGCGCGGCATTTATCCTGGTCACTTCGCTCTTCGTGATGCAGAATGGCGGCACAGTCATTGACCTGCCTACCATGCTCCTATGGCTTTGTATCGCCGTCTTCTCTGCCATTGGCAATGCGGGTGTCCCGATGGGCTGCTACTTCCTGACGCTCTCGCTGATGGCGGGACAGGGGGCTCCTATCGGCATCATGGGTATCATCCTCCCGATCTTCACCATCATTGACATGATCGAGACGGCAGAGAATGTCTGGAGCGACTCGTGTGTCTGCGCTATGGTGGATAAGGATATGCGCACGGCGTAAGTATTACTTGATGCACTTCAGATACTCGACGGCCTGCTTGACCGTGCAGCAGTGGTGGAAGAAGAGGGAGCGCTTGCCGTTCTTCTCTTCGAGGCGGCAGGTCTTAGGATGCTCACCGCAGTAGTCGAGGACTCCGTCGAAGTGCTTTGAATCATAATAGGTGTCGTCCTGGTCGGAGACGAAGAGGCAGCGCATCTGGCCACGCTTGATGATGATCTTCTCGAAGCCGATCTGACGACCCAGCTGGCGCAGGGTGACGACGCGGAGGAGTTCCTCTCCCTGGGTAGGGATAGGTCCGAAACGGTCAATCATGCGCTGGCGATAAGCCTCAATCTCCTTCTCAGTGGTGAGCGCGTCGAGCTCCTGATAGAGTCCGATACGCTCCGAACTCTCAGGTACATAGCTCTCACCGAAGCCGATGTCAAGGTCGGTGTCGAGGGCACATTCGTCGGTGACATTCTCGCCGTCCTGCAGCTCGTTGCTGAAGAAGGTGCGGAACTCGTGCGTCTTGAGGTCCTTGATGGCCTGCTTGAGGATTTTCTGATAAGTCTCGTAGCCGAGTTCGGTGATGAAGCCGGACTGCTCGCCGCCGAGGAGGTTGCCCGCACCACGGATGTCGAGGTCCTGCATAGCCAGATGAATACCTGAACCAAGGCCGGAGAAGTTCTCGATGGCCTGCAGACGGCGGCGTGCATCCTGCGTGAGGAGGCTATAGGACGGGGTGACGAGGTAGCAGAACGCCTTGCGGTTGGTACGGCCTACGCGGCCACGCAGCTGGTGGAGCTCCGAGAGTCCGAAGTTCTGCGCATTCATCACAATCATCGTGTTGGCATTCGGAATGTCGAGGCCGGCTTCGATGATGGTGGTGCAGACGAGCACGTCATATTCGTGGTTGGCGAAGTCGAGGATCAGCTGCTCCACAATCTCCGGTTCCATCTGGCCGTGGCCAAAGGCGACACGTGCATCAGGGACGAGTTTCTCGATACGTGCTTGGATGTCAACGAGCTGCGAGATGCGGTTGTTGATGACGAAGACCTGTCCGTTGCGCGAGAGCTCGAAGTTGATGGCCTCTTTCAGCACGGCGTCCTCGTCGCGCACCACCTCTGTCTGGATTGGGTAACGGTTGGCCGGAGGGGTGGAGATGATGCTGAGGTCACGGGCTCCCATGAGGCTGAACTGCAGCGTGCGTGGGATAGGAGTGGCGGTCATGGTGAGCGTGTCGACATTGACGCGCAGCGCCTTGAGCGCCTCCTTGGTCTTGACGCCAAACTTCTGCTCCTCGTCGATGATGAGCAGGCCCAGGTCGGCGAACTGGGTGCGCTTGCCGACGAGCTTGTGGGTGCCGATGATGATGTTGATGGAGCCGTCCTTCAGGTCCTTGAGAATCTGTGTAGTCTGCTTGGCCGAACGGGCACGGGTGAGGTAGTCGACGCGGACAGGGAAGTCCTTCAGTCGCTCAGAGAATGTGCGGAAGTGCTGGTAGGCGAGGACGGTGGTAGGGACGAGGACGGCTACCTGCTTGCAGTCGTTGCAGGCCTTGAGGGCGGCGCGGATAGCCACCTCGGTCTTGCCGAAGCCTACGTCTCCGCAGATGAGTCGGTCCATCGGACGGGTGCTCTCCATGTCGCGCTTAATGTCGACGGTGGCCTTGAGCTGATCAGGGGTGTCTTCGAACATGAACGAGGCTTCGAGCTCGTGCTGCATCTGGCTGTCGGGACTGAAGCAGAAACCTTCTTCCTGCTTGCGGAGGGCGTAGAGGGCGATGAGGTCACGCGCCATGTCCTTCATCTTCTCCTTGGTCTTGTCGCGCAGCTTCTCCCAGTTGCCGCTGCCGAGCTTGCTCAATGAAGGTGGCTCGGCGTCCTTGCCACGGTACTTGCTGAGCTTGTCGAGCTGGTGGATGGAGACGAAAAGCAGGTCACCATTCTTATACATCAGCTTGACTACTTCCTGGGTGCGCTGCTCTCCGGTGACAGGATCTGGCTGGCCCATCGGCAAGTCCACTAAGCCGCCGAACTGGCCAATGCCATGATCGACGTGCACAATGTAGTCGCCGATATTGAACTCCATCAGTTCCTTGATACTCAGCGCAATCTTACCCGAACGTGCGCGCTCGGACTTGAGGTTGTACTTGTGAAAACGGTCAAAGATCTGGTGGTCAGTGAAGTAGCAGATCTTGGTGTCATCATCAACGAAACCTGCGTGGATGGCCTTGGGGACGCGGTAGAGCTTGTATGACTCGCCACGGTCCTGGAAGATGGCCTCGATACGGTCAAGCTGCTTAGGGCTGTCGGACAAGATATAGAGGCGGTAGCCCTGCATGAGGTAGCGCTGGAAGTCCTGACTGATGAGGTCAAAGTTCTTGTGCCACTCCGGCTGCGGTGTGGTGTGGAACTCGATGGCAGAGAACTTCGCCTTGCTCGAAGCCTTTGGCGCAGAAGCCTCCAGATTACGATTGCTCAGGTCTATGCGGCTGAACTGCTCTATGGCCTCGGCAAACTGCTCCGGAGAGACGAGCTTCTTCATCGCGTCCAGGTCGCCTTCCTCGCTGGAGAGGAGCGATTCGCTCAGGTCCTGATTGCAGACCTGGCTGACACGTTCAGTCACCCACTTCGCGTCCTGACAGACGAGCAGGGTGGTGGCAGGGGAGAGGTACTCCAGGAGCGAGATGCCGTTGACCTCCTGCTGAGCAAAATTCGGTGCGATGGTGAGTTCGTCGAGGTTGTCCTTCGTGAGCTGCGTGTCTACCTCGAAGGTGCGGAGAGAGTCAATCTCGTTGCCGAAGAAGTCAATACGATAAGGGTACTCGCTGCTGTAGCTGAAGACGTCGAGGATGGAGCCACGGAAAGCATATTGACCGGGTTCATAGACATAGTCGACGCGCTGGAAACCTTCCTGATTGAGCATGTCTTTGACATCCTTACTGTCGATACGCTCGCCACGGTGGAGGGTGAGGATGGACTCCTGCACCTCCTCGCTGACGGCTACCTTCTCGGCCAGAGCCTCAGGGTGGGTGACGATGATTATGCCACAGGCAGCGGGTGTATCTGTCTCTGATGACTGCGGCTGCTGCTCCTGCTGCTTCTCAATCCAGCGGTTGATGCTGGAGAGGACTTCGGTGCGGAGGATGGCATTGGCCGAGTCAATCTGTCCGTACTTGATGCTGCGCTTGTAGCCGGAAGGGAAGAAGAAGACTGCATCCTCGCCTCCTACCTGACAGAGGTCGTGGTAGAAGTAGCCGGCCTGCTCCTCGTCGTTGAGGATGCAGAGGAAGATACGGTCAACGGCATTCTTGACTGGGGAGAGAAAGGTGGCAGCCGACGAGCCGGTGAGGCCCTTGAGCTGGATGGTATTGACACACGGAGTGGCTGCGTTTCCGAAAGAACGCAGTTTCTTGATGAGAGCATTGAATCTGGGCTTCTGGAGCACCAGGTCTTTTATTTCCATATTATTTATAGATAGTACACGCAAAAGTCGCTGAAAAATGAATTTCAGCGATTATACTGAGTGCAAAGATAGTCGATTTTGGAATATGCTCCAAATAAATTGCGCGCTTTTTTCAAAATACGCTGCATTTTTGGCCGAATAGAAACTGAAAGTTTGGCAGTTCGGGGGATAATTCTTATCTTTGCACCTATAGCGGGCGTTTTAAACCCTTTGCGTCTGCTGATGTCTAACCAATAAAACAATTCAGATTATGAAATATGCACTTGTAACAGGTGGTAGCCGCGGCATTGGCCGTGCAGTGAGCATCAAGCTTGCTCAGTTGGGCTACCATGTCTTGATCAACTATGTAAACAATACGACTGCTGCAGAGGAGACCCTTCAGGCTATCCGCGAAGCTGGCAGTGACGGTGAGATGCTGAAGTTTGACGTCAGCGACGCTGAGCAGGTAAAGCAGGCACTTGAGGCTTGGCAGAACGCTCATACCGACAATGATGAGTATATCGAGATTGTAGTCAATAATGCGGGTATTCGTCGTGACAATGTGATGGCTTTGATGCCAGCTCAGGACTGGTTGTCGGTCATCAACACCAACCTGAATTCATTCTTCAACGTGACTCAGCCATTGATCCCACAGATGCAGTTCCACAAGTTCGGACGTATCATCAACATGGCTTCGGTGAGTGGTATCATGGGCATGCAGGGTCAGACCAACTACTCGGCTGCTAAGGGTGGTATCATCGCTGCTACCAAGGCGCTGGCCAAGGAGGTAGCACGCAAGAACATCACCGTCAATGCCGTTGCTCCTGGCTTTATCAAAACCGATATGGTAGAGGGTCTCGATGAGGCTGCATTGAAGAAGACCATCCCAGCTAACCGCTTCGGTAAGCCTGAGGAGGTGGCAGAGCTCGTGGCCTTCCTGGCTTCACCACAGGCAGGTTATATCACGGGTAATGTGATTTCTATTAATGGAGGATTATACACATAATTACTAACCTCGGAGAGAAAAAATATAATTTTGACTGACTAATTATATGAAAAAGATATTTGCAATCCTTGCAATCTTCGTGCTTACTCTGTGCACCTCTTTCTCGACTTCTGTGTTCGCTCAGGAAGACGTGATGAAGCAGGCGATGGAGGGATATAAGAACCTGACTACACTCTCTGCTAAGGTAACAAAGACCGTGCATAACGAGATGGTTACTAAGGATGTAGTGACTAAGGGCGACTTCTATTTCAAGAAGCCTGCCAAGATGGTGATTTCGACCAATCAGGGTAAGGACAAGCTGCTGACCGATGGCGAGAGCTTCACCATCGTCAATAACGGTAAGGCTAATACTGCCAATGCCAAGGGTAACTCAGCGCTGACTCCATTGGTCAATGCTATCAAGGGTATGACCAGCGGAAATACAGATACTGACCTCAGTGACGTAGCAGACGTGGATATGGAGCGCCAGGGTAACCTGATGATCATGACCATCGTACCTATCACCAAGTCGGCTGCAGATAAGCGCAAGCTGATGTTCCAGTCGTTTGTGATTACCGTGGATTCGAAGGCTGGTGAGCTCAAGAGCATCCGCCTCAATGAGAAGGGTAAGAACTACCAGCAGTATGACTTCAGCGACTTCAAGCACGACGTGAAGATTGATGACGCTGTGTTTAAGAAGTAATATGGTAAAACTGGAAGATATTTGCAAAGTACCTGTCAGGTTCAGCGAGATAGATTCAATGCGCAGAGCCTGGCATGGTTCGTATATAAAGTATCTGGAGGATGGCCGAGAGTCTTTTGGCCGCCATTATCCAGGTATCGGCTATGCTGAGATCTCTGCTTCTGGCCTCTATGCGCCTATCGTGGATGTGCATATCAAGTATTATGGCCCTCTCGGCCTGAATGATGTGGCGGTGATTCGCACGCGCTATGTCTATAAGATGGGTGCGCGATTGGATTATAGCTATGAGATACGTCGTGAGTCAGATAATGCACTCTGCGTCAAGGCCACGACGACGCAGCTCTTCATCGACGAGAATGAGCAGCTGATGCTGGAAGAGCCTCCGTATTATCTGGAGTGGAAGAAGAAATATCAGGTAGAGGAAGAATAATCTCATTGACTTGCTCAATGACAGAATGTTCCGGGTCATTCCATATTACATGGTTGGCTCGGATTTCTTTTTCCTCCTGAGACATCTGGCTATTGATGCGGTTCAGAACCTGCTCGCGAGTTGTATGATCGCGCTGCATGGCACGAGAGATACGGAGTTCGAGCGGTGCTGAGATGGTCCAGACTTCGTCGGGGAGGGAAAGTTTGTCGAAGCCGGATTCAAAGAGAATGGCGGATTCGAAGAAGAAAGGACGGTAGTCTGTATCTTGTAATTTGTAATTCGTAATCTCTTTATAAGCCTCGTACTGCTTCCTTAGGTCTCGCTCCACGGCAGGATGCACGCAGGCGTTCATCTTGGCTAAGGCTTCATTATTGCCAAAGATAGAAGCAGAAAGATGAGGTTTGTTAAGGCTCCCGTCTGGAAGGTAGGTTGCTTCGCCAAAGAGTGTGATAAGCTGCTGGCGGAGAAGGTCATCATGTGTCATGACCCATTTGGCACGCGAGTCACAGTCATAGACTTCATAGCCCATGATACGCAATAGCTGAGAGACAACAGATTTGCCACAACCAATGCCTCCAGTGATGGCTATGAGTTTTGAGGAGCGTGTCATTCGAGGATGTATTCTACTTTCTGTGGATAGGTCTGGATATTGGTCACTAAGGTCGGATCGTCCTTATATTTAATAAGGATAGGGAGGTGACGGCCATCGGAAGTAGAGATACTGTCGTAAGAGACGGAAATCTCGAAATCCTCTGCGGTCAGCTGGCTATAGTGATGGAAGTCGACGAGGCAGGTCAATCGCACACTGTAAGGGAAGATCAACATGCGCTTGTTTTTAGGCAACTGGGAGGTATTGACCACCATATTGTCAAAGACCTTCTCTACGTATTGTGCTACTGGTGCAGTGACCTTGACAGAAGCTGGTGTAGCTTTGACTCCGATTTGGAGATCCAACGGAAGGGTTTCAGTGAGTGTGTCGCGCAGATCATAATGCGCAGAAGCTATGGTGTAGACGCAATTCAAGGTGTCGAGCACCGCATTCGGAGCATTGACAATGACGGAATCCGGTTCGACAATCATCGCACGGAGACGATAGTTGTCGGCTGGGAAATAAATGCCAGAGACGACAACGGGGTACTTACGGCCTTCGGTAAGTGCAAAACGTGCATCAATGAGCGAAGGAGAGACGGCGGTAATCTGCGTGCTGCTGAACAGACGTTCGCGTAGCAGAGATTGGAGCTCGGCAGCTGAGATACGGAAATTACCGATAGCATCAGCATAGCGCTCAAAGTCGACGGTCAGGGAGGTGAGACGGTCATTGACACTGTAGTTCAGCAGTCGCGCGTTGGTATCTGTGATGGTTACCTTCAGCGCATCTGGCATACGAGTGGTGAATACCATACCTTGAGGCTGTCCCTCGATGATGAGATCAACCTGAAACTCCGATGCTGTCTCTTCGCGAGAAGACAGGACAATCCAGAAGAAGCCAGAAACTAACACAAATAGCAGAAAGGTCAACACCTCCTTGCGGCTGGTTCGCCCTATGAAGATATTGACTTTTCTGAGAAATGTGGACTGTCGTCCTTGTTTATCGTCTGGCTTTACTGCCATTTTTCTGTCTTTCTTTGCCTGTCAGGCTGCTCCTTACTTAGCAGCGTTGGCAAGGACGTCGCTCATATCCTTGAATACGCATTCCTTGCTGACCAGGATGTTAACATTATAATCTGGCTTGAGGCTTACGATGAAGCTCTCTGGCTCAGCGACACCCTTCTTGTTTGCAGGACCCATCTTAACACCCTCAATCTTGCCATAAAGGCCACCGCTGGTGATGACGTGGTCACCCTTCTGCATCTTGTTACGCTCCTCGCGAAGCTTTTTCTGCTGCTGCTGCTGAGGACGGATCATGAAGAAATAGAACACGAGAATGATTAGGCCGATGAAAATCAGTGAGCCGTATGGGCTCTGCTGTGCTGGAGCCTGAAGGAGAATTGCGTTGAACATACTATGTTATAATAATTACAAATTACTAATTTCAGATTACAATAAAAGATTATTTCTTGACAATCTTTTTCTCTGTACGCCACTCACGGACAATCTTGTCGAGGATACCATTGACGAAGCGTCCTGAGTTTGGAGAGCAATAATGCTTGGCAAGTTCGATGTACTCATTGATAGATACTCCGACAGGAATATCGATGAAGTGCACGATCTCGGTCATGGCGCAAGACATGATGATCTTTTCCATGAGACCCATACGCTCTGCCTCCCAGTTAGATGCAACTGCATTGATCAAGCGGCAGTTGTCATAGTATTCCTTGAGGCTGAAGTGGTAGAGGTCAGTGGCAAACTTGCGGTCAGCCTCCTCGTTGAAGTTGCTCTGCAGTACAACCTCCGAGTCTGGCTTGAGCAATGCTACAGTCTTGACGACGTAGTTGAGGATGGTGGTGAAGTCATCGTTCCAGAAGATATTCTTCTCCTCGAGCGCCTCTGAGAGTTTCTCATTGTCAACGAAGACTGTCTCAATAATGATGCGCCAGAGATCACGGTCCTGCTCGAAAGTAGATGGCTGCTTCTGTGCCATATAAGCCTCATACTCTGGCATCTTCTCAATCTCGTCGAGGATAGAGCGGTATAGCTCGGTGTCAAAGTCGTTGGTCAACTTCTCATCCTCGCAGTACTGCAGGATTTCGCTGTGCTCTGAGATGAGAGCAGGAATCTTATTGTCGACGAAACGGGTATTTGGATTGAGGTCCTCCTCAGTAGGAAGGAACTTGCTTTTGGCCTGCTCGAACTGAGCGCGGCGGTAGTCGGTTACCTTAACGATAAGTGCCAACAGGTAGTTACAGAGCTTCTGGCTGGCCTCGATAGAGTCCATCAGCTGATCGTCTACATGCTGGAATGGCTGTCCGTTCTGCAAGCAGGCATATACCAGCTGCACGGTCTTTATGCGGGTTAATAAGCGATTAATCATTGTCGTATATAAATAATGCGGCGCAAAGATACAAAAAATCTGCGGAATGTCCAAATGTCGACGCAAATTATTGCTAGTTTCTTACTCTAAGCCCAGCACTTGGATACGTTCACCGAACAATTCTTTATTTTTATTGTCCGAATCTGCAATGAGGAGAAGCGTCTGAGTACCGTTGTTTAGCTTTGGACCTAAGCACATGCCCTCGTAGTTATACGCATATTTGCCAATACCAGCAGCCGCCTCTGACGTGCCCTTATTGGAGTAGACCAGTTTCTTGTCCAGCAGATCTCCAGACTTTGCTTTGGTAGGATTGACGACGTAGAGAGAGATGTAGCAACCTGGATATTCGAAATTGCGCTCCATAACGATAAGTCGGCCATCGTCAAGTGCACACATTTCACTGATGCCCCAGATATATCCGTTTTTGTATTCGTCTGTACGGTAGAGATACTGATCCTTAAATCCCAGGTCTTCACCAAAGCTCATTAATCGACATTGTGAGGACTTTTCACCTTCTTTCATGTCTGCTAATAAAGAATGTTCTGTTGTGGTCCAGAAAAGACCGGTCTTTTCGTTGTATGCTAAAGACTCAAAGCCGAAGCCTTCCTGAACCTTATATTTATCAATAAGGTCTCTAGGAATAGCCAGTTCACGACCGGTTGCCTTTCCTTCGAGCGTATATTCTACAACTCGAGGATCGTTATGAGGCTCCTCGGTGGCAACGAATACAGTATTCTTTTTCTTGAAGTAGACGATGCCCTCAGGATCATTGACCACGGTTCCTGCTGCTTCGAGCTCATTCCAGTTGAAATTTCCATCTGGATAGTAGCTCATATCTGTACCTTCTGGAACACTACGCTTTACGCTGGTTATTTTGCCAGTTTCTGCATTCATATTCAGCTCCAGAATTACGAAACCTGCACCATAGGCCTTGTCATCGACAACGGCATATTTGCCATTACCGATAGGGGTAATGCCAGAATAATTGCCAAACGGGACATTCAGTTTCTCGAGGTCAACCACATCAAGCTGAGTAGCCTTGAGATTCTCTGAAAGGGCAGGAGTGTCAGTATTACCCCCAGGAGTAGGGGTTGGCGTAGGTGTCGGAGTAGGAGTTGGACTTGGAGAAATGTTCTCAGGCTCATCGCTACCACAAGCGCATAACAAAGATGCACTGATCAGAAAGCCAAAAGCAGAATGTAATATTTTAGAATAGTTCATAGCTTTTGTTATATTTTGGTGCAAATATAGTCAAAACATTTCTTTCCTCCAAATATTACCGTGAAAAATTATAATATTTTGATTACAAAGAACATTTTTTAAGAAGTATGTTCTTTGGGTATTCTTTTACTGATAGTCTTACTGAACCTTCTGCGATAAAGGATGGCCGCTGTGGTCAGTCCGAAGGGGAAGCCCATCCAGAGACCGAAACAACCTCCGTCGAGCAGAATGCAGAAGATGAAACTCAGTGGGATAGAGATGACGATGTAAGCCAGAAAACTGTACCCCATCAGTACCTTGACATCTCCATAGCCACGAAGCGCGTTGGCATAAGCCGTCTGCATGCCGTCGCCAAACTGATAGAGAATCAGAGGCAGACAAGTGGCAGCGACAACTTCGGTCACTTTGGTCAACATCAGCGGATCATCTGCACTGATGAAGAGCGAGGTGATGCTGAAGCGGAAGGCAAAGACCGTGGTGGAAACGATGATGCTGACCAGGAGGATCATCTGATAACCAGCATGAGCAGCATGCTTGACTCCTGTCATATCTTCAAGTCCATGATAGTTGCTCACACGTATGGCAATAGCCGAGCCGATACCGATGAAGAACATATAGATCAGGTTCGACAGGACGATCATCACCTGGTGTCCGGCCAAGGCGGTGACTCCGTCCCAGCTCTTGCCTCCCCATCCTAAGAAAAGCGCAGCTCCGGCAAAGGCGGCAATCTCCATGGTCATTTGAATGCCAATAGGCCAGCCTAAGTGATTGAGGATACGCATGTCCTTGGCCGAAATCTTCGTCTCCTTCCAGTATTGCAAATACTCTTTGTAGCGAGGTGTGAAGAATACGACAATGGCAAATAGCACCAGGATGAAGAGACGGGAAGAGGCTGTTGCCCAAGCGGCGCCTTCGATGCCCATCTCCGGGAATCCTAATCGTCCGTAGATGAGCACCCAGTTGAAGAAGATGTTCCAGACGTTGCCTGCCAGCATGATCCACATCGACGTCTTGGTGTCATTGATCGAATCAAGGAATGGCTTGAACGCGTTGTATAGCGCCATCAATGGCATGGAAGGTAGCAGGATGAGGAAATAGCTCTGCATCAGCGGGAGGAGTTCCTCCGATTGTCCCATTTGGGGCAGATAATAATAGATGCATGTCAGGACTCCGGTAATCAACAGGCCTTGCAGCAGATTGGTGACCAGACTTGATTTGAACACCGTAATGATCTCACGCTTACGGCCTTGCGAATATAAGGCTCCGATACGCGAAACAGCCGACATGCTATAGCCGATCATCATCAGGATGGCCATGGTGTAGATACTGTTGACGAAGCCTGCAGCTGCCAGTTCACGCGCAGAATGCTGGCCCACCATGAGTGTGTCAGCAAGTCCTTGCAGCGTAAAGCCGATCTGTGCTATAGTAATAGGAATACCCAACCGAAGTAGGGCTGGGTATTCTTTGGGATAATAGGGTAGTTTCATAATCGATGATTTGATCGATTAATGACTCTATGTTTTAGTTGATTACATCATTCCACCCATACCGCCTGCTGGCATTGCAGGAGCTGGATTCTCCTCCTTCTTGTCGGAGATGACACACTCGGTGGTGAGGAACATGCCTGCGATAGAAGCAGCGTTCTCAAGAGCTACACGAGTTACCTTGGCAGGGTCAATGACACCCGCTGCGAAGAAGTCCTCATAGACATCGGTACGAGCGTTGTAACCGAAGTCCTTAGCACCCTCCTTGACCTTCTGAACTACGACTGCACCCTCCTTGCCAGCGTTGGCAACGATCTGACGAAGAGGCTCTTCGATAGCACGCTTGATGATCTCGATACCGATGGTCTCGTCATCGTTCTCACCCTTCAGTCCTTCGAGTGAAGAGATAGCGCGGATGTAAGCTACACCACCGCCAGGAACGATACCCTCAGCCATAGCTGCACGGGTAGCGCAGAGAGCGTCGTCAACACGATCCTTCTTCTCCTTCATCTCAACCTCAGAAGCTGCACCGACGTGGAGGACTGCTACGCCGCCTGCCAACTTAGCAAGGCGCTCCTGAAGCTTCTCCTTGTCGTACTCAGAGGTAGTGGTCTCGATCTGAGCCTTGATGGTCTGCACACGCTGAGCGATAGCCTGCTTGTCACCAGCACCGTCCACGATGGTGGTGTTCTCCTTAGAGACAACGACCTTGTCAGCACGGCCGAGCATCTCAAGAGTTGCGTTCTCAAGGGTGAGACCTACCTCCTCGCTGATGACTACACCACCGGTGAGGATAGCGATATCCTTGAGCATCTCCTTACGACGGTCACCGAAGCCTGGAGCCTTGACTGCACAGATCTTGAGTGAGCCACGCATAGAGTTGAGCACGAGCGTAGCGAGAGCCTGTGACTCAACGTCCTCAGCGATGATGAGGAGTGAGCGACCCTGCTTAGCTACTGGCTCAAGTACAGGGAGGAGATCCTGCAGGTTAGAGATCTTCTTATCATAGATGAGGATAGCTGGCTGATCCATCTCACAGGTCATCTTCTCAGTATTGTTCATGAAGTATGGAGAGATGAAGCCGCGGTCGAACTGCATACCCTCAACTACGTCAACGGTAGTATCGGTACCCTTAGCCTCCTCAACGGTGATGACGCCTTCCTTCTTGACGGTCTTCATAGCCTCGGCGATGAGCTTGCCGATCTCCTCGTCATTGTTTGCAGAGATACGAGCTACGTTCTCGATCTTGGTGTAGTCGTCACCAATCTCCTCGCTCTGGCTCTTGATGCTCTCAACCACCTTAGCCACAGCCTTGTCAATACCGCGCTTGAGATCCATAGGATTAGCACCAGCAGTTACGTTCTTGAGACCTACACCGATGATGGCCTGAGCCAATACGGTAGCTGTGGTAGTACCGTCACCTGCAGCGTCACCAGTCTTGCTGGCAACCTCCTTGATGAGTTGAGCACCCATGTTCTCGAACTGATCCTCGAGCTCGATCTCCTTAGCTACTGAAACACCGTCCTTGGTGATGTGTGGAGCACCGAACTTCTTGTCGATGATGACGTTACGGCCTTTAGGCCCGAGAGTAACCTTTACTGCGTCAGCCAACTGGTCAACGCCACTCTTAAGCAGGTTACGAGCTTCTGTATCGAATTTAATAATCTTTGCCATGATAAAATGAATTATGAATTCTCAATTAAGAATTATGCCAGAATGGCCAGAATGTCACCCTGCTTCATGATGAGATACTTCTCTCCCTCGAACTCGAGTTCCTGACCAGCGTACTTGCCGTAGAGTACAGTGTCGCCTACCTTTACTACCATTGCCTCGTCCTTCGTACCGTTGCCGCAAGCAACAATTTCGCCCTTGAGAGGCTTCTCCTTAGCGGTGTCAGGGATGATGATGCCGCCGATGGTCTTTGTCTCAGCCGGTGCTGGCTTGATGAGCACGCGGTCTGCAAGTGGTTTAATTTCCATAGTCTTTATTATTTTATAATGTATTGATATTTTCTGCGGGATGTGGACGGATGTCGGTTCGCTCCATTCCGTGTCCGAAAATGCCTCTGCAAAAGCCGTGCCAAATCTTTTTGCCTCTTTTTTACCCCTCGAAAATATGTTTTACAGCGACATTTTGTCATTTTCCTTGTCAAAAATTTGGCGACGTGTTCATTTTTCCGTATATTTGCAGCGGATTTGTCTTTAGCAAAACGATACTCTATCTATTTACTCGTAAACAACTCCTTTGATACTATACTATGAAGCTTGTAATTCTTGACGCTTACGCAGCTAATCCGGGAGATATCTCCTGGGAACCATGGCAGGAACTTGGCATGGAAGTGGTTCGTTATGACCGTACTTCTCCAGCAGAGACTGTTGCACGATGCCAAGGTGCAGAGATGGTTTTGACCAACAAGGTCATCATCTCCGCAGAAGTTATGTCGCAACTGCCAGACCTCCGTTATATCGGTGTTCTGGCCACGGGATACAATGTGGTCGATATTCCTGAGGCTACCCGTCGTGGCATTGTAGTGACCAACATCCCTGCCTATAGCACCATGTCAGTGGCTCAGATGGTGATGTCGCATATCCTCAACATCGTCACTCCAGTCAATTATCATTCTCAGACGGTTCATGTCGGCCGTTGGGAGAAGAATCCGGACTTTACCTACTGGGATAAGCCGCTCATTGAGCTTGATGGCCTCACCCTTGGTATCGTCGGTGTTGGCAATACAGGTATGGCTACTGCCCGCATCGCTCAGACCTTTGGAATGAAGGTGCTGGCCTTCTCGAGCAAGTCGGAGACAGAGCTGGCCAAGGTCGGTATCTACAAGGCTGCTTCCTTGGCTGCACTCTTCCGTGCTTCTGATATTCTCAGCCTCCATTGTCCGCTGACACCAGACACACATCACCTCGTCAATAAGTCGCGTCTCCGTCTCATGAAGCCTTCTGCCATTATCATCAATACGGGTCGTGGACCACTGATTGATGAGCAGGCTCTGGCCGATGCACTTAACAAGAAGCAGATCTATGCAGCTGGTGTGGATGTGCTGACAGAGGAGCCTCCACGTAACGGCTCTCCATTGATCAATGCACGCAACTGCTTCATCACACCACATATTGCATGGGCTTCGGCAGCAGCACGTAAGCGTCTCATGCAGATTGCGCTTGATAATGTCAAGGCTTTCGTGGCTGGCAACCCAGTCAATGTTGTGAACAAATAATTATTGTAGAAAGTGCTTATACAGATTCGGGCGGTATCTTCCGTGATGCAGGAAGGTGCCGCCCGAATTCGTGTGTGTACTTCTTGTTTCATTCCTGGTTTGTTACAACTGTGCATAAATGCAACAATGAAAAGCACTTTTTTGCCGATAAATTTGTAACATATATTAATAATATGTATCTTTGTGGCAAAATATATGATACATGAAACAGACACAAATAAGAATATATAGACTATTTGCGATAGTGTTCACTTTGGCAATCACCCTCTCTGCCAAGGCGCAGTTCTGCCATTTGTTCGATTCCGACTATGATTTGCCAAACACGTTGGTCAATGATGTGGTGGAAGATACCAACAGCATGATCTGGGTTGGTACGGAGGATGGCTTGTTCCGATACGACGGTTCCAAGTTCTCTTCCTATAAGCAGGACCTAAGTAATAAAAACTCCTTGCGAGATAATTATATCCGTTGCCTTTTTGTTGACAAGGAAGGTCACATGCTTATCGGATCACGAGGAGGTCTGCAGGTCTATCGTCCAGAGACTGACGATTTCTCCGAGGTAGCTCGTTTCGCTGATGGTACCCCATCTCCAGGTGACATTGCTCACATCTACCAGCGTACCAACGGAGAGATCTGGATGACTGGCAATGCTACGGTCACTCTACGTATTGAAGAGGATGGAACCCCCGTGCTCTATGAGAATGAGTTCACGCATAAGGTGGACATGACCGAAGGTATCACCGAGGATATGGATGGCCGTATCTGGGTGACGAAGAGTGTGTCTGATATGTATCGTCTTGGCACTGACGGAGAGATTGAATGTGTGAGATACGAGAATCCTGACCACGCTTTCTATACTATCTTCACTGCGGCAGATGGTCGAATGTATGCTGGTGGTCAGAAACAAGGTCTTTATCGCTATAACCGTGATACAGATTCCTTCGAGCCTCTTGGAAAGGAAGAAGACCGTAGCTATCAGGTGCGTGATATGTGCAACCTCAGCCGAGAGGAGATGCTGGTGGGTACAGACAATATGGGTCTGAAGATCTATAACTTCAAGGATCAGACCTTCCGGACCTATCTGTTCGATAATGGACGAATTGATCCTCTCACACAAAAGGTTCATGCCATCTGTCTGGACAACGAAAATTCCATTTGGCTGGGTTTGTATCAGAAAGGCCTGATGATCATCCCTTACGAGCAGCAGGCGTTTAAGTATATAGGTTACAATTCCTACCATTATAACTCCATCGGTGATAAGTGTGTGACTTCCATCGTACAAGGTGACTCGGATATCTTCTGGATTGCTACCGACAACGATGGCGTCTATGGAGTGAACCGTGGTGGTCAGCAATTGCGTCACTTCCCTTACACAGGTAAGACTGGGTCTTTGCCTTCATCGCTCTTGAGCCTTTACAAGGACTCCAAGAACCGTTATTGGTATGGCAGTTATACACAAGGTTTCGGTCTTTTGGACACTAAGACCGGCAAATGTACTGATGGTACGATCGATGGCAAACTGGTTCGCAACGCGAGCTTCTATAATTATGAAGAAGACGACAAAGGTCGTGTGTGGGGTGCTACGATGGGCTTAGGCCTCTTCATCTATGATGAGGCACGTAAGACGATGGTTTCTGCGGTCGATACCTTTTTCTGCTTGTGGACCAATGATATACATTTCGATAAGGCGCGTCATTGTATGTATGCTGGTACCCACAATGGCCTGGCCGTCATCGACCTTGAGAAACCTGGTTTCCCTGCACAGAATTACCTCCAGGGTTATATCGTCTTTGCGGTCAATGACTATTCGCTAAATACCCTCTGTGCTTGTACCAACCATGGTCTGCTCCTTTTTGATGTCACGACGCATGAGTATAAAGTATATAATGAGGTAAGTGGCATGACGAGCGAAGTGGTCTATTCCTGCCAAGTGGATGCCAGTGGAAATATCTGGGCTTGTGGCAATGCCGGTCTTAGTTGTATTGACCCTAAGCGCAACACTATCACCACCTTCACGGCCAGCGATGGAATTCAGAGCAATGAGTTCTACAAGAATGCTACACTCAAGGACGAGGATGGGTATCTCTGGTTCGGTGGCGTAGCTGGTATCACGTGGTTCGATCCTTCCAGAATCTCGCTCGATGGAAAGAAATGCAAGGTGCGTATCACAGACTTTGTCGTCTCTGGTCGCTCTTATCACAGTGGTTACCAACTCGAAGCAGAGGACAATTCGCCTGCTATCGAGATTGGTACTCTGCCAATCATGAGTACACGCAGGGCCGTCTATCGATATTCGCTTGACAAGGAAGCTTGGATCACGTTGCCACAAGGTCAAAACCATGTCACTTTCAGCCATTTGTCGCCTGGTAAGCACGTGTTTGACTTCGTCGCTGTGGTCAATGGCATTGAGTCGGATGTGGAGCGACTGACCTTTTATATAGCCTTCCCTTGGTACCTGCAGTGGTGGGCTCAGCTACTTTTGTTTGCCCTGTTGCTGCTGGTTCTTTGGATGATCTATTCACACCTCAATCAGCGTCACAAGACGCGTGAGAGCCTGATGAAGCATGAGCAGGCGCAAGCTATTAATGAGGCTAAACTGCAATTCTTCATGAACATCTCGCATGAGATCCGTACGCCTATGACCATGATTGTGAGCCCATTGCAGAAGTTGGTCAAAACGGATAGTGATCCAGGACGTCAGCGTTCTTACGAGCTCATCCAGCGTAATGCCAACCGAATCCTCAGCTTGATCAATCAGCTCATGGACCTCCGTAAGATTGATAAGAATCAGATGCAGATGCTCTTCAGTGAGGTAGACATTGTGCCATTTATCCGTAATATCTGTGAGACGGTCAATGATGTGGCAGACATCCGTGGCATCAAGACCTCGCTCATCGATGAGACCGGCCCTGGCCTGAAGCTCTGGATTGATACTGTCAACTTCGACAAGATCCTGATCAACCTTCTCTCTAACTCCCTCAAGTACACTCCTAATGGCGGTAGTATCGAAGTGAAGCTACAGGAATGTATGGGCAATGAGCAGATGCCAGATGGAGTATTTATTCTGACGGTGACCGATACGGGTGTGGGTATTCCAGAGAGCGAGCGTAGCCACATTTTCGATCGTTTCTACCAGATCCGAGGTAATAATATCAATGGTGGCGGAACGGGAATCGGACTCAACCTTACCCATTCTCTCGTAACGCTGCATCATGGTACAATTGAGCTTCTCGATAATCCATCGGGTCAGGGTACCAGTTTCGTGATCCGTCTGCCGTTAGGTAATCGACACCTGAAGATGGAGGAGATGAGTCAGGAGATCCTTCCTGTAAGTGCACTCCAGAAGCCAGAAACACCAGAGCTCTTTGTCGACTCAGAAATAACGAATGCAGATGAGGAAATGAGTAACGCACCTGTCTCGAAGAAGCACCTTATGATAGTGGAAGACGACAAGGAAATCCGGAATTATATTGTGCAGGAGTTGCGCAAGGACTATCATATCATCGAGTGTCAGGATGGCCAACAGGCATTGGATATTATCATGACAGATGCTCCAGACATCATCATAAGCGACCTTATGATGCCGAATATGGATGGTTTGACGCTTTGTGCCAAGATTCGACAGAATATCCGTCTCAGCCATATTCCATTAATCATGCTTACGGCTAAGACTCAGGAGGAAGATCGTATTGCAGTCCTTGAGGTGGGAGCTGACGCCTTCATCACCAAGCCTTTCAATGTGGAATTGCTGCGCAAGACTATCAAGAACCTCCTGCAGAGCCACGACCGTCTGCGTAACACTTTCAGCGGTCAACAGTTGCCGGCAGATCAGATTGATACACCAGAGAGCAAATCTCCAGATGAGCGACTGCTGGAGCGTGTCATCAAAGTGGTCAATGCACACCTCAATGATCCTGGTTTGACTACCGATCTGATTGCTAGGGAGGTCGGCCTGAGCCGTGTACACCTTTATCGTAAGTTGAAGGAACTCACCAATCAGTCGGCTCGTGATTACGTCCGAAATATCCGACTGACCAAGGCGGCAGAACTGCTTTCAAGCAAGAAGATGGCCGTTTCTGAGGTAGCCAATCTTGTAGGATTCAGCAATGCGAATAACTTTGCGACAGCATTCCGTGAACTGTTCGGTGTGACGCCGACACAGTATATGGAGCAGCACATGGAGAAGAAAGAATAATTCTGAGTTTTCCTGGATAAAAAATCACCACCCTCGCTACCATTATGTGTGGCGAGGGTGGCGTATGTTATTTAAGGTGTCACTTAGAAGTTAAAGCCGACACTGAAGCTCAGCGTGTTGCTCCTCATCGTATCCGAATAGTCATCAAATCCCATGAGGTCATAGCCAGAATTTGGCAAGTTGACAAGACCAAGATCATAGGCCATCTCTACATAGACATTGCCTACTAAAAGACCAGCTCCCATGCGTAGACCTGCATCAGTAGTGCAGAAGAGATTGTCTCCGTAAGTGTCGTACTTCTCTCTTCCATAGAGCTGATCGTCATACTTGGTAGTACCTGCGAAGCCAAAAGAGAGGAATCCGCCAAAGAATGGCTGTAGGTTGACATAATTGTCAGGGGAGAGCGGCAATTGGGCCTTAAGTACCACTGGAATCTCTACGCTGTGCATAGAAATGTCATTGGTGTAACGTGTCCCGTCGTTGAATTTGCCAGAGAGCTTGCCTCCTTTCATTGAATAATAGATACCTGGCTCAATGATAAGAGGAGAACGGCCGAGATGCCAGCCGAATACGAAGCCAACGTTAACTCCAGATGTGAAGTCACTGTTAAAATTGTTGTGGCCCATATCCGTTCTCAGCGATGCCGCATTATATCCCACGCGGATACCAGTATAGTCATCCAAGCCATGGAGGAAAGCTCCGAAGAGCGCTGCGCGACCCACACGCTCTGCTCCATCGAGAGCGCGAAGGAATCCGTCACCGCGGTAACTATGACGTGGGACAGGGCGGCTATGATAGCGCTGTGCCATGACCGTGCCACTGAAACTCAATCCAAGAAGGGCACAAAGGAGTACCAGTCGAGTAATAGTCTTCTTCATAATAGTCAGGTTTATTATTTCACATTTTTGCTATTCTGTCTATAAGACTTAGCAAACATCAGAAGGTTTAATCTTCGCTGAAAGACAAAAGCAATTGTCGATAGGTTGCGTATATATTCTGACGCGACAACATGCCGAGGTATTTTCCCTGTTTGTCTATGACTGGGAGAGTCCATGCATCGGTCGTATCGAAGAGATTCATGACCTCTGCCATGTTCATTTCCGGAGTAACCTTACCCTTCGGTCCGATCATGATATCTTCCACCTTCATGCGCTCGTAGAGTCGAGGCTGGAACATGATGTTTCTGATTTCATTGAGCGTCACAATACCGACAAAGGTTCCATCGGTATCACATACAGGATAATGGTTATGCTGCTGTGAGGAAATCATTTTGACGACTTCTCCCAGATTCATTTCTTGACGAATCACCGTATAGTCAGTGAGGATGAGGTCCTGCAAGTTGAGCATCGTAAGAACCGCCTTATCCTTATGATGAGTGATAAGTTCTCCCTTCTGTGCCAGACGACGAGTATAGATAGAGTATTGCTCGAAGATACGGATGGTGCCATAAGAAAGACATGCTGCGATCATCAGCGGGAGGAAGAGGTCGAAGCGTCCAGTGAGCTCGGCCGAGAGGAAGACGCCCATCAAAGGAGCGTGCATCACGCCACTCATCACAGCAGCCATACCCATCACCGCAAAGTTCTGCTCGGGAAGGAAGGTGAGATAGTCGGTGCGATTGAGGATGAACGCAAAGAGGAAACCTGCCAGATTCCCCAAGAACAGGGAAGGAGCAAACGTACCACCACAACCACCACCACCGTTGGTTGCAGCTGTAGCAAAGGACTTAAACAGCATGACCATCAGGATGAACATACACATCACGCCAAACGTCAGTAACGTGGTGACGGTAGGATCGTCAGAAAGACCGATGTTGTAAAAGAGCGAATTGCTGAGGATGGCGTGGAAATTGCCGTCGTAGATATGCTGGATGACTTCATAGCCTTCACCGTAGAGCGGAGGGAAGAGGAAGATGGCTACGCTCAGGAAGACTCCACCTACGACCCACTTGATCCAAGGATTGTGCACCTTTTTGAACATATCTTCGGCAAAGAAGGTGGTTCGCGTGAAATAAAGCGAGACGAAGCCGCAGACAATACCCAGGAGAATCACGTATGGAACACGCTCGATAGAAAAGTCCATCGTCTCGGTAAATGAGAACAGCGCCTTAGGACCTTCTACGGCATAAGCGACAGAGGCCGCTGTCACCGCAGAGATAAGCAGCGGCATGATGGAGAAGGCCGTGAGATCGAGCATAAGCACCTCGACGGTGAATAGCAAACCTGCGATAGGAGCCTTGAAGATACCAGCGATACCAGCTGTAGCACCACAACCTAAGAGAATCATGAGCGTATGCTGATCCATGCGGAAGAGACGTCCGAGGTTCGAGCCGATGGCCGAACCCGTCAGCACGATAGGCGCCTCGGCACCCACAGATCCACCGAAGCCGATGGTGACTGAGGAAGCAATGACCGAGGTGTACATGTTGTGCACCTTGATGATCGACTTGCGCTGAGAGATGGCATAGAGGATCTTGGTCACACCATGGCCGATGTCGTCACGTACAATATATCGCACATAGCATCCAGCGATAAGGATACCCAGCATAGGGTAGAGGAGGTAGAGCCAGTTAGCTCCGTCGATTTCGAAATAGAGGGTCAGCAGGTGCTGGAAAGAGTGGATCAGCCACTTGAGCGTCAGCGCTGCCGCTGCTCCTGCCAGACCTACTACGAAGGCCAGTATCAGCACGAACTGCTGCTCGGTGAGATGTTGCTCTCGCCAAGTCACGATGCGTTCGACGCTCTTATTAATAAATGTATAGGTTCTGTTCAGCATCTCTGCTAATACAATGATTATATTTCGAAGTTTCGGTTATACCCCTTTGCCAGAAAATACGATTCTGATCGTGTGAAGTATGATCTTCAGATCGAACTGGATGGAAAAGTTTCGGACGTAGTAGAGATCATATTGCATTCGTTCTGCAATCTGCTCGATGGTCGAAGCGTATCCAAAGCGGACCTGTCCCCAGGAGGTAAGTCCTGGTCGCATCTGCAGAAGTGTCGGATAGTCTGGTGTCGACCGGGAGATCTGCTCGATGAAGTAACGACGTTCTGGTCGTGGTCCTACAAGGCTCATTTCTCCTTTCAGAATATTGATAAACTGAGGTAATTCATCCAAACGAAAGCGGCGGAGGAAACTTCCGACGCGTGTCTGCCGCTTGTCCTCAGGAAAGCTCAATTGAGGCCCCTGGCTCTCTGCATCTACGGTCATCGTGCGGAATTTGATGATCCGGAATGGATGTCCTCCCTGTCCGATGCGCTCCTGCAGGAAAAGTATAGGACCTCCTGTGTCGAGCCAGATGATGAGCGCAATCAGGATCAATAGTGGCCATAGCAGCAACAGGGCCAACATGCTGAATACGATGTCGGCCAACCTCTTGAATCCCATGATGAGGAGATTTTGCTGCTGCATAACAAGGTCGCTTATCTGATTACTTGTATGAGTCCGCCGTCGCCGAGCTTGATGATACCTGATGGTGCAGGATTCTCTTTCTCGTCCTGACGGAGAGGGATGATATAGTCGACGGCCTGCTTGACTTCTTCGCTGATATCCGAGAAGCAGCGTGCTGTAGGTTCTCCACTGATGTTAGCACTGGTGCTGACCAACGGACGTTTCAGTCGGGAACAGATGGTCTTGCTGACTTCCTCTGCAGTGATGCGCATGCCCATGGTTCCATCGGCAGCGATGAGCTCTGGAGCAATATTGCGAGCTCGTGGCAGGATCAATGTCAGAGGCTTGTCGGTCACCTCCCACAGGTCCCAGGCAATCTCAGGAACACGGTCGAAGTAATAATCGACACGCGCTGCTGCATCCACCAGCGTCAGCATGGCCTTGCTGTCCTCGCGTCGCTTGATCTCATAGATGCGCTTGACTGCCGCGCTGTTGGTTGCATCGCATCCGAGTCCCCATACCGTATCGGTAGGATAGAGGATGACACCTCCTGCATTGAGGACTTCGATTGTCTTTGCGATAATCTCTTTAGGAATGGCCATTCGTTAAGAAAATAATAAGCATCGCACTTCGTGGGAAATGCGATGCTCTATTAGTTTTTCCCTAAATCTGATGATTAGAGGTTTGGATTCAAAGTGTTCCACTCTGCTACTGGTGGGATGATGCCGAGCTCAACGATCTCGTCGCGCATCTTCTGGAGGTGCTCGTATGATGACTGGAGAGCAGCCATCTCCTCAGCGGTACCCTCAGGAGCGGTGAAGTGAACACCAGTCTTGTCGATGGTTGAAGGCATAGCCATCATAACGTTCTTGTAACCGCACTTGTCGCAGTTTACATAGCAGCCAGCTGGCCAGGTGAACTCCTCGCCACCCATAGCTGCCTCGATCATCTTAACAGCCTGGTATGATGGGCTCTGGAATGAAGAACGACCACGGAGCTTGATGATGTTTGAACCACCCTGGGTAGTGCGCTTCTTGATATCAGCCCACTTCTCCTCAGAGAGACCCATCTCAGCGAGTGGCTTGCCGTCGATCATAACCTTAGAAGCAAATACTGCCATCTGCTCGCCGTGGCCACCGTAGGTCTTAGCACCGGTAACCTTGTCCTGCTGTACGCCGAACTCCTGAGCGAGAGCCTGCTGGAGACGGGTAGAGTCGAGAGCTGCAAGAGAGGTCATCTGGTTTGGCTTCAAACCTGAGTGGATGAGAGCGGTAAGAGCGGTAACGTCAGCTGGGTTGAAGATGACTACTACATGCTCTACGTCTGGGCAATACTCCTTGATGAAGTCACCGAACTGTGCAGCGATCTGGCAGTTGCCCTTCAAGAGATCCTCACGGGTCATGCCCTCCTTACGTGGAGCACCACCAGAAGAGATGATATACTTAGCACCGGTGAAAGCCTCCTTAGGATCAACGGTGTAGCTGAGGTTAGCACCTGGGAAAGCGCAGTGAGCCATCTCGTCAAGAACGCCGTGGACACCTGGTTCATAGATATCATAAAGACAAATGTTTGGGGTAAGTCCAAGCATGAGAGCTGACTGAACCATGTTAGAACCGATCATGCCGCCTGCGCCAACGATCAAGAGCTTATCAGTAGTCAAAAAAGCCATAATGATTAAGTTTTATTAGATTTAATATTATTAATACACATCATCGCAAAGGGATAAAGTCTTATCTTTCATTTGCACGGCAAATATAATTATTATTTTTTATATAATGTATAATAAAAGGCAAAATATCGATCAGAAATGACCAAATATTTTGCCTATATGTCTGCTTTGAAATGCCTGTTTGGCAAATCATTTATTATGCAATGCGAAAAAGACTATTTTGTTATCTGCAAGTTGACCAGAACGCGAGAGTTACGCGGATCGTTAGAGATAATCGTGATGTGGGTGCTGGCCGATGCAGAAGCTGCCAGAGCAGGATTGAAGGTGATGTGCAGCTTGGTGGTCTCACCTGGCTTGATCACGGTCTCGTCGGCCTTAATCTGGAACGCCTTTCCCTTGTCATTCATGATCTTGCGGATCACGAGCTTCTGCTTGCCGGTATTGCGTACAGTGATATCCTGAGTCTTGTTCTTGCCGCTCTTGTCGAAAGTGAAGATCAGTTTGTCCAGCTCGATTTCTGGAGCTACTTCCATATCAGGAGCCTCAAGCTTGCTGAAGTCTTCCCAGATATCGGCCATAATGGCGATATGGTTGTTCTTCATCTTTGCTTCCTTACCTTTCACGAAGATATCGAAAAGATCCTTGCGTGGACCCCAGTCCTTGACGCGATCCGTAACGTAAGTCACATTGACCATTGCCTCGCCTTTTGGCTGGATGACCTCAGGCTCACAGAGGATGTCGACATGCTTTGGCGCGTTGCGGAAAGTCAGAACCACTGGCTGGTCGCTCTCATTATATACCATGAGAGCACGTGTGCGGTTCGGACGACCTGGATAGACGTCAAAGAAGTTGAGCGTGGTGGTCTTGACGCGGATGCCGGCACCCAGTTCCTCGGTGTAAGTGAGAATCTTGCTGCCGTTGTTGACTACATTGCCAGTGATGGTCAACATCACGCGCTCATTCGCTTTGTCGTTGCTATAGACATAGACGCTCTTGTCGAATGGGCCAGGACGACCTTTGGCATGATAGGTAACCTTGATCTCTCCGCTCTCGCCTGGGCGTATCGGTTTCTTTGGATACTCAGGAGAGGTACAACCGCAGCTGGCCTGTGCACGGGTGATGAGCAACGGAGTGTCGCCTTCGTTGGTAAATTTGAAGACACATTTAGCATCACCATCGGTTTCCTGGATAGTTCCGAAGTCATGGCTCATGACCTCAAACTTGATCTTGCTGTCTGCCCATGCCTGTGCCGCGAGGAGCATGCAGCAGAGGAGGAAGGAAAGTTTCTTCAATGTCATAGGTATTTTATTTATGCTGAAGGAATTTTGCTATAATACGCAGAAACTAATATCAAAAATTCTGTGTGCTATTATGACTCGATTATTATTTCTGGGTTTAATTCCTGCGTATTATGTTTATTCCAATCAGGTTGTAATCAACCCTTGATAGCATCAAGGATAGCGTTTACAGCATCGTTGAGGCCTGCAGCATTCTTGCCACCAGCCTGTGCGAAGTGAGGCTGACCGCCGCCACCACCCTGGATGAGCTTGGCGGCATCCTTCACGAGCTGACCAGCGTTGTAGCCCTGAGCCTTCACGTCGTCGCTGATAGCTACGGTGAGGAGTGGCTTGCCCTGATACTCGGTGCCAGCTACTACGATGAGGTTCTGGTTCTCTGCACGGAGCTGGAAGGCGATGTTCTTGATAGAATCAGGCTCGAGGTTTGTCAGTATGCGGACTACCTTCATGCCCTTGACGTCGATGGCGTTCTCAAGGAACATCACCTTGAGTGCGTGCTCCTGCTGAGCCTTGAATTCTGCAATCTGCTTCTTCATCTCAGCATTCTCCTCCTGCTGCTTCTTTGCGGCAGCTGCGAGATCCTTAGCGTTGTTGAACATATCCTTGAGCTCGCGGATCATATCCTGCTGAGCGTCCATCATCTGCTCTACAGCCTTGCCGGTGATAGCCTCAATACGACGTACGCCTGCTGCTACAGAGCTCTCTGAGAGGATGCGGATCATACCGATGCGGCCAGTGTTAGAGATGTGGCAACCACCACAAAGCTCTACCGAAGGACCAAACTTTACAACGCGTACCTCATCACCATACTTCTCGCCGAAGAGTGCAATAGCACCCATCTTCTTAGCTTCCTCGATAGGCATGTTGCGGTGCTCCTCCAACTGAATGCCCTCACGTACCATCTGGTTAGCCAGGTGCTCTACAGCGCGAAGCTCCTCATCAGTTACCTTCTGGAAGTGGCTGAAGTCGAAGCGGAGGCTCTCAGGAGAAACCAACGAACCCTTCTGCTCAACATGAGTACCGAGTACAGCGCGCAAGCAGTAGTCAAGGATGTGAGTAGCAGTGTGGTTGCACTCCAGCGCGGTACGATCCTCAGCGTTGATCTTAGCCAGTACAGGAGCGGTAATATCCTGTGGCAACTTCTCTACGATGTGTACAGCCAGGTTGTTCTCACGCTTGGTGTCGATGACCTTGATCTCCTCATCGCCGAAGACGAGGACACCCTTATCACCTACCTGACCA
>JAZUDJ010000039.1:0-36546 GCA_045639585.1 Bacteroidales bacterium
CGGAAAAATTCTAAGGAGTTTTAAATATACCTATTATATATAGGACTTCATTAAGAATATATCAATACTTCCTTAAGTCAGATTTATCCGATTTTGCTGTTTGAGTGCACTATTTTTCTTATTGTGATTTGTGATTTGTGATTTTGCATCGCGGAAATCAACATTTCGTTCCAGATGTTGAAATCCCGCGTCGTGGAAATCAACATTTGGTTCCAGATGTTGAAATCCCGCGTCATGGAAATCAACACTTGGTTCCAGATGTTGAAATCCTGCATCGTGGAAATTGACGTTTGGTACCAGATGTTGAAATCCTGCATCGTGGAAATTGACGTTTGGTACCAGATGTTGAAATCCTGCGTCATGGCATCTCCTACACCGTACAGTGGGAAGGATGCCTTTTGCATAGAAAGATAAAAATGGTATATAAACATTACAATTGGCAGAGTTATCAACACAAAATTGTATACTTTGATACCTTGCAGCAAGTCCGGATTGTATTATCTTTGCAATAACTATTCATATACGAATCATTAACTGTTAAAATTGTTAATCCATTACGTTAAATTTTTAATTAAACCATAAAGACATATTTAAATATGCTATCTTTGCAACACTTAAAATGGGCAAAATCGCTGTTTTTTGATCGCAAAAGACCCGGCAATGCACATTGTAAGTAGAAATATTCGCATGTCTTCCACACATACTAAAAGCTACATCCTTTATTAAGTTTTATTGTTGGGTTATAGAGAAACCGGGTCTATTGAAAAGATAGAACGGGTTCTTTTTAAGACATTCTAAAGCAAAAAATAGTTTTTACTATCAATATCTTTTTAACTAATTTACTAATCAATGAGTATCAAAACAAAACAAACATGGCTGGCAGTCGGTGCAACCGTACTGCTCGCTAGTGGTGCTTCTGGCTTTGTAGCTCCAGGTATGATGAATACCGTACAGGCTCAGAATCAGAAGATCACAGGTACTGTCGTTGACGATCTTGGTGAGCCAGTTACTGGCGCCAACATCCGCGTAAAGGGTACTACTCGAGGCACTATCACAGACCTCGATGGTAAGTTCACACTCGACGCAGCTGCAGGCGAGACTCTCGAGGTTTCGTTCATCGGCTACGCAACACAGTCAGTCAAGGCTGCTAACGGCCTTACCATCACCCTCCGTGAGGACTCTCAGTCACTCGAGGACGTAGTAGTCGTAGGTTACGGTGTTCAGAAGAAGAAGCTCGTTACCGGTGCTACCATCGAGGTAAAGGGTGACGCTATTCAGAAGCTCAGCACCACTCAGGTTCTCGGTGCACTCCAGAGCCAGACTCCAGGTGTAAACATTCAGGCAAACTCTGGTCAGCCAGGTGATGGCTTTAAGATTGCCATCCGTGGTGCTGGTACCAACGGTGATACCAAGCCTCTCTACGTCATCGACGGTGTTTCAGGTGGTGATATCAACAACCTCAACCCTGCCGATATCGAGCGTATCGACGTATTGAAGGATGCTGCATCTTGTGCTATTTACGGTTCAGCTGCTGCTAACGGTGTAATTCTTGTTACCACCAAGCAGGGTAAGGCTGGTAAGGTACAGGTATCTTATGATGCCAATGTAGGTTGGGCAAATATCTACCGCCTCCCACAGATGCTTACTGCTAAGGAGTATATGCAGGTAATGGATCTCGTTCGCGTTCAGAGTGGTGAGACCCCATACGACTGGTCAAAGTTCGTATCTGCTGATCTTCTTCAGGCTTATAACAATGGTACTGAACCAGGTACCAACTGGGTAGAGGCTCTCCGCAATAAGAATGCTGTTACTACCAGCCACGCTTTCAACGTAGCAGGTGGTTCTGACCGCAGTACCTTCTCTTTGGGTCTCGGTTATCAGTATCAGGATGGTGTATTCGGTGGAGACATCGCTAAGTCTGACTATAGCCGTTTCACTCTCCGTGTAAACTCTGAGCATGTCCTCTATCGCACCTCTAAGGGTCTTGACGCTGTCAAGTTCGGCGAGAACATCTACTATAGCCACAAGCAGAATGAGGGTATCCAGATCGGCAACCAGTATAGCAATGAGCTCTCTAACATGCTCCGTGCTAACCCACTTATTCCTATTAAGAATAGTAAGGGTGAGTACTTTGGTTATGAGGATCTCAAGAACATGGGTATGTTCAACTTCACCTCATACGCAAGCAACCCTATCCTGAGCCTCATCAACAACCAGTCAGCTAACAACGAGAGCCGTTCATTCGGTCTCAACGCAACAGCTTACTTGGAGGTTCAGCCTATCAAGGGCCTTGTCTATCGTGGTCAGTTCAACTACAACCAGTCTTCTTGGAGCTGGCGTGCATACCTCCCAACCTATCACATCAACGATCAGGGTGCTCAGCGTACCTCAGATCAGGCAACCAACCAGGTAGGTCTCGGTTGGGGTTGGAGCAACACCCACACCTTGAACTATAAGTTCGATCTCGGCAAGAGCAACTTCGATATCCTTGCTGGTATGGAGTATGGCCAGAGCAAGCCAGGTTATGGCTTCTCGCTCAACGCAACCTCTTCAAATGCAACTGTTGGTGATCTTCAGCATGCTTACATGAGCTTGATGAAGAACCGCAATGGTCAGGCTACCGTCAGTGGTACTCCTTACGGCGACAGCAAGGGTCTCTCTTACTTCGGTCGTATCAACTATAACTACGCTGAGAAGTATATGCTTTCTGCTATCTTCCGTGGTGATGGTTCTTCTGTATTCGCTCCTGGTCACCGTTGGGGTTACTTCCCTTCATTCTCTGCAGGCTGGGTAGTCAGCAACGAGAAGTTTATGGAGAGCGCTCAGGACTGGATGGACTTCTTGAAGGTTCGTGCAGGCTGGGGTCAGAACGGTAACAAGAACGTAGGTGCATTCGCATACGAGGCTGCTTTCGGTTTCGACGCTTACAGTAGCTACTCATTCGGCAATACCAAGGATCAGCCAGTTGCTGGTGCATCTCTTACCCGTCTTGCTAACGAGGACCTCACTTGGGAGACCTCTGAGCAGATCAACGTAGGTATCGACGCTCGCTTTGTCAACAGCAAGCTCGGCGTTACCCTCGACTGGTATCGCAAGACCACTAAGGACCTTATCCTTGCAGTTCCTGTATCTCCAACCACCGGTTTCAAGACCCAGATGAAGAATGCAGGTACCGTACAGAACCAGGGTATTGAGGCAGCTCTCAACTGGAACGACAAGATCGGTAGCGACTTCCAGTACAACATCAACTACAACATTGCTTACAACGACAACAAGGTTACCAAGGTTAACTCTTCACAGAAGTATAACAATGGTGGTAACGATCTCCTTGCTCAGGGTACTGGCGATATGGCACGCTTCGAGGAAGGTGAGCCAATCGGTTACTTCTGGGGCTATAAGACTGCTGGTGTCATCCAGAACGAGGCTGACCTCAACAGCTACATCAGCACTCTCAAGGACAAGGATCCTGCTAACTCTCACCAGGGTGCAGGCCTGAAGGTCGGTGATCTTAAGTTCGTCGATGTCAATGGTGACGGTATCGTAAACGATGCTGATAAGACCAACCTCGGCAACCCAACACCAGACGTTACCATGGGCCTTACCCTCGGTGCTTCTTATAAGGGCTTCGATATCAACATCACTGGCTTTGCAGCTCTTGGTCAGCAGGTAGCTCGTTCTTACCGTAAGTTCACTGACGGTGAGTATGAGAACTATACCACTGAGTGTTTTGACTACTGGACCGGCGAGGGTACCTCTAACAAGTATCCACAGTTCGCTCACATGAACACCGGTGTAAACTGGCAGTCAATCTCTGACCTCTATATCGAGGATGCTGGTTACTTCCGTCTCCAGAACCTCACCGTAGGTTATGACTTCAAGAAGCTCATGAAGAACTGGGCTATCCAGCAGTGCCGTCTCTACTTCACCGCACAGAACCTCTTCACCATCACAAACTACAAGGGTATGGATCCTGAGAACGGTATGGCACTCAGCGGTGACAAGTGGGTAACTGGCGTTGACGTTGGTAACTATCCACAGCCACGTACTTACATGGTCGGTGTAAATGTTAAATTCTAAATTTTGAACACATTAAAATGAAAAAGATATTCTTATTAACAGCAGCCGTTGCCGCACTTGGTGTAACCTCTTGCGACATTGACGATGTGGAGAACATCACCGAGCTTTCTACCAGTGTGTTCCCTGCTACAGAGGCTGATGCAGAAGCTGTTCTCGCTGGTGTTTATCAGAACTTGAACACTACTCACGCAAACCCTCAGATGTCATTCCTCTACTACGCTTGTCTCGCAAGTGACGACCAGCTTGGTGGTGGTGGCACCAATGATAAGCTGATGCAGGCTGAGGACCTCATCTGTAACTACAATGCCGATATGACCAACCAGTTCTATGCTGACCGTTATGCTGGTATTGCTCGTGCTAATGTCCTTCTTAATATTTTGGGCAATCCTTCTGCAGAAGATCAGGTTAAGCGTGAGGCTAAGGGCGAGGCGCTTGCACTCCGCGCTTTCTACTACTATGAGCTCGCTTCTATGTACGGTAATGTACCTATGGTAACCAGCGCAGAGCAGGAGGATCAGAATCAGGGCACTATTGAGAATGTATGGGGTCAGATCCTTCAGGACTACCGTGATGCTATTCGACTCATGCAACCAACCAAGAAGGATAATGGACATCTTGACAAGTATGCGGTTGAGGGGCTTTTTGCTCGTGCATGGCTTTTCTACACTGGCATGTATGGCAATGGTTCTGACATCAGCGCACTTACCAGCAAGACTTATAACCCTCTTGCTTCGGTTAATCTCCCTGATGGCTCTACTCTTGCTAAGGATAGTGTAGCCGATTGCATCACTGATGCCTTTAACTCAGGATATGACCTTGTACCTGACTTCCGTAACCTCTGGGCTTATACCAACAGCAAGACGGTCGGTGATTATGAGTATACTAAGAACGCAAAGGACGAGAATGGCAACCCAATACAGTTTAAGTGGGTAGAGGATGACAATGCTGTCAATCCAGAGTCTATGTTCGCTATCAAGTTCAACAAGCAGGCTTCTTGGTCAACCACCATCGGTTATGCTAACGGTATCGCACTTCACTTCGGTGTTCGTGGCGGTCAGGATGTCGCAAATACCTTCCCATTTGGACAGGGTTGGGGTGCTGGTCCTGTAGCTACCAACCTCGTTTCCGACTGGGTAAAGGCTGAGCCTAAGGATATGCGCCGTCAGGCTACCGTTGAGGACTGGTCAGCATCTACTACCTATGCTAAGGGTGGTTGGGCAGACTTCGTACAGGAGACTGACTACTACTCAAAGAAGTGGTCTCCAGTATGTGCAAAGAATGACGGTTCTGTTGCTACCCTCAAGGCAGATGAGACTCCATACGTCTTCTGCTTCGAGACCCTTATGTATCCAGGCAACTGGGATATCTCAGGTGAGAACAACTTCCAGCTTAGCAATATCCATGACCTTGTGCTCCTTCGTTATGCAGATGTCTGCTTGATGTATGCTGAGCTTACAGGTGACGTGGAGGGTATTAATAAGGTTCGTCGCCGTGCTCATCTTGAAGAGATTAAGACTTACTCACTTGAGGCTCTTCAGAACGAGCGTCGTTGGGAGCTTGCTTGCGAGGGTATCCGTTGGAATGATATCCGTCGTTGGCACATTGCTGCTGATGCTCTTGATAAGCAGACCAATGTAAAGGTTTACTATTGTGGCTCTGAAGCAAAGAATGAACCTCACAATGGTGGCTATGCTAGCCGTTACAACGCAACTGCAGGTTTCATGAAGATGCCTGAGACCCAGATCGCCCTCGGTACTGTAAAGCAGAACCCAGGTTGGGAGGATGCTTCTTCTGAATACACTGGTTGGTAAATAATCCACTCTCTTCTCTGGGGCGACCCGGAGGAGAGAGGATACAAGAAATCCTAATCAAAACGAATTCAAAAAATGAAGAAATATATTTTAGGCTTGATGGCATGCTCTGCCGTCCTTGCTTCTTGCGATCCTTCAGTGGATAGTGTCGGCATGCCTTCAGGAAGCTTGGTCGATGAGGCAACTCTCGCTCAGGGCTTCACCTACAAGCAGTATGCTGATGAGACCTTTACCACTGAAGCTGCAGATGGTAACTACTTCAAGTTCTTCACCAATCCAGGTGCTATCGTACGTATCTTTACTGTAGGTGAGGATGGTTCAGAGAACGTTCTTTCAAGTGGTGTTGCTAACGGTACTTTCACCTTGGCTCCTTCACGTGGTCAGAATCCTGATCAGACCATCTATTTTGAGACCTATGCATGGGATGGCTCTAAGGTAAAAGCATCAAAGAATGTCAATGTTCACGTTGCTACCGAGCTTTCTCCAGAGATGCTTCTCATCTGTTCTAACGATGGCGAGAAGGTCTGGAAGTGGGATACCGCTCTCAATGGCGGTGGCTGGGGTAACATCGGTTACACTGCTTCTGATGGCGAGACCTTTGCCAACAATGGTGATGGCACCTGGTGGTCTTGTCCTCCTGCTGACCTCGCTGGTCAGATGCAGCACTCTGCTGCTGGCTCACCAACAGGTGAGGAGGATCCTGCTGCATACATGATCATCTCAGAGAAGGGTAAGATTACTACTTACACCAAGGATGGTGCTGAGATTCGTAGCGGCAACTTCTCAATTGCTAACTACAATCCAACAGACAAGAAGGTGATCAACGATCAGGCATGGTCAGTAGGTCAGCTTCAGACTCCTTCTCCTGCTATCCTCTTCCCATACGCTATCAACAAGGGTGGTTTCGCACCAACCGAGTTCGAGATCGTTCGCCTTTCTGCTGATCAGCTTATCCTTACTTATGCTGATGCTGGTACTGGCAGCTGGTCAGAGGCTACTTTCTGGCGTTTCTGCTCTAATTCAGATCCTGCTGGTGTACTTACCTCTCAGGATGCTTGGACTTGGGATACCGACCTCAATGGCGGTGGTTGGGGTAACATCGGTTACACTGCTGCTGACGGTGAGACCTTCGCTGACAATGGTGATGGTACTTGGTGGTCTTGTCCTCCTGCTGACCTCGCTGGTCAGATGCAGCACTCTGCTATCGGTTCACCAGTTGGTGAGGAGGACCCTAACGCTTACATGATCTTCGGCAAGGACGGTATTGTTACCAGCTATGACGCTGCTGGCAATGCAATCCACTCTGGTGACTTCTCTGTTAAGAACTGGAACGCAGACAACAAGAAGATGATCAACGACCAGCCATGGTCATGTGGTCAGCTTCAGACAAAGGCTGGTTCTATCCTCTTCCCTTACGCTATCAATAAGGGTGGTTTCGCTCCAACTGAGTTCGAGATCGTTCGTCTCAACGGCAAGCAGTTGATCCTTACCTATGCTGATGAGGGTACTGGCAGCTGGTCAGAGGCTACTTTCTGGCGCTTCAAGTCAGTTAAGAAGTAATTCAGTTATCTGAAATATTACAACACAATATCACCAACCTCGTGTTACACATTATTGTGGCGAGGTTGGTGATATTTATTATTTGATATTTTACCAAGTCTTGTCACTGTTCCGTATTTCTTTACCCTTTACACATACTATTATAGCACAATGTTTGGCAGTATCGAAAGAAAGTATTATCTTTGCAGCGTGCTCTTTATGAGTGCATCATCTTATCATCGAAAATAAGATCATCAAGAAATAATCTTGTACAAAGACAATGAAAAAACTGACCTATATCATACAAGGAGCCATAGCGCTGTTATTCGGCATCTTTGCTTTCTTATTCGCATGGAAATCGCACCCCGAGTTGCTGTCCTTCCATGAGCAGAACCAGATGTTTCTATTCTCCAGCGACTATTTCACAAACACGATCAGTGTGGCTGGAGGTTTGGCGGACTATATAAGTGAGTATCTTGTCCAGTTCTATTTCTATACCTCTGCAGGGGCCGTCATCGTAGCGCTTGTACTTGTTTCGCTACAAGTACTCTCTTCTAAGGCGCTCAGATCGCTTACTGAGACTTGGCAAGTCACTCCCTATATTATGTCTTGGCTCATCACGATCCTGATGGGCCTGCACATGATGGATGAGAACACCTTGCTCTCCTTCCCTATTGCTATTATCCTGTCCCTGCTCACCTATCTGGCTTGCCGACGCGGTGGCTGGATTTGTCAGCTCTTAGCCTCTCTGCCACTCTACTGGTTGGCAGGTCCTGCATTTATCATTCAGGTTGCACTGGCTATTGCCGATAGTTGGAGAGAGAAGAACTGGAAGGCTGCCATCCTTCCGTCTTGCGTTTTGATCCTTGTAGCCGCTGGTTGGTTCTATGCTTGCCGTATGCTCTGGATTGCCCAGTATCCTTGGGACACTGTTTTGGCAGGAATCAACTACCATCGCCTCACCATTATGAGCATGGAGGCACCTGCACTGCAGAATGCCATCCTTGGAGCTATGGTTTCCTTTGCACTAGTCCTGCCACTGTTGCATATTGCCGAGAAGATATCTCCTAAATTAAAATCCCTCGATGTGTCCACTGCCACCGTCTTTGCCTGTATATATGGCGGCATGTTCATTGCTCCAAATATTAGCAATAATCATCACGACAAGAATACACACGTCATCCTGGAACAACTCTATCAGATGCGACGCGGAGACTGGAATGGTATCATAGCAAAGGCAGAGGAGTATAAAAAGGAGAAATTACCAGCCTTGGAGTCTCCGTTGAGTGGCACGGCTGTCAACCTCTCGTTAGCAATGACTAACCAGTTGTCTACTCGTATGTTCGAGTTTCCCCAGACGGGTATCCAAGGTCTGATCATGCCACGCGTCCGTGATAATGTGAGCAATGTTACTTCGATGGAAGTCTTCTGGCAGCTCGGATTCATCAACGAAAGCCTGCGCTATGCCTTTGACTCGCAGGAGAGTATTACCAACTGTCGAAAGAGCGCACGATTTACGCAGAGAATGACAGAGTGCAATATTCTCAATGGTCGCTACGATGTAGCGTCGAAGTACATTGACTTGCTGAAGCAGACCCTTTTTTATGATGACTGGGCCAGCGTTGCCGAAACCTATCTCTACAATGATGACAAGGTCAAAGGCTTCCCTGTATGGAATAAAAAACTCCAGAACCGCCTCACCAACGACTTCCTCTACTACTATCCTGAGATGCCAAAGATGCTCGGTCAGCTCGTGCTTCACAATCAGGAGAATCAACTTGCTTTCGACTACTTTATGGCCTCTCTCCTGCTGACTGGTGACACCCGCAGCTTCGTAGCCAACCTGCCTCAACAGCCGCGTGAAGGCCAGGATCCTTTCCCTCACGGTTATCAGCAATACGTGGAATATATGAAAGCACATGCCAACTCTACAGATGCTGTAACAGGAGCTTCATACTAATACACAAACTCATGAAACGCTATATATTATATATAATGTGTATGGTAGCAGCCGTCATGATGACCACGGCTTGCACCGATCGTCCGAAAGATGCTTTGTGTCTCGATCAGTTGCCAAACATCTATCCGGATTATATCGACGTGACCATCCCTGCAGGCCTGGCTCCTCTCAATTTCAACGTCATGGCCGAAGGCGAGCTTCGCAAAGAAGCAGATGTGGACGTGGTGGACGTTGTCGTCCGTGGCAGCAAAGGCGGCGAGATCATCGCTAATGGTGACTATGCAGACTTTGATATTGACGAATGGAAAGAACTCACCGAGAGGAATCAAGGAGGAAAGCTGACTTTCACCGTGAGCGTAAAGAAAGACGGAAAGTGGATTCAGTACAAGGACTTCAAGGTTCAGGTATCAGAATATAAGTTAGAAGATTATGGCTTGACCTATCGCAAGATTGCGCCTGGCTATGAGACGTATAGCCACATCGGAAACTTCCAGCGCGACATTCATTCGTGGGACGAGGAGGCCATCATCGAGTCTCAGTCGATTCCGGGTCAGTGCATGAGCTGCCATACAGCCAACCGTACCAATCCCGCTCAGTTTACCTTCCAGCTTCGTGGCAAACATGGTGCTACGCTCGTGCAGCGCGAGGTTGCCGAAGGTGATCCTGCAGCCAATGGCAGAGCTAATGGCAAGCCGATTGCCCGTGAGTGGCTCAAGAGTGACCATGACTCTACGCTCTCGAAGTGTGTCTATCCTTACTGGCACCCTTCTGGCAACTATTGCGCCTATTCTCTCAACCACATCCACCAGCTTTTCTGGACGGGTAAAGAACGCCTCATCGAGGTCTTTGATGACGCTTCTGATGTCATAGTTCTCGATGTCCGCACAAAGGAAATCCTCCGCTCTCCACTCATCGAGCGAACCAAGGATGTCTATGAGACCTACCCGGCCTTCTCTGTGGATGGCAAGACGCTCTACTTCTGCGCGTCACACGCTTTCTCGGTTCCTACTTACGCTGATTCTGTGCAGTATAATCTCTGCTCCATTGCCTTTAATGAGGAGGACGGGACATTCGGCAATCGCCTCGACACGCTGATCAACGCTGCTGCTGAGGGTCATTGCGTCACCCTTCCTCGTCCTTCATACGACGGTAAGTGGTTGCTTTACTGCTGGTCAGACTTTGGCAACTTCCCGATTGACCATAAGGAGAGTGATCTCTGGATGCTCAACCTTAGCACTGGAGAGCGTCACGCCTTGGAGGGGGCCAATTCCGATGAGACCGAGAGTTATCACAACTGGAGCAGCGACAGTCGCTGGATCGTCTTCTCTTCTCGCCGTGAGGATGGCCTCTACAGCCTTCTCTACTTGACTTGTGTTGATGATCAGGGATGCGCCTCGAAGCCTTTCCTGCTGCCTCAGAAGAATCCTTGGCAATACTATCACAACTCCATCTATAGCTACAACGTGCCAGACTTCACCTGCGATAAAGTCGATTTCGATGTGCACGGAGCCTATGAGGAGAGCTTTGGAGACAAAAAGATCCCTGTCACCATCAGATAATAAACAAGAATGGACGTCCTTTCAAGACGTCCATTTTTGTATAATTTACTTGTGGAATCCTGGCTGTGGCAGGCTCCAGTCGATGGTATCTTTAAGCAATTCGTCCAGCTCAGCGACACGAGTGCTATCGATCTTGCCATTGCGCATCTTGTTGATGAAGACCGTAACGGTCTGTCGCCCTTGGCTCATGAGCATATCGTAGAGGTCATTGCCCATGGCTTCACGGATAGAATCGGAATAGTGACTGATGACTTCGTCAGGAGCTCCCGCCTTACTGAGCTGCCTCAGCTTGGCATTGTCGACGCTGTATTGCTGCATACGATCTTTCCATTGCTGGAGAATCATGTTCTGAGGAGTACCCTCTATGCAGGAGCTGACACTATCGAGCACCACACGGGTGAGACCTGGCTCGGTGCAGACGAGGAGATCCTGAATCCCATAGCGCTGACGCATGCTGAGGCGGAGCGCGGCCATCTGCTCAACGTTGCCTTCGAAGCGGAACTTGCCGTCGGCTGTAATAAAGACCGAATCGACAGGACGTGGATGAGGTCCCTGCATTGGTACGAGATAGAGGCAGGCGCTGTCATAGCGATCAGCAGGAAGAGTACCTTCGATGACGAAGTTGCCTGGTGTGATATTTTCTGAAATGTCAGTTTTTTTTGAAGTACAACTGCATACAGCAGCCAATGAGGATGCAGCCAATAGAGCGGTGGCCATGATGTGTAAGCTTTTCATAATCATTATTTTCCCTTTTCCTTATTCATTCATCTATTTTTACCTTTTCCTTTATCCTTTATAACTTTCTAACCCCCATCTGCTTGCGCTCTGGAGCTGCAATGATCTCCTCTGCACGCAAGTTGTCAAAGTTGACAGGAGCGGTGATGAAATCAGGCACATTATAGCTCATAAAGAGCTCGTTATAGTAACGACGTGGATTCTTTTGTGGCAATAGGAAAGGCTTGGTTTCCTGTCCGTTCTCATCGATATGTGCGAAATAAAGACGGGTGAAAAGACCATCGATGCGACGACTGGAGAAGACCATCCAGCGGCTATTCGAGCTCCAGTTGTGGAAGCTCTCGGTGTCGTCGGTATTGACCACCTTCATCTTATATTGCTCTACACTATCGATAGGTGCGGAGAGATCTTCGGTCGGAACCATATAAAGGTCTGCCTCATGGTGCCAGATCGGGAACTGGCCATAGTCGGCCATCGTAAACATCAGATAACGACCATCGTATGACGGACGAGGCATGGTAGCTGTGCGATTAAGCCCCTCTGCAAAGAGCAAAGTATCGATCTTGTTGCCGAAGGTTCCGTCCTCTGGATTGAAAGCGATCTTGCAGAGGTTGTAGTGAAATTTGGTGTAATCAAAATCATCTTCTGGCAATCTCGTTGCCTGGCAGAAATACAAGGTCTTACCATCAGCAGAGAAAGACGGGAAAGTTTCCATGACAGAGTCAACAGCCAGAATAGGTGTGGTAATCAGCTCGTTGGTCTTAGTGTCATATACTAAGACATCTGAAGCACCGTCAAACACCTCGATGCGATTCGCGTCACGGATGTGGAAAACCTGACGTGTGTTGTTGGTACTATAAGCGATGTATCGGCCCTCTGGATGCCAATAAGGATAGACACACGAGCCGAGCGTCTCCTTGGTGGCCGTGTTATAAGCCTCCATGTGACCATTGAGGCACAAAATTGTAGCTCCATGCTCTCCTCGGATGTGCAGGCTCATGTCAGTGGGATTGCCACGGTTGAAGCTGTGGCAGTTGACGCAACCTTGGAATTGAGTATTCTCGAGCAGTGGAGTCTCTTCGAAGGTCGAAAGGTTGCGTTCATAGATGCCCATCTTGCTATAGACCTCGTAGCCTGGCTCAAGCTTACGATAAGCCACACCATAATCTATCTGGTCGTTGCTGACATTAATATTAAATGGCTGATAGGTGTGCCAACCATCGCTCAACTTGGCAGACACTGTGACTGTCAGCGTGCCACCTTCATTATCGGCCAGCAACTGGTGCCAGTCATCTAGGTCAAAGTCGGTGGTCTCCTTGCCTTGACCATGCAACTGATGCCCTTTATCGTCAGTAATCACCGCATCGACAAGCAAGGCGGTTTCATCTGACATACAGAAGTTGAGCGGAGCAATGACCGAAGGGATGGTAACCCCGACATAATCAGGGAAGATATCCGGGGTCTCCTGTTCCTGCTTCGCATTGCTGACAGATTCTGTGCAGGCAGCAGCGAGCAACAGGAAAGCGCTGAGAATTAGAAAGAATGAACGCTGTATCATTTGACAGTTCTGATATTTGAGAAGAAATAATGCCAGTAAGTACGACCGAACTGGCGAGCAAGAGCCGCGTCAGAAACACCAGGTTTTCCCGCCACGGAGTAGTACTGGTTCATGCCTTGCACGTATGCTGGCATAATAAAGGATGGAGCTGGATCATTCGGGCCATGGTCATGGCTCCACCTGAGGATACATGCTTCCTGGAAGTGCTTTGGCAGGATGGTGATACCCAGTTCCTCTCCAAATTCTAGGCAAGCCGTGAAATTCTCTAAATTGCCAGTAAGGAGATATGAAGCTTGCAGGTATTCAAAGGCCAGGCGGTTGTGAGGGTTGGCCATAAGCTGCTGGCCCAGCATCTCGGAAATCTCCCGTTCGCTGAAGAAATAATTGTCTTTTACCACATAGCTTCGCAATCTGCCATACTCCGGATGGCGGTTGATCGCCTCTTCATCGCCGAGCAGAGCCATTGTCTCATTGGCCCACGTGCGATAAAATAAGGTTTTCTGCAGCACCTCAAGATATTTGCGCGACACCTTATAATTACCCATGATCAGGTTTGTCTGAGCTAATCGCTTATAGCAGCGTGCACTCTTCTGATAACTTGGGATGGCCTCCTGAGCTTCAAAGACATGACGCTGAGCAGTATTGATCATGCCCAGCTGATAATACGCCTCTGAGGTAACTAGTGGACTGACTGGGTCGCGAACAAATCCTGGCAACAGGCCTGAAAGTCCATTCTGTCGATACTCAAACATGTGCTCAGACATCTGTCCACGCATTCCTAAAGCCAGATTCAAAGCAGTAACCGAAATAGGATTCTGAGGAATCTCTTCTTTGGCCGTAAGTAAGATTCGGTTCCATTGCTGGAAGCGTGCCATAAAGTCATATTTCATGACCTTCTCATGGCCTGGATTATAATAGACATGAAAGAGCGAGCAGATCAGGACGACGACAGCGGTATAGATAGATAAGGAACAAATCTTTGAAGCTGTTCCAGACAAAGGCTTTCGAACCAGCAGATTAGCGAGAGGCAAGAAAGCAAGAATCCAAGCTGTTGGCCAGAAAAGTATAGGTACGTCCATCCAAGCATTATGATAATGAATACCATAATAAAAACGCATCAGCTCATAGTTGACAAAATGATGCGCAGCTGCAGGTATTGCTCCGACAAATATCAGAGCTATGACAGCCACGGCGACACACCAAAGCATATCTTTCTGCTTGTGCAATGCAGGAAGCAGTTTGAAAAGCGAAAGCAGGACAAAGACGACTGAAACAGGTCCTGCTGCCCAATATACTGGCACTAAACAAAGAAAGAACAAGGTAAGCTGAAGCCAAAGAGGACGAATCTTTTCCAGGACACTGAAAAACAACAGTGATAGCAGCACCGCCCATACAGATCCGAACTTAGCATTCTCGTCAAAAACGAAAAACAGCAGCATGACAGCTGGAATGAAGCTGAGACCGTAGAGGTGCTTGTCGTTGAACAGCGTTGCCGTAAGTCGTTGTACAGCAGTCAGCGTAAGCGCTATAATAGGTGCTCCTGCCCAGGCAAAAAGGAAGAACTGCACGCAGAAACGACCCAGCCATTCTGCCAGGCCTCCTGGCACAGAGATGAGGTCATGCGCATAATTCCAGTCAAACTGAAAGAGCTGGAACTGCTCCTGGAAATGCAAATGGTGGGGGTATAGTAGTGCAAAGAAACAAGTAATGCCAATGGCAAACACCAATGACAAAAGATTCTGTAAGGATAGAATACGCTTCATTAGTTTGTATCTTCTTGAATTTCGGACGCAAAGATACTGAAAAACCGCAACAAAAACAAAAAATAGAATAATTTTTTGGCAATTTACCAGAAAAGCAGTATCTTCGCACCACTAATCAACACAGAATGCGACAGAAAAGCTCTCTATCAACATACATCGGATGGGCGATGACTCTACTCGGAGCCGTCGTTGCATTTGTATTTTTCCAGTGCTTCTATCCCTATCATCTGCAGCATCGCGAACAGACGATGCTCTTCCTGAATAGTTTCGATTATATTGCACAACAATATCCTTTATTACAACGAGGCTTCCTGGCTCGGCTGATCGGAGATTTCCTGCAGCAGTTCTTCTATTATCTGGTGGCAGGTCCTGCTATTGTGGCTACCTTGCTGACGTTGATCGGAGTACTGGCTTTTCAGATAGTCAGGGAGTTTTCGGACAAAAGATGGTGTCTGTATCTTGCTTATGCTGTGGCTATCGTCTGCTTTTTGTGGGAGGGTAGCAGAGAGTGTCTGCCAGAATATCCATTGTCTGCAACCATACAAGTGCTGGGATGGCTGTTGCTGATCAGATTGGCATTGTTAGCAAAAACAAGAGAGTGGAAATTAGGACTGCTGGTTGGTTGCATCACCTTAGGCGGCATTCTTTTTGATATGAGCCATCTGCCAAATACCAAGCTTTATGGTAAGCCGGATATGATACTCGAGCACCAGATGGCACTGGACGTAGAAGCATCGTATGGACATTGGAATAAGGTAGAAGAACTGACGGAGGAGAATCTGCCTTACAACACTGAAATCTACTATCGCAATCTGTCACTGGCCATGCGTAATGCATTGACCGAAAATCTGTTCGACCATCATCAGAACATTGACGAAGGCCTATTCCTTCCTGTGAACGAATCAGGGAACTATTTTCTGTTTTCTGCCGCTGGAGAAGCCTGGTGGGCCGTGAGAGATCTCACGATGGCCGAACATGCCACCTTGCTCGGTATGATCTTCTCTCCTCGTCACACTGGAACCCGTAATTTGCGACGTCTGGCTGAAATAAATCTAGCCAAAGGAGACCAGCCTGCAGCCATGAAGTATCTGCGTCTGTTACAGCAGACGATTCCTCATCGCCAATGGGCAGAAATGCACATACAACAGGCTCAATCTCAGAATTATCAAACAGAAATGCAATCTACCTCCGACACGTTGCGTCTGGCGAATCAGACACAGCGCTCTTTGCGTAATCTGCTCGACTGCCACCCGAATAATCTCCGTGCCATGCAATACCTCCTTGCCTACGATCTATTGACCAAGGACATGATTTCTTTTGCCGACGATTTTGAGCGTTATGGTAATCATACGGCAGACAGGACAATTGAGGAAGCCATGCTCATCGTCATGGCTTCACGACCTGAGATGCGAGACCGTTGGCACGACTATGTGCAGAACTCGACTTACCAGGATTTTCAGGAATTCAATAGCATTTTTGAGCAGTCGAAAGGGAATCCGCAGATGCTTAAAGCGCGCTTCGGAAACACGTACTGGTATTATATGAAATTCGCCACGAAAGGAAACAAAAAAGAATGAAAAACGTCATTACATACCTATTTCTACTCCTGCTGACAGCCTGCGTCCCTACTCCTCATGACGTCAGAATGGCAGAGAGTCCGTTTGTTATGTATCCCGACTATCAAGACGTCACGATACCCTGCAATATCGCGCCTCTCAACTTCCTTTTGCGAGGAGATTATTCAGCTGTAAACCTGCACGTTGATGGAAAAGATAATAATACAGTAGAACAGACATGTAGAGGAAATAAACTGGTCTTCCAGAAGGACATCTGGCAGCAGATTATCAGTCAGAATCTGAACGATAGTGTTGTCGTGACCATCAGCGCGGAGAAGGACGGCCAGTGGTGGCAGTTTCCTTCGTTCAAGTGGCATATTTCGGCCGATAGTATCGACTCTTTTATCACCTATCGCCTCATCGAACCAGGGTATGAAGTCTGGGACAAAGTATGTATCGAAGAGCGCTGTATCGAGAACTTTGAGACACGTCTTCTGGCTGATGGAAATGAGCTTGGCAACCGATGCATAAACTGCCATACTCATGGTGGTGACAAGGGGCAATATAGTTTCTTCCATCTCCGTGGAGAGAAAGGAGGAACCATCCTGAACCTAGACGGGAAACTGCGCAAAGTGACGCTCAAAACACCAGAAATGAAGAGCGGAACCGTTTATGGTGACTGGCATCCTTCGGGTCAGTATGCAGTGTTTTCTGGCAATGTAATCATACCGGCCTTTCACACCATGAAGAGCCGAAGATTAGAGGTTTACGACACGATGTCAGATCTATGTGTCGCAGATTTTGATCACAACCGGATGCTCTTCCCTTCGGTGGCTAACGACACGCCTAGCAGTTATGAAACCTTCCCTTGTTTCTCTGCAGATGGACGCTCCATCTACTTCTGTTCTGCACCGAATCCTTGCGGCGATACGATTCCTACTGCACGAGACTTGCAGGATCATGTCAAAGAGTTACATTATTCTCTTTGTCGCATCGGTTTTAATCCAGAAGACGGCACGTTTGGCACCGAGATTGATACGATTTATAACGCTCGTATTGAAGGGGGATCTGTCAATTATCCGAAGTGTTCTGCCGATGGAAAACACCTTTGTTTTACCCTCTCTGATCATGGCACTTTCCCGATCTGGCATCAAGAAGCCAAGCTCTGTTTTATTCCACTGAATGACACGGATCAATCTGAAGCAAATACGACCCTTATCAACTCTCAGGAGAATGGAACTTACCACACCTGGAGTCACAACGGGAAGTGGCTTGCTTTTGCCTCTAAGCGAGCCGATGGCCAATATGGAAGAGTTCATTTTATGCATATTGGAAAAGAGTACAATAAGGTTTGCCTCAGCAAGCCACTGACATTGCCTCAAAAAGACCCAGAAATGGATGATTGGAACCTTCGTTCGTACAACATTCCAGACCTCTCCACACAATCAATGTCCTTCGGCCAGAAAGACATAAAAACGCTATTAGAGCAGGTTCCAGCGGAGATTTTCCAATAAATCACAGATATTTTTTTGACTATTATTGATATTATAATAACATTTCCATTTATTAATTAATTAATTTTATCCATTATTTTGTTTTTTTGAGTATCTTTGCACCTGATACCACAACATCCTTATCAAAGATAATTCACTAAAAACACTAAGAATAATGGAATCACAGATTTTTGGTCATTTTGATGATGCGAACCGCGAGTTTGTCATCACCAATCCTGCAACCCCATTCCCTTGGATCAACTACCTTGGCAATGAGGATTTCTTTGGCTTGATCAGTAACACCGCTGGTGGTTACAATTTCTACAAGGACGCCAAGTTCCGTCGCATCACCCGTTATCGCTACAACGGTGTGCCAATGGACAATGGTGGCCGCTATTTCTACATCAATGACAATGGCACCGTCTGGAATCCAGGTTGGAAGCCATGCAAGACTCCACTCGACTTCTACGAGTGCCGTCATGGCATGAACTATACTCGCATCACTGGCAAGAAGAACGGCATCCAGGCCAGCGTCCTCTACTTCGTTCCTCTCAAGACTTGGGCAGAGGTGCAGAAGGTCACTTTGACCAACGAGACTGCTGAGACCAAAACCATCAAGCTCTTCTCTTTCGCTGAGTGGTGTCTCTGGAACGCTGCTACCGACATGGAGAACTTCCAGCGTAACTGGTCGACCGGCGAGGTAGAGATCGACAAGGCTGATAACAAGACCGTCATCTATCACAAGACCGAGTATAAGGAGCGTCGTGACCACTATGCATACTATGCTTTGGCAAATGCAACAGCTGATGGCTATGATACCGACCGTGAGTCATTCATAGGTCTCTACAATGAGTTCGCAGATCCTCAGTGTGTCATGGCAGGCAAGCCATCTAACTCTTTGGCACACGGGTGGTCTCCTATTGCGTCTCACTACGTAGAGGTTACTCTCGCACCAGGTGAGAGCAAGGACTATATCTTCATCCTCGGCTATGTAGAGAACAAGCAGGAAGAGAAATTCTGCAAGGAGGACCTCGCTCGTAAGCAGTCAGGCGAACTCGTTACCTCACAGGACAGCGACGTAACCTTCGTCAATAAGACCAAGGCTAAGGCTTGTATCGAAAAGTTCGCTACCGTCGAGTCAGTAGACGCTGCTTTCCGTGAGCTTGCTCTCATGTGGGATGCATTACTCGACAAGTATGTCGTTAAGTCAAGCGACGAGAAGCTCAACCGCATGGTCAACATCTGGAGCCAGTATCAGTGTATGATCACCTTCAACTTCTCTCGCTCTGCTTCATTCTTCGAGAGCGGTGTAGGCCGTGGCATGGGCTTCCGTGACTCTAACCAGGACCTCGTAGGTTTCGTACATCAGGTACCTTCTCGTGCTCGTGAGCGTATCATCGATATCGCTTCTACCCAGTTCCCTGACGGTGGTTGCTACCACCAGTACCAGCCACTCACCAAGCATGGCAACAATGACATCGGCGGCGGCTTCAACGATGACCCATGCTGGCTCATCTTCGGTACCGTAGCTTATATCAAGGAGACTGGCGACTTCTCGATCCTTGACGAGCCAGTTCCATTCGATAACAAGGTCGGTTCAGAGGTTTCACTCTTCGAGCACCTCAAGATTTCGTTCAACCACGTCGTTGAGAACCTCGGTCCTCACATGTTGCCACTCATCGGCCGCGCAGACTGGAATGACTGCTTGAACCTCAACTGTTTCTCTTGGGATCCAAACGAGAGCTTCCAGACCACCGAGAACAACTCAGTTGGTTCTAAGGCTGAGTCTCTGATGATCGCAGGTCTCTTTGTCGTAACTGGTAAGGATTACGTCGAGCTCTGTAAGCAGATCGGCAAGGAAGACGAGGCTGCACGTGCTCAGAAGTGCATCGACTCAATGGTCGAGGCAGTTAAGAAGCATGGCTGGGACGGCGAGTGGTATCTCCGTGCATACGACTTCTATGGCAACAAGATCGGTTCGAACGAGTGCGAGGAAGGCAAGATCTTCATCGAGAGCCAGGGCTTCTGTACCATGGCTGGCATCGGTCTTGAGGAAGGTATGGTCGACAAGGCCATCGACTCTTGTAAGAAGTACCTCGACTGCGAGCATGGTATGGTACTCAACAATCCTGCATACACCACTTATCATGTGGAGATGGGTGAGATCTCTTCTTATCCTGCAGGTTATAAGGAGAATGCAGGTATCTTCTGCCACAACACCCCATGGGTCATCATCGGTGAGACCGTTGCCGGCCGTGGCGAGGATGCATGGGAGCTCTTCCGCAAGATCTCTCCAATGTGGCTCAAGGATCAGAAGCTCCACAAGGTCGAGCCATACGTCAACTGCCAGATGGTAGCAGGTAAGGATGCAGCTAAGCCAGGTGAGGGTAAGAACTCATGGCTAACTGGTACCGCTGCATGGATGTGGCTCACCGTCAGCCAGTACCTTCTCGGCATCAAACCAACCTACGATGGCATCATGGTTGATCCTTGTCTGCCAGCAGACATCAAGGAATATAATGTCAAGCGCGTGCTCCGTGGCGTTGAGTATGACATCACTGTCAAGAACCTCAGCGGTGCACAGAAGGGAGTTAAGAGCATGACCGTCGATGGAGTTGCTGTTGAAGGCAACATCGTGAAGGCTGCTCCTGGTAAGCACCTCGTAGAAGTTATCATGTAATAATTTATATAATGCATAAGAGCAAAAGCCTCTCCCCTTGGGACTTTTGTTCTTATGCTCGTATCTTTATATTACCAAATCCAATACACACAACCAATGAGAAAATCAATCCTTTTTGCAGGTGTGATCCTTGCAGCTCTCACTTCCTGCCAAGAGAAAGAAGCACCAGAAGGTCAGCCAATCTTGGTCAACCAGGTTGGCTATTATCCTAACGCCGAGAAGACTGCTGCTATCGAGCAGGAAGGCGTAGCAGATAAATATACATTGACCGACGCTAAAGGAAAGACCGTATGGGAGGGACAAGCTACCCGTCAGGGTGTCAGCCCATGGTCAGGCAAGACCCGTACCATCGTCGACTTCAGTAGCGTCACTACTCCAGGTACTTATACCCTCCATGCAGGACCATACACCCAGCAGGTCATCATTGCTGACCACGCGGTCGAAGAAGTGGCTAAGGCTGGCATGAAAGCTTTCTACCTGCAGCGTACAGGTATGCCTATCGAGGAACAATATGCCGGCGTCTATGCACGTCCTGCTGCACATCCTGACACATTAGTATACATACACGCGAGCGCGGCTACAAAGAAACGTCCTGCCGACACCGTGATTTCTTCACCATACGGTTGGTATGACGCTGGCGACTTCAATAAGTATATCGTCAACTCTGGCTTCACCATCGGTGCTATGCTCGACGTATATGCTCAGGCTCCAGAATATTTCAATGCATGGAACCTCAACATCCCTGAGAGCCAGAACATGACAGCCGACTTCCTCGACGAGATCATGTACAACCTCAAGTGGATGATCACCATGCAGGATCCTACCGATGGCGGTGTCTATCACAAGCTGACCACGCCAAGCTTCGAACCTTTCATCATACCTGTTGAGGCCAAGCAGCCACGTTATGTCGTACAGAAGTCTACCTGTGCATCGCTCGACTTTGCAGCAACTCTGGCTCAGTCAGCACGAGTATTTATGGACATGCCAGATTATGCAGACTGGACTCCTAAGGCTATCGAGGCTGCAGAAAAAGCCTATCAGTGGGCCTTCAAGAATCCTACTGTCATGTATCGTCAGAACGAGATGAACGAGAAGTTCGAGCCAAAGGTCTTCACCGGCACTTACGACGACGAGGATCCTACTGACGAGTTCTTCTGGGCAGCTACCGAGCTTTATCTGACCACTGGCAAGGAGGTCTATCTCAAGGACGCCAAGGCTTACGCTCCTAAGGAGTTCGTCCTGCCAGTATGGGGTAACCTCGGCGGGCTCGGCACCTTCGAGTGGATCAATGCAGGCAACAATGAGATGATGGAACTGCTGACTCCAAGCCTCATTGCCTATGCAGACAAGCAGCTTGCTACAACTGCCACCTCTTGCTTCCAGAGTCCATTTGGCAATGTGACTGAAGACTTCCACTGGGCAAGTATCCCAGAAGGTTGTGCAGGTATGGGTCTCTGTCTCATGTATGCTTATAAGGTAACTGGCGACGAGAAGTATCTCCAGGGTGCTCTCCAGAACGTTGACTATATGCTGGGCCGCAACGCTGTCGGCTATTGCTTCGTCACAGGTTTCGGCACCAAGCCAGTTATGCATCCTCATCAGCGCATCTCTGCGGCAGATGGCATCGAGGCTCCTCTGCCAGGCTTCCTCTCAGGAGGCCCTAACCACGGTCAGCAGGACATTGCAACCGTACAGGCCGAGTATCCTTCAAATCATCCTGACGAGTCTTACCTCGACAATCAGAACAGTTACGCCAGCAACGAGATCGCTATCAACTGGAACGCTTATCTCGTAGCACTGACCGGCTGGATTGATGCAGAGATGAGCAAATAAAATCCAGGAATAATCACACATTAGAAACAATTTTTCCACTACTATTATAAACTAAACACACAAACGCCATGACAAAATCATTTGACATGCGAGCAATGTTGCTGACTATCCTTATGATGCTGTCCGCTACAGTATTTGCTCAGGTGACCGTGACAGGTGTTGTGACTGAGAGCTCTGGTGAACCAGTCATCGGAGCTACCATCCGTGAAAAAGGTAACCAGACCAATGGTACGGTTACAGACATTGATGGTAACTACTCAATCAAAGTCGCCAACGCCAATGCCACGTTGATTTTCTCTTACGTTGGTTTGGAGACCCAAGAGGTCAAGCTCAACGGACGTAAGAAAGTGAATGTAACCCTTAACAACGACGATGAGATCCTCGAAGAGGTTGTCGTTGTAGGTTATGGTACCCAGAAGAAGGTGACCATGACAGGTGCGGTAGCCAACGTAGGCTCAAGAGAACTTTTGAAGTCTCCTGTTGCCAACCTTGGCAACTCCCTGCAGGGTAAGCTCCCTGGTGTACAGACCATGCAGCCTTCTGGTATGCCTGGTGATGACAGCCCTAGCATCCGAATCCGTGGTGTAGGCTCTCTGAACAGTGCAGAGCCTCTCGTCCTCGTCGACGGTGTAGAGCGTTCATTCAACCAGATTGACCCTAATGAGGTTGCTGACATCTCTATCTTGAAGGATGCATCTGCTACTGCTGTATTCGGTGTACGTGGTGCTAACGGTGTCATCCTCGTTACCACCAAGCGTGGTGAGGTAGGTAAGCCAACGGTAAGCGTTACCGCTTCAGCTGCCATTCAGGAGATTTCAAAGTTCGTCGAATTCGTTGATTCTTATACTCACGCTCGTCTGAACAACTATGCCACCATCACCGATGGTCTCCCTATGAGCCAGTGGCCTGGTTCTACCTTTATTAGTGACTATACTCCATATGAGAGTTTGAAGCTCCGTTTCTCACAGGACGTAGTGGAGCACTTCCGTACAGGAGATATGCCACAGACCTTCCCTAACATGGACTGGATCGATTACCTCATGAAAGATGCAGCATGGCAGGAGCAGGTCAACGTAAACGTAAATGGTGGTACTGAGAAGATGCGCTACTTCGTATCTGCAGGTTTCTTCAATCAGAACTCTTTGTTCAAGACCTTCTCTGACAATAAGGACGAGACCTTCAGCTTCAACCGTTACAACTATCGTGCGAACCTCGATATCAATGTATCGAAGTACAGCCAGATTGCTATTACCCTCGGTGGTCGTGTACAGAACCGTACTACCATGGGCGGTGGTGAGGGTCAGCTCTTCCGATATCTGAGCTGCATTCCATACTCTGGTGCCGGTATTGACTCAGAGGGTCGCCACATCATCTCTGATGAGGCTATTGTCGGTGTGTATGATGGTGATGCACTCTCTCGATACTATATGTTGGGTTCAACCCTCGAGAGCACCAACGCCGTAAACTTCGATATCCAGTACAAGCTCGACATGGGCTGGCTCACCAAGGGTCTCGACTTCAAGGTAAAGGCTTCTTATAACTCTGAATATACCCAGCGTAAGGCTCGTGAGAACGGTTTCGGTACTGGTCTTCAATATGTAGCAACTCTCGACTCAAATGGCAAGGAGGTTCTGCGCAAGGAGAACATCACCTGGCCAACCCCTTACAACGAGAGCAAGTGGGGAAGCCGCAACTGGTATGCTGAGGCAAGCTTCAACTACAATCGCAAGTTCGGCAACCACAACATCGGTGCCCTTGCCCTCTACAACCAGTCTAAGACTTACTATCCTTGGGATTCTGACGGACTCTATTCTTCAATTCCAAAGGGATACATCGGTCTTGTAGGTCGTGTAACTTACGACTACGCAAGTAAGTATATGCTCGACTTCAACATCGGCTACAACGGATCTGAGAACTTTGCTCCCGGCAAACGCTACGGCACCTTCCCTTCATTCTCTGCAGGTTGGATTCCATCGAACGAGAAGTGGTGGGAGCCTGTTAAGGATTACATCAGCTACGTAAAGCTCCGTGGTTCATGGGGTATGGTCGGTAACGACAATACCAATGGCAAGCGATTCATGTACCTCCCTGGTGCATGGGGCTTCTATACCAACCCTTCTAATGGTACAGAAAATCCATTGAACGGAACAACCAACTTCGGTACCGGTTCCAAGAACTGGCTCCAGGGCGTTAAGGAGTTGTCTGCAGGTAATCCTGATGTAACTTGGGAGACTGCTCAGAAGATCAACGTAGGTTTTGATGCTACCTTCTTGAAGGACCGATTGAACGTGAACGTCGATCTCTTCTGGGAGAACCGTAAGGACATTCTCGTCTCAAACTCTGCATTGCTCCCAGCGGTAACCAGTTTGCCAGCAAGCATGGTTAACGAGGGTAAGGTAAAGAACCATGGTTATGAGGTCTCTCTCCGCTGGACTGACAAGATCGGCAGCAACTTCCTCTACACAATTGCTCCAAGCGTAACTTACGCTCGCAATGAGGTTGTCGAGATGCTTGAGGTTAAGCCAATGTATGATTATCTCGCAAAAACAGGTCTTCCTGTAAATCAGCGTTTCGCATACGACCTCTTCGAGTATTATAACAAAGATACCAAGCAGCATTATATGGAGACATACGGTGTACCAATGCCAGAACAGAACGTCGAACTCAAGTATGGTGATGCTGTCTATGTTGATATCAACGGTGATGGCCAGATCGACAACTACGACCAGAAGCCATTAGGCTACACAGATATTCCTGAGTTGAACTATTCACTCAACCTGTCTTTACAGTACAAGGGTTTTGACTTCTCTATGCTCTGGATCGCTGCCGATCACGTCAGCCAGAGTCTGGGTTCATACTTCAAGCCAGCCTTCGGTTCTACCGGTTCTTCAGCACTTACCAAGTGGGTTGCCGACAACTCTTGGACTGAGGACAACCAGGATGCTATTCTGCCACGTATTTCGTTCACACACTCTACTCACAATACTCGCGAATCACGCGCATGGGTAGTTGATTCCAAGTATGCACGTCTGAAGAACATTGAGATTGGCTACACCTTCATGAAGCCAAAGTGGATTCCACTTTTCAACTCTGTACGCCTCTATGCAACAGGTCAGAATGTCCTCACATTTGCAGACTTCAAGGGTAATGACCCTGAGGCACCAGGCTCAGGTCTTGACTTGGGTATCCGTTACCCAATGACCCGTGTATTCAACTTCGGTGTGAAAGTCAACTTCTAATTTAATAAGGAAAATATGAAACAATTAAGATATATTGTGGCATTCATCGTCGGCTCTGCTATTGCTACTGCATGCGTCGATGAGTTCAATGTCGGAGATAGCTTCCTTGAAAAGGCTCCAGGCGTAGATGTCAACGCTGACTCTGTCTTCTCAAAGGCTGAGTATACGCGCAACTTCCTCTGGAGTGCCTACGGACAGCTTTATAGCACATACAAGAAAGGCAACATGATGAATGGTACGTCCATCGATGCACTTTCTGACTCTTACTATTGCTACTGTACTTGGGGTGGTCCTTACCAGACCTACTACACTGGCCTTTTCACTGAGGATAGCCAGGACAACCCAAATGGTAACTATCAAGGCAAATTTGCATATAAGACGGGCAATCCAGATGGTGACGGACGAGTTTCGGTTTACGATTGCATCCGTAAGTGCTGGCTTATCATTGATAACATTGATCAGCTTCCTGAGTCTGAAATGTCTGAGTCTGAGCGTAACCGCATCAAAGGTGAGGCTTTCACCATTATGGCAAGCCGTTACTTCGATGCATTCCGCAACTTCGGTGGTCTCTGCCTCGTTCGCAAGGCATACGCTGTAGGTGAAGGCTTTGATAGTGGCCGTTCTACCGCTTATGAGACTGTTGAATTTATTGATTCGCTCCTGCAATGTGCAATCAAGTATGAAAATGACTTCCCTTGGAACATAGACGACTCAAATGTAGGTCAGTGGTCAGGCCGTCTGACTCGTGCTTCTGCTTACGCTCTCCGTTGTAAGCTCTGGATGCATGCTGCATCTCCTCTCTTCAACAACGATCAGCCATACATGCAGTATGAGTCTGGTAAGGAGACCGAATATACCGATATTCATCATGTTTGGTTCGGCAAGAAGGATACTTCACTTTGGGAGAAATGCCGCAAATGCTGTGAAGATTTCTTTAAAGAGAATCAAATTAACGGTAACTATTACCAGCTTTGCCAGCCAGCAACTCAGGATGAAGCTGGTTATCGCATGGCTTTCCGCAATGGATATCGTTATCGCAACAATGAAAACCGACATGAGAAGATTTTCGATGTTCATATGAGCTACCTGATGTCTGATGGTGGCTGGGGTTGGGGCTGGCAAGGCTTCTGTCTTGACGGTGTCCGTCAGGGTGGTGCCGTACCTACCAACGAGCTGATGGAGTGCTTTGGCACTTCTAAGGGCCGTAACTTCGATCTTGAGTATGGTGATATCTATGGTGCTGGTAAGAACCCTAAGGGCATTGACATCTTTGCCGATCGTGACCCTCGTCTTTATGAGACCATGACCGTTCCACGCGAGTCATTCCCTTCTGGTACTGTAGGAGACTATTGTGGTAAAAACTACATCGACACCTGGTATAACGGTGCATTGAAGAATAACTCAAAGATGAATGGCAACCAGGATGATGTTGCCTCTGGCTATCGTAAGTTCAAGTGGTTCCTCGACTATGACAAGATGGATGACCAGCCTATCGGTGTTTCTTATATCCGTCTGGCTGAGGTCTACCTGATCTATGCAGAGGCTCTTGCTGAACTCAATGAAAAAGAAGCTGCTTTGAAACAAGTTAATATCGTCCGCAGTCGTGTAGGCCTTGGAAACCTTGAAGACATGAATCCTGAGTTGGATCTTAAGAACAACAAGGAGAACCTGATCAACGAGATTCTCCGTGAGCGTAACTGCGAGATTGGTGCAGAGTGTGGTGACCGTACTTATGACATGATACGCCGTATGCGTCAGGATCTCTTCACTAAGCCACTTCACGAGATCCGCATCTACGCTCTTAACGCTGATGGTTCACGCAATGAAGCTTCAGACACCCAGTGGGATAACACAACACCATGGCCTAAGTTTGAATATGAGAAAGTTCAGATTACTAAGGGCGGTGGCCGCGTTTGGTGGAATGAAGGCTATTGGACCAACAAGTGGTATCTCGACCCTGTATCTCGTCTTGAGATCCAGAAGGGTTACGGTCTTACTCAGAACCCAGGTTGGTAAATTTAATACTTCGTATATATTATGAATATCAACAATATAATTAAGTTAAGTTTTCTGGGCGTTTGCTCCATGCCAGTGATAGCTACCGCACAGGTAGGTCTCAATGACAAGCAGGCACAGAAGGTTGATCTTGGCTATGGCATGGAGACTTCTGAGTTTCTTACCACGGCTGCCACATCGACCATTACTGCAGAAGAGTTACAGCGCACCTCGGCCATAAGCCTTGCAGATGCTCTTTATGGCAAAATTTTGGGTCTCAATGCTTTCCAGAATACCGGTTTCAAGGGAGAAGAAGGCAGAGGAGCCTCTTTCAATATCCGTGGTGCACAGACAAAGGCAGGACGTACCGACCAGTACAGTGATTATAATGACATCCTCATTCTTGTCGACGGCTTCGAGCGCCCTATCGACCGACTCTCTGTAGAGGAGGTTGAGAGCGTTACCGTACTCAAGGATGCTGCGGCTGTAGCATTGTATGGTCATGAAGGCGTTAACGGTGTACTCCTTGTTAAAACTAAGCATGGTACTACCGACGGCAAGTCTCACTTCAAGGCTGGCTATAGCCACAAGTTCCAGTTTGATCCTCAGATGGCTGATATGGTTGGCTCATACGATTATGCTAATGCTTTGAATATTGCTCGTCAGAACGATGGACAGTCCGCTGCCTATTCAGCAAGCGATCTCCAGAAGTTCCAGGATGGTACTGATCCGCTCGTATATCCAAACATAAACTGGCGTAATGAGGCATTTGGCAACACTGCCAGTGAGAACCATGCATTCGTATCAATGTACGGTGGTACTGAAAATGTTCAGTATTATACTCAGCTCGATTACACCAACGCATACGGTCTTTATAAAGGCACCAAGCAGAAGGAATGGGATTCGCAGCTGAAGTATTCAAAAGCAAATATCCGCGCCAATGTAGACTTCATTATTTCAAAGACTACACGCGCTAAGGTAAATATGTTTAGCACCTTCATTGAGACTAACGGCGCTCCTAACATCAGCTCTAACGATGCATGGTGGCACCTCTATAAAGTTCCAGCACTTGCCTTCCCTATCCATACAGAAGGTGGTGTCTGGGGTGGTAGCCAGACCTATGGAGACAATAACCTCGTAGCCAAGATCCAGGGTACCGGTTTCCAGAAGAGTCACCAGCGTCAGATCTGGGCCAACATGGTATTGGAGCAGGATCTTGACTTCATCACCAAGGGCTTGCAGTTCTATGTAGGTGGTTCTTACGACAACTCTTCAATTGAGCGTGAGACCCGTACCAAGGGTTATCAGTATGGCTGGAATTACTACGATGCTGACGGCGCTCGTCAGGAGACTGTCATGGGTACCGTTGTCAACAACAAGCTTGCCTTCAACCATTGGACCGATGCACAGTGGCGTATTGCTACTTTCAATGCAGGTTTCAAGTACGCTACCCAATTCCAGAACGGAGACAACTTCATCGCCAATGCCAACTACAACATCAAGTACGAGGTTCGCGATGGTCAGAGCCAGACCTGGAATCGTATGAACTGGAACCTTGCCCTGCACTACGACCATGCACAGAAGTTGATGGCCGACGTAGTTCTCGCAGCTAATGGTTCTAACCGCAGCTACCCTGCTAAGTGGGCGTTCTCTCCAACCGTAGCTCTTGGCTGGATTTATGCTAACAATCCTGATGGCGCAGTTACATACGGTAAGCTCCGTGCTTCAGGCGGTATCCAGCACACTGACTATACACCAGAAGCCGGCCTCTGGCTTGAGCGCTGGAACAATGGTCACGGCAGCTACTGGTATGGCAATGAGTTCAACAGTGCTTGGGGTGCATTCCTTACTCAGTTCGCTACCAAGGACTTCCAGCAGGAGACTGCCTACAAGGCAAACCTTGGTACTGACCTCCGTCTCTGGAACGCTCTTGACGTCACGCTTGATGGTTTCTACCAGCAGCGCACCAACATCCTTGTAAGCGCTAGCCAGCTCAACTCTGCAGTCGTTGGTATCCAGTCAGCATACGATGATAAGGGTGAGGTTGCCAGCTATGGTTTCGAGTTGGGCCTCCGCTATGCTAAGGCTATCAACAAGGACTGGAATATTGATGCAGCTGCTATGATTTCTGGTGTAAAGAGCGAGGTGAAGAAGTGGATTGAGAATCCTGCTTATCCTAACCTCTCAATCATCGGCGACCGTGCTGATGGAGCTCGCGGCCTTGAGGCAATCGGCTTCTTCAAGGATCAGGCAGACATCGACGCAAGCCCACGTCAGGAGTTCGGTCGTGTCAAGCCAGGCGATATCAAGTATAAGGATATCAATGGCGATGGTGTAATCAACCAGAATGATGAGATCGCATTGGATTATGGCACCAGCTTCCCTGCTCTCAACTATGCATTCTCACTGGGTGCAGAGTATAAGGGTATCGGTATCAATGCCACCTTCCAGGGTTCAGCTAATCAGATGAAGAACGTTCGTTGGGTCGATGGTGTCTGGGGAGCTCTTTCAAACAACCGTAACCTCTCGACCGAGTATTGGGAGAACTGCTGGGACAAAGCTGGCGACAACGCTCTCTATCCACGTCTGTCAACTGAAGACGTAGCAAACAACACACCAAACTCAACCCTCTGGTATCGCAATGCCAAGTGGTTGAAGCTTCGCGACTGTGAGGTTTACTACAAGCTTCCTGAGTCTGTAGTTTCTTATATTAAGGCTTCTGGCGCAAAGGTATACCTTCAGGGTCAGAACCTCTGGTCTTGGAGCAGCATCGATTCCATGGATGCTGAGAACCTTAATACAGGCTACCCTGTCATGAAGAGTTTGAATTTAGGCCTTTCGCTGACATTCTAATATTAAAGCATTTATATTATGAAATTATATAAGTTATTAGCATGCGCATTGCCAACAGCCCTCGCTTTCTCATCTTGCGTAGACCTCGAGTACTCAGAGGAGAATTCTCGCGATGAGAAGTGGACTTATGAATACTTCGGCGACGGTATCAAGGGCCTGGTTTGGGGTGTCTATGCTCAAATCTATAATAACGAGTTCGAGAACAATAGCGCTTACTTCTTCGCAGGTGCTACTGACGAGGCTCAGTATGCACTGGAGAACGGTGCTATCAACAACTACGTCAATGGTGGTTGGAGTATCGCTAACCCGTACTCAAACATCTGGACAAAGTCTTACACCGCTATCTCTGATATCCACACCTATCTTGAGAAGATCGATCAGGCAGATATCTCAGAGTGGGAGCACAACTCAAGCTACGACATCTGGAAGCAGCAGCTCGACAACTTCCCATACGAGCTCCGTTTCCTCCGTGCGTATTTCTACTTTGAGCTCTTCAAGGCATACGGTGACGTACCTCTGGTAACCACCACCCTTACCAACGGTCAGGCAAACAACGTAACCCGTACTTCTGCTGATTCGATCGTTAATTTCATCGTCACAGAGCTCGATGCTGTTGCTCCATACCTTCCTATCACCTATACTACTGAGGTAGGTGCTGAGATCGGACGTGCTACCCGTGGCGCTGCATACGCTCTCAAGGCTCGTACTTTGCTCTATGCTGCTTCTCCTCTGCATAACCCTACTGGAGACAAGAATAAGTGGAAAGCAGCAGCAGAGGCTGCCAAGTATGTCATTGATCATGCATCGGATTGGGGTTACAAGCTCAGTCCATACGCAAGCCTTTGGGGTCATGACGCGTTCTACAATCCTGAGTTCATCCTCGGCATCGGCCGTGGTGAGAGCAATACATTTGAGAAAGCTAACTACCCAATCGGTGTTGAGAATGGTTCGTCAGGCAACTGTCCTACCCAAAGCTTCATTGACCAGTATGAGTATATTGAGACTGGCAAGACTTTTGGTGAGACCAATCCTGGCTCAATCGATCTCAATGAGGCAGATCCTTATGAGGGCCTTGATAAACGTTTTGAACTCACTGTAGCTAAGAATGGTGATGCCTGGCCAAGCAATGGTACTCAAAAGATGACCTTGCAGACCTACATCGGAGGCTTCAATGCAGCTCCTAAGTATGGTGCAACACCTACCAGCTACTATCTCAAGAAGTTTGTAGATGGTGCATGTGTTACAACGGCAGACAACCAGACTAACCGCCGTCACACCTGGATTGCTTTCCGTCTTGCAGAGATGTACCTTGACTTTGCAGAGGCTGCTTTCCATGCTAATAACAATAAAGCAAACGAGCCATTCATTCCTGAAAATGCAGTGAACATTGATGAGAAAAAACTTATGAGCGCTAACGACGCTATCAATGTACTCCGCAATCGTGCAGACGTCAAGATGCCTGAGTTCAAAGAGGATGGTGATGCTTGGTTAGAGCGTTATGAGCGTGAGCGTTTGGTTGAGCTTGCATTCGAGAACCACCGTTTCTGGGATGTACGTCGTTGGAAGAAGGGTGCACAGTACTTCAAGAACATCAAGGTTGCTTCTATCAGCAGTGATCTCGTTCTTACCCGTTCTACCATTGTTCGCACTTGGGACGACAAGTTCAACCTCTTCCCTATTCCTCAGTCAGAGATTCAGAAGAATGGCAATCTCACACAGAACCCTGGCTGGTGATGTCCTAATTTAATTCAATAATTAAGAACAATTATGAAGAACATTTTAAAATATATGAAGGCGGTCCTCGCGTGCCTCTTCGTCTCACTTGCATTCATTGCATGTAGTGACGACGACAACCTTGGATCAGCTGATTTAGGATTAGGCATCAAGGTCTTTGCTCCAACCCATGTTGTGGCTGGCCAGCCTATGACTATCAATGGTTCTGGTTTTGGCGACCTGGCAGAGATTGAGTTCCCTGGCGGCGTCAAGGTCAGCACATTCGAACGTGTAAGCAACGAGATGATTCGCGTCGTAGCGCCTGCTGGTATGCCTACCGAAGGCGGTAAGATTATTCTTCACGGTAAGGATGGTGGATCTGTAGAGTCTCGTCTTCCTCTCACCATTGGTAAGACCGTCGTTAATGGTTTCTCTTTGCAGGAAGGCGAAAAAGTCACTGGTTATGATGAAATCACCATCTACGGTGAGGATCTTCTTTTCGTCAATGAGATTGTTCTCTTGGATGAGAATGAAGAGCCATTGCCTGTTCCACTGACAGACTTCTCTCGCATCGCACCAAATCGTTTGGTTTTGAAGGTTCCTAACAATATCTTCACAGGCGTTTTTGCAGGTACTATCAAGACCTTCGACGGACAGAGCTTCAAGATGCCAGAGTATGCTTATGAGCCAAAGAAGAGTCAGGAAGGCCATTGGGAGACTATTAAGACTTACCTCTGGAAGAATGGCGAACATAGCACCATCCCTGCTCCTTCTTGGTCTGGTGAAGGTCGCTTCGCAAGTGCTTCTCATACTTCTGGCGAGGAGACTTATGCATTCTCTGAGGAAGAGTGGGAGCTCCTTAAGACTCAACCATTCCGTATCGAGATCGAGAAGACTGCAGATTGGTCGAACATCCGCGTAACTACTGGCTGGTGGAGCACCAACTACTTGGGCTTGGAGAATCTCCAGGACAACATCATAGAGAATGAGGACGGTAGTCTCTACATCGAAATTGACCTTTCTCAGGATGCAGCTCTCGCTGGTGCTATTGACGAGCAGCACCTCCTCTTCACTGGTGACGGCTACAAACTTCTCGGCATCTATGTCCTCGAGCAGCAGTGGGTCGGTGGCGAAGGCCACATGGAGATCGTAAAGACCACATTCTGGAAGAACGGTGAGCACAGTACCATCCCTGCTCCTTCTTGGTCTGGCGAGGGTCGCTTCGCAAGCGAATCGCACAAGAGTGGAGAAGAGACTTATGCATTCTCTGAGGAAGAGTGGGAGATCTTGAAGACTCAGCCATTCCGCATCGCCATCGAGAAGAACGCCGATTGGGTCAACCTCCGTGTAACTACAGGCTGGTGGAGTACCAACTACTTGGGCATGGAGAGTCTCAATGATCTCGTCCAGCAGGAAGAAGATGGTACTTACTATGTCGAGATCAATCTCCAGGATGATCCTGCACTCCTTGCACTTCTCGACGAGCAGCACCTCCTCTTTACCGGTCAGGACTACAAGCTCCTTGAAATCTACCAAGTGAAGGAAGAGTGGGTTGATGGTTCAGCACCTGCTGGTCCAACCGTTCTCTGGGAAGGCAAGGCTGTAGCTGACGACTGGGGCAACCAGCCATTCATCTTGAGCGATGGCGGTGCAGAACTTGTTGACGCTGGTGCTAAGGCTGGTCAGAAACTCTGCTTCTACATTACTCCTGCTGAGGAGAACTGGAACCTCCAGATTGTCGAAGGTCACTGGGGTGACACCTACGTCGACGTTAATCAGGGCAACTGGGATCTTGCCGCTAATAACGGCGCTGTAGTACTCGAACTCACTCCTGCAATCCTTGACAAGGCTCTCGTATCTCAGAACTGGGGTGGCGCATTCCTCCTCAACGGTGATAACGTTGTCTGCACCAAGGTTACTCTCGAGTAATCCTATATACATAATCTAAAATTATAGCGTGTCAGAGAAAACTGGCACGCTTTAATTTTGCCCATCAATTGTTGGCATTTATCCAATGATTTGCATAGATTATCCTCTTCGCTCCGAACCGTTGCAAACATGATACTTTTTTACTACCTTTGCACCAGCAAATACGACTATAATAACTTCATTACCGATGAAATATTTACCTTTAGCTCTACTCCTGCTGGCACAGGCATCTTTGCTCAAAGCAGAAGATACCGGTCTCAGGTTTGAGGCCGAAGACGGCACGATCACAAAAAGCGAGATTGTGTCTGATGCAAAATATTCTGGAGGCAAGGCCGTCAAGATGACCGAGGGAGCAGCCTCCCTGACCATCAAGGCCGATATCCCTGAGCGTAAGAAATATACTGTCTACGCTATGACAGAAGGTATCGGTGGCAAGAAAGTCGTCAACTGCAGTGTGAATGGAGTCAACGCAAGCTTTAACACCGAGAAATATGAAGAGGTCGAAATCGGCACTTTCTTCCTTGAAGCTGGCAGTAACACCTTTGTCATCACACCAAACTGGACATGGTATAACATCGATTATATCCGACTGGAGGAATCTGCCACAAGTATTGCTTTCGACATTGCTTCTTCCCCCATTACTCCTGATGCCACAGAATCTGCGCAGAAGCTCTATCATTTCCTCTATGAGAACTTCGGCAAACGTACTATCTCGGGCATGATGACCGGTTCGATGGATACTGCGGGCAATGACGTTACTGCTCACGAAGATATCAAGGCCGTATACAACGCGTCAGGTTACTATCCAGCGCTCGTCGGCTTTGATTTCATGAATGCTACAGGCAAGGAAACCGATGCTGGTAACAGTTGGTTTAGAGATTATACCAATAAGCTCATTGTCCTGGCCAAAGACCTCTGGAAGAAAGGCGGCATCCCTGATTTCTCATGGCACTGGCATGACCCAAGCCGCAAGACAGGTGATTTCTATACTGAAAAAACAAACATCAAGTTCACTGATGCTATGAATGCTGACGGCACCTGGAACACCTCGTCAACCCTCTACAAGAATATCATCAAAGACATCGATATCATTGCCGATCATTTCCTCGACCTGCAGAACGACGGCGTGGCCTGTATCTTCCGCCCATTGCACGAGGCTCCTGGTGGCTGGTTCTGGTGGGGAACACAAGGAGCTGAGGCTTACGCTAAGCTCTACCGTCTGGTTTACGACGAGATGGTCAAGGTCAAAGGTGTCAAGAATGTCATCTGGGACTGGAACGCCGACTACAAACTGGATCTCAGCTGGTGTCCTGGCGAAGAGTACTATGACATCATCTCTACCGATATCTACAACAACAAGTACGACTATTCGAGCAACTTCAACGCTTTCGAGAAGCTCAAAACACTGACCAACGGCAAAAAGGTTGTTACTCTGGCAGAGAACGGTCCAATCCCAGATATTGACAAGATGGCCGACGAAGACGCTATGTGGTCATGGTGGATGCCTTGGTACCAGTCCTGGAGCGGAGGATTCGTTGATCAAACCTCAAAGGACCAATGGAAGAAGTGCATGTCAGACGAGCGCGTCATCACCCTCGACCTTATGCCAGGATGGGACAATTATTCTGCCATCGAGACCATTAAGACCGACGGTCAGAGTTCTGCACTTCGATTCAATCTCAACGGCATGCGTATCAATGGCGATGCTAAGGGGTCTATCATGATCGTCAATGGACGGAAAGTGATTGTTTCCGAGAGATAAACAGACTAACTGCTTTGCGTATTTTATCCGATAGTACACATATCTTATCCTTTGCAAAAAAGTATACGAAATTGCAAAGATTATCATAATAGTATTATATAATTGTATATATCTTTGCACCATCAAATAAAAATCATACAACAATACTGATATGAAAAAGATTCTTCTCCTTGCTGGAATCGCACTGGCTGCCATGGTCTCTTGTACCAAACAGCAGCAGCCTGCAGAACAAGAGGGTGTAACTCCCGCTGAGGCTCTTCTCGCTCGTATGGATACTCTCCGCAATCATGGATATATGTATGGTCACCAGGACGATCCTTTCTATGGCATCACCTGGGAGTGGGAAAAGAACGACCGCTCTGACACCAAGGAACTCGTAGGCGACTATCCTGCTATCATGGGCTTCGAGCTCGGTGGCATTGAGATGGGTGATCTCAAGAACCTCGACTCCGTTCCATTCAACTGGATGCAGGAGGAGATTATCAAGCACC
>JAZUDJ010000040.1:0-18398 GCA_045639585.1 Bacteroidales bacterium
GTCATGATCATCAACGGTGGCCGCCCACGCCTCCTCGCTGACATCGAGCCATTGGCAAAGGCAGTCGTTGATATCCTCCTCCCAGGCAACTATGGTGGCGATGCATTGGCTAACCTCCTCGCAGGTGACGCCAACTTCTCGGCTAAGATGCCATACACCTATCCTAAGGAGATCAACTCGCTCATCAACTACGACTTCAAGGTTTCTGAGCAGGTCAGCACCATGGCAGGCGCATACGACTACGATGCTAAGGTCACCCAGCAGTGGCCATTCGGCTTCGGTCTCTCATATACTACTTATGAGTATAGCAACCTCAAGGCTGCTACTACCGACTTCAAGGCTGGCGATGAGCTCACCTTCACTGTCGATGTCAAGAACACTGGTTCGATGGCAGGCAAGGAGCCAGTGCTCCTCTACAGCTCAGACCTCGTAGCTTCTATCGTACCTGATAGCCGCCGCCTCCGCGCCTTCACCAAGGTGGAACTCCAGCCAGGTGAGACCAAGACCGTGACTCTCACCATCCCAGCCAGCGCTCTCGCCTTCGTAGGTGCTGACGGCAAGTGGATTCTTGAGGCAGGTGAGTTCGCTATCACCTGTGGTGGCCAGGCAGTCACAATCAATGCTACTGAGACTAAGGTTTGGGATACTCCAAATATTTAAGAAAACAAAAATTAATGGACGTCTTACAAGCAAGGCGTCCATTCCTTCAAACAATAACGGACGTCGTGCAAGCAGGACGTCCGTTATTATTTTTAAAAAGGGATTATACGAATCACTGTGAGCCCTTCCCACATGTCGGAAGGTATCGCAGAAATCTCTGTGAACCCTTCCTGCATGTCGGAAGGTATCGCACGAATCACTGTGATCCTTTCCTACAAGCGTGAAGGAATCACCAGGATCATTGTGATACCTTAATGTCGTTAATAGGAATTTTCTCCCAAGAAAAATCCTGGATAAGAGAGGAAGCCTCTATAGACTCAGGACAATCTGTAAGTCCTGCATAAAAAGCAAGACGTCCGATAATCTCCTCTGGAGAATAATTTTTGCGTAATTCTCCCAGATCTAAGCTCTTATCACGCTTGCAGAGTCGCTGACCTTCGAGATTGCAAAGCAGCGGAAGGTGACAGAAGGAGGGAGGAGTGAAACCTAATAAGCGATGGAGATAAATCTGCTGAGGAACAGACAAGAGCAAGTCTCGGCCACGGACGACCTCGGTGATACCCATGAGCGCGTCATCGACCACCACAGCCAGCTGATAGGCCCAGGCTCCATCAGCACGGCGGAGGATGAAGTCTCCGCAATGAGCCGCCAAGTTGATGCTGTGTGTGCCGTAATGTCCATCGGTGAATGAAATCTCCTCGTTGGGAACGATAATCCTCGTTGAGGGGGATTTAAATGAGGAGTTAGGAGTTAGGAGTGAGGAGTTGTTTGTTGGTCTGCAGGTACCTTTATATACGATTCTGCCATCACTCTCATGAGGTGCTTGTGTGGCCATGATATCGGCACGAGTGCAGTAACATGGATAGGTGAGGCCAAGGGAGTGAAGTTTTTCCAGATACTCCTCATAGATGGTTCCTCGCTGACTTTGATAGAAAGGCCCTTCGTCCCAAGTGAGACCTAACCACTCAAGGTCGGCCATCAGCTGGTCGGCATATTCCTGTCGGCTGCGCTGCGGGTCAATGTCCTCAATGCGGAGCACCCACGCACCATTCTGACTCTTCGCGGAGAGCCACGAGAGGAGGGCTGCATAGACATTGCCGAGGTGCATGCGGCCTGTCGGAGAGGGGGCAAAACGTCCTTTCATAGTTTGCTATTTGTAGTGTATTTGGCGGCAAAGGTAGTGTTTTCGGATGAAGAATGCAAGAAAATTTGGAAGTTTCGACAAAAGCGTGTATCTTTGCTCGCAAAAATAAAGCAAATGTTACAGGATTGGTTGCCAACCTCGGCCAAGGAAGTGCAGCTTCGTGGCTGGGACGAACTGGATGTCATACTCTTCTCGGGTGATGCTTACGTGGATCATCCGTCTTTTGGTGCGGCTGTCATTGGGCGTGTGCTCGAGGCGGCTGGCTATCGTGTGGCCATCGTCCCGCAGCCGGATTGGCATGGTGATTTCCGAGACTTCAAGAAATTAGGAAAACCAAGACTTTTCTTTGGCGTGTCACCTGGTGCGATGGATAGTATGGTGAATCACTATACCGCCAATCGCCGAAGACGATCGGATGACGCTTATACCCCGGGAGGAAGATTCGGAGCGCGTCCGGATATGCCATCGATCGTGTATAGTAAGATCCTGCGTGAGCTGTATCCTGATGTACCTATTATTTTAGGTGGCATTGAGGCCTCTTTACGCCGACTCTCACATTATGATTACTGGGAGGACCGACTCCGTCCATCGCTGCTGATGGATACGGAGGCAGATGTGATCACGTATGGCATGGGAGAGAAGGTGACCTTAGAAATCGCGGAGCGACTTCTTGAAAGGAAAAAGGAAGAAGGAGCAGGGAAAAATATAAGTTTGACAGAGAAGATTGAGTGTTTGAAGGATATTCCGCAAGTCGTCTGTCGCAGGCCTTTGAGCGAGATTCCTCAGAATCCTGATGGTGAGCATGATGTAGTTTTGCATCCGTTTGAGGAGTGTTTGAAGAACAAGAAGAAACAAGCGGAGAACTTCCGTCATATCGAGGAAGAATCGAACAAGTGGCATGCTGCGCGTATCTGGCAGAAGACAGGAGATGTGGCTGTGCTGGTCAATGTGCCGTATCCTCCATTGAGCACCGAGGAGGTAGATGCTTCGTTTGATCTGCCTTATACTCGTATGCCACACCCTCGCTATAATGGCAAGGTGATTCCTGCTTACGAGATGATACGTCACTCTATCTGTATGCATCGTGGTTGCTTCGGCGGCTGTGCATTCTGTACGATTTCGGCGCATCAGGGTAAGTTTATCTCATCACGTAGTAAGGAAAGTATCGTGCGAGAGGCGATCAAGGTGACGCAGATGCCTGATTTCAAAGGGTATATCAGCGACCTTGGTGGTCCATCGGCCAATATGTATATGATGCGAGGGAAGAACCTCTCGATCTGCGAAAAGTGCAAGCGTCCTTCATGTCTGCACCCTCAGGTTTGTCCGAATCTGAATGCCGATCACGGCCCATTGCTCGACGTCTATAAGGCTGTAGATGCGTTGCCAGGTGTGAAGAAGTCGTTTATCGGTAGCGGTGTGCGCTATGATCTGATCCTGCACGAGGGCAAGGATGGCGAGTTCAAGGCCTGCAATATGCGCTATGCAGAGGAGCTGATCAAGAATCATGTGTCTGGCCGACTCAAGGTGGCTCCGGAGCATACCAACCCTGAGGTGCTCAATGTGATGCGCAAGCCTTCGTTCCAACAGTTCCATCAGTTCAAACGTATCTTTGATGAGGTGAATCGTAAGAATGGACTGAAGCAGCAGATCATACCTTATTTTATTAGTAGTCATCCTGCCAGCGATGAGATTGCGATGGCAGAGCTTGCTGCTGAGACCAAGAGCCTCGACTTCAAGCTCGAACAGGTGCAAGACTTCACTCCGACACCAATGACCGTCTCTACCGAGATCTGGTACAGTGGTTTCCATCCGTATACCCTTGAGCCGTGCTATTGCGCTCACAGCCAGGAGGAGAAGTTGCGCCAACGTGCTTATTTCTTCTGGTATCAGCAGGAGAATGTGCCAAAGCTGCGAGCCTCGCTCATCAAGCTGGGACGACGAGACTTGGCAGAACGCCTCTTTGGCATGAATGTTGCAGGTAGGTATAATGCCGGAGGTCAACGCTCTGGTGGCAGTCAAAATGGCAAAAAGTCTCGCTCTAATCCTCGCGGCAAATAACGATTAACAATTAACTTTATAACTATAGACTATGTATTTACTCGTCATTTTAATCGCTGTCTTAGGTTGGCTCGTTCAGTGGAATCTGAAGCGTAAGTTCGAAAGATATAGCCGTACACCTATCCGTTATTCGGGTGCTGAGGTAGCTCAGCAGATGCTCAATAGCTTTGGTCTTCACGATGTGCGTATCACCCATGTCGATGGTCAGCTCACCGATCATTATAATCCAGCCAATAAGACGCTCAACTTGAGTGACGCTGTTTTTTCAGAGCGTAATATTGCTGCTGCTGCCGTAGCTGCTCATGAGTGTGGACATGCCGTGCAGCATGCGACTGCCTACTCATGGCTCACGCTTCGCAGCAAGATGGTGCCAGCGGTCAGCTTCTCAAGTCGCTTTGCTCAGATCGTCATCCTGATTGGCATCTTCACCATCGAAGCATTTCCTGCCTTGATGTGGGCTGGCATCGCTCTTTTTGCGGTTACCACGCTCTTCAGCATCGTTACCTTGCCAGTAGAGATCGATGCCTCACAGCGAGCCCTGGCATGGCTCGATCGCAGCGGAATGACCTCGTATGAGTCGCACAAGGAAGCCAAGGGTGCACTCAAGGCTGCCGCATATACCTACGTTGTAGCAGCGCTCTCTTCAATCGCTACATTGGCATATTATGTCATGATGATGCTGGGTCGTAGCAGAGATTAAGCTGGAAAAAAATCCTGCTTTGATATATTTAGATACCGTATTATGCAACGCTCAATTGCAAAATACGGTATTTTTATATTGTATGCTCCTTTTTTTGAAGAAAAGTTTGGTCAGTTCGTTTTTTAATTGCATATTTGCAGTTCCTAAATGTCATCCTGACAAGCAAAAACATTTTACATTATACATTCAATAAATGTATCAGCGCAGCAAGGATATCAAAGACTTGACAATGGAGAAACCTTATCTCTCCATTGGGGAGGTTGCGGAGAAGTTTGATGTCAGTACAGACTTGCTGCGAAAGTGGGAGGCGGCTTTCCCACGTTACCTGCATCCTCGCCGTACGGGACGCGATAGTCGCCTGTATAATCACAAAGATGTACAGCAGGTAGCTGCCATCTACCGGTTGATCCGCATAGAAGGACTCTCGATTGATGGCGCTAAGCGCAGGCTTAGTCAGGGAAATGTCGACGAACTGCAGGATCGGCAGGAGGTCATCCAGAGGCTCCAGATGTTGCGTCAGAAGCTGATGGGGATCATCGAAGAACTGGGACCTGACACCAAACAGACGCAAAATACATACATTTCTGAAAATTAATATAAATATCACACCTATTGTAGTTATGGAAGCAAAGTGCACACCCGAAGAGGGTCAGCAAATCGTGGAACAAGATCGCTCCGAGTTCTTTGATCGAGTAGCGGAACTGATTCCCGCCAATGAGATTCCTCGTATCGAGGCTGCTTATGCCTTCGCTGCAGAAGCACATTCCTCGCAGATACGCAAGTCGGGAATCCCATATATCACGCATCCTATTGCCGTGGCACGTGTGGCTTTGGTCGAGTTAGGCTTGAAGACTAATTCGGTCATGGCAGCTTTGCTTCATGACGTAGTAGAAGATACGGAATATACTGTAGAGGACATCCAGCGTAACTTTGGTCCTGATGTGGCAAGCCTGGTGCAGGTGCTTACCAAGAATACTGATGGTAACTACAAGGTGAGCAAGCAGATCGACAACTTCAAGCAGATGCTCGACAGTATCAACTACGATATCCGTGCATTGCTCATCAAGCTCGCTGACCGTATGCACAATATGCGTACGCTGGGTTCTATGCGTACCGACAAGCAGATGAAGATCACTTCGGAGACCGACTACTTCTATGCTCCGTTGGCCAACCGCTTGGGTCTTTATGATATCAAATCGGAGCTCGAGAACCTCTCACTGAAGTTCCGTTCGCCGATCGAATATGCACGTATTGACAAGAAAATCAGCCGCTACATGGAGATGCATGCCGATGACATCGAGTCGTTCATGCAGCCGATCCGCCTGATGCTCCGCGAGCGTAAGATCAATGCGCGTGTCTATGCCCGTCCTCGTTCTGTCTATGCTTTGTGGCGCAAGATGCAGACATCTGGCCAGACTTTCAAGGAGCTCGATCATGTGCATCAGGTGCATATCGTCTTTGAGTTCGACGACACCATGCCACTCACCGAGAAGGAGCAGTGTCTGCGTATCTACAGCTGCCTCACTGACTTCTACAAGGAGCGTCCATATTCGATGATCAACTATATCGACCAGCCGAAGGAGAATGGCTATCAGGCTCTCCATGTGCAGGTGATGACCATGATGGGTCAGTGGGCCGAGGTACATATCTGTACTGAGGAGATGGATCTCAATAGTAAGCGTGGTTGTATCTCAGATCGAAGCGATAGTGTGGAGGGTTGGATTCAGAAGTTCCGCAGCGTGCTTCGCGATGTAGCTCAGTCAGGCATGGAGGGTGGCTTCATGGATTCGGTTATCTCTTCGTTCTACCATGACGACATCATAGCCTTCACCCCTAAGGGTAACAGCATCGTTCTTCCGACAGGTAGTACAGTCTTGGACTTTGCTTACGAGATTCATACTAACGTTGGTAATCATGCCAAGTATGCACGTGTCAATGGTAAGCTCGTATCTATCTTTACTGTCCTCAAGCGTGGTGACCGTGTGGAGATCGGTACCGATGAAGGCCAGTTGCCAGAGGCCAGCTGGCTCAAGCATATCTCGACCTACAAGGCTCGCCGCAGCATCACCGTATCGCTTAATAAGAGTGGTATCTCGATGGAGGAGTTCCCATTTGAGCTCTGTCCTGATTGTAATCCGTTGCCAGGCGATGAGATCATGGGCTTCAAGCGCAAGGATGGCTCTATCTTGGTACACAAGCGCAACTGTAAGGAGGCCATCGCCCTCTCTGCTGCCGAAGGTGATACCATCGTTGATGTAGAACTCCCGATTCTTCCTGGTCGTACCTATAGCACCCGCATCGAGATCAACTCAGTGGATCGCAACGGCCTCCTCATGGATCTGGTCAATATCATCTCCAACGAGCTTCATCTCAGCATTGACGAACTCAATACCGTCACTACCGATTACATTGTCCGCACTATCGTCAAGATGCGTGTCCCTTCAGCTTACGAACTGATTGAGACAATCCGAATCATTGAGCAGGTGCCAGGAGTGGAGGAAGTGAGAGCGCTTTAATGAATGTACAATGAAAAATGTATAATGTAAAATTAATAGTACTGCCATAGAAAAAATGGATAGGGGTACATTCAATTATACGTTTTACATTATACATTATACATTAATTTGAAAATGAAAGTAATTGCTATAATTCCCGCTCGTTATGCGAGCACCCGCTTCCCAGCCAAGCCATTGGCATTGTTGGGTGGTAAACCTGTTATCCAGCGTGTCTATGAGAAGGTTGCACCACTGGTCGATATGGCTGTTGTGGCTACCGATGATGCACGTATCTACGATGCAGTAGAGGCGTTCAACGGTCGTGTAGTGATGACCAGTACAGAGCATAAGAGTGGTACTGATCGTGTGCAGGAGGCTTATTTGAAAGTTACAGAGGCGCTGGGTACACAGTATGATGTCGTCATCAATGTGCAGGGTGATGAACCGTTTATTGCAGCTCAGCAGATCCGAGCTGTCGTTGACTGTTTCATGGATCCGCAGACCGATATTGCTACCCTTGTCAAGCCATTCCATCCGGAAGACGGACTGGAGGCTTTGCTTAATCCAAACTCTCCTAAGGTCGTTGTAAGTCCTAAGGGACAGGCGCTGTATTTCAGTCGTTCAGTAGTACCTTATCTGCGAGGCATCCCACAGGAAGAGTGGTTGCAGAAGCACACTTTCTTCAAGCATATCGGCCTTTATGCTTATCGTCCAGAGGCATTGGCCCGCATTACCGCTATGCCACAGACTCCATTGGAGCAGGCTGAGAGCCTGGAGCAGTTGCGCTGGCTGGAGAATGGTTTGCGCATCCTCGTCCGTCAGGTTGACATCGAAACTGTCGGCATTGATACTCCGGAAGACCTGCAGCGTGCAGAGGCCTTCTTGATGGAGCAGAAGAGAATGAAGGGATCGCTTTAAGCAATCCCTTCAATATTTTAAGATTAAAGAAAACTAAGCTATGGAACAATGGATTGAGAATACTTTTGGAATGAGTGTCAGCGAGATGGATACCTGGATCAGAATAGGTATCATCCTCGGTATTGTGTTTTTTGCTTATCTGGTAGATCTTTTCTTTAGTAAGGTCATTGTCCCGATCATCCGAAAGATTACCCTGAAGACTAAGGCGCAGTGGGACGATATCTTCTTCGATGATAACGTCTGCAGCTCATTCTCGCGCATCCTTCCTGCGTTGATTCTGACGGCAGCATTGCCATTTGCTATTGATGGTGTATGGGGTGTACTGATCTCTCGTATTACACTCATATATATAATAGTCACCACTTGCCGCTTCGCCACGGCTATCATCCATGCTATCTTCAATCTTTTCGTCCATAAGAAGGAGGAGAAGGCTCAGTCGCTGGGAGGAATCCGTCAGACTTTCGCTATCATTGTCTGGATCATCGGAATCATCCTGATTGCCGCAGTGGTCATCGATCGTAATCCTGCTTATCTGCTCACGGGTCTTGGTGCAGCAGCCACCATCCTGATGTTGGTTTTCCAGGATTCTATCAAGGGACTTGTGGCTGGTATCCAGCTCTCGTTCCAGGATATGGTGCGTGTAGGTGACTGGATCGAGATCCCTTCGCGCAATGCCAATGGTGTGGTTACGGAGATTACGCTCAATACGATTAAAGTGCAGAACTGGGATAATACCATTGCCACGGTGCCACCTTATGCGTTGTTACAGGAGTCCTTCCTCAACTGGCGTGGCATGCAGGATAGTGACGGACGCCGTTTCAGTCGTTCGTTCAACGTGGATGTCCATACTGTTCACTTCCTCTCCACTGAAGAAGTTAATGACTTTATTGCCAATCACCAGTTACCTGTGGAGGCAGCTAAGCGTGGGGGAACGGTGACCAACCTGGAGGCGTACCGTTATACCATGGAGCAGTACCTCCAACACTGCAAGGATCTCAATCCTGAGATGACTTTTATGGTTCGCACACTTGATATGGCCACTGAAGGTATTCCTGTAGAGCTTTACGCCTTCACTCGTACCAAAGACTGGATTCCATATGAGCATATCCAGTCGCAGCTGGTCGAGTTCGCTCTTGCCAGCCTTCCACAATTTGGGTTACGTGCTTATCAGCGTGGTAGTGATTTCAAGCAAGAGAACTTGCTCAAAAAATAGATTCAATAAATCTTCATAAACAGATAGTGAGCCCCTCGTTACAATACGGTAGCGAGGGGCTTATGTGATTATTATTTTGCTTAGTGATATCACTCGGTTGCAGGAGCTTGATCAATGAGTTCGAGGAACTGGTCGAGGAGAGGAGTGATGATGATCTGAGTACGGCGGTTGCGAGCGCGGCCTTCTGCGGTATCATTGCTCTCGATTACGTTATACTCACCACGGCCAGCAGCTGAGAGGCGCTTAGGATCAACGCCATACTGGTTCTGGAGAGCCTGAACGACACTGCTGGCGCGGAGGCAAGAGAGATCCCAGTTGTTGCGGATGTTTGGCTTGCTGATAGGTACATTGTCGGTGTTACCTTCTACGAGTACCTCATACTCCTTGTAGTCGGTGATGATCTTGGCGATCTTGCCCAGGGTCTCACCAGCCTTGTCGCTGATCTCATAGCTGCCACTCTTGTAGAGCATGTTGTCGTTGAGTGAGATATAAACTACACCTTTGAGAACCTGCACGTCCACATCTGCGAGCTCACTCTTGCTGAGGCTGCGGGTCAGCTTGTTGGTGAGGGCGAGGTTCAAAGAGTCGCTCTTTGACTTGGCATCAACGAGTTGCTTGATGTACTTGTTGCTGGCATTGATCTCATCAACGAGCTTGTTGATGTTGGTGCCAGACTGATAGATGCTCTTGTCAAGTGACTTCTGAATTGCCCTATAAGCCTTCTGAAGCTCCTCATTGTTGGCCTTGGCTTCAGCCAGACGCTCATCGAGGCTCTTACTGCTAGAGACACAGGTAGCGAGTTCTACGCGTGCATCAGTCAAGTCCTTCTGCAAGTTGGCATAATCACTCTGTAACTTTGCATATTCCTTTTTAGTAACACAACTGCTGAGCAGAGCGGTCGCAGCAATAGCTGCAATCATAAGAATCTTCTTCATAGTTAATGTAATTATAGTTGATTGATAATGATTTTGGTCTTTAGACAATCTTTCGATAGAATGGTTTAAATGATATTTCATTCATTAACAATTGCCTTGGTCTCAACATCCTTGAGCAACATGCCTTTGCCTGCTTCAAAAGCTGATCTTCGCATGACTTCCATTGCTTCCCATTCCTTATGATAAATCTGGCTGTACTTGTATTTGAAGTCTGTAATGCCAAAATTATCGAGCTCATCCTGCAGCGAGGCAATGGAATAGGTGGAGATGTCGCGTCCGGGAATCCAGGTATGCTGGTCATTCTTGCGCTTCACATCCACTGTCTCGCGGATGATGCCTCTCTCTGACAGGTTGGCGATGATGCTACCCACTAGTTTCGAAGGAAGTTGCAACGAATGGCAGACCTCCTCTGTCGTAGGTGCCGCTTGTCCTGTACTGAAGCTGTTGTAGATAGAAGACGCGACTAGCATGGTGAGGAAATCGTTATACTGTCGCGAGATATTCTGCATGTCCTCCTCAAAGTTGAAGTTCTGAACGTTCTGCGATGCATACGACAACTCCGCTCCGTAAAGGCAGATGACCCATGCCATCTGAATCCAGAGCAGGAGGAGTGGCAGAGCTGCGAATGAACCATAAATAGCGTTGTACTTGCTGACCCAGATCTGACCAGAAATGAATAAGCCTTGGAACATCAGGAAGGCGGAACCGGCAATGGCTGCAGCTACCAGTGCATTGATAAAGCGAACCTTGGTGTTGGGGATAACTATATATATAAAGGTAAGAGCCACGATGGTAAGACCGTATGGCGCCCAACGGAGTACGCTTATCAATGTCTGACTGAACTCATAGTCATAAAGGTCGGTCTTGATATAGGTCTGAAGCAAAATCTGCGAACCAGAAGTTATGACCAGGAATAGTGGCACCAACAGCATGATGCTAAGATAGTCGGTGATTTTTCGCAGCGTTGTTCGCCCTTTCTTCTGTTGCCAGATCTGGTTGAAGACCGTCTCCACGTTGCCGATCAGACTGTAGATGACGTAGATGAGCATGATCACACCAATACCCATCACCACACCAGTCTTGGTATGCTCCAGATAGTTGGCAGCAAAGGTGACGATGTAATCCGAGACCTCCTTCTGGCCGGGCATCAGACCATGTAGAGCATTCGAGATATATCCCTGCAATCCGAATCCCTTGGCAATGCCAATAATCAATGCCACCACTGGCACGATGGCCAGCAGGGTGTAGTAGGTAAGGGCAGAAGCCTTCTCGATGATACGGTCGGAAATAAAGAAACGGATGCTGAGAAAGAGCGACTTAAAGACGTTCATCAGCCAACGATAGATGCCACGTACATCGTCGTTGGTATAACTCCAGATGTCGTGAGTCAGGAATCTCCAGGTCCATTTTACTGCTTTGACCGGATTATTCTTGCTTCGTTTTGCCGTCATTTATTTCAGTGTGATGCTACCACGACCGATGAGGTTGCCATCTGCAAAGATCTCTGCACGGTAGGTGCCTGGATCGATGTTTTCTACACGCTTATAGAAGATGGTGACAGGCGTCTCTTCTCCACCATATTCGATGGTTTTCTTTGCTGAGTAGTCGATGTTTGCATTCTCATACTTGAACTTGCCGCTCGAACCATTGGTGAGCACTTCCTCATTCGGACGAAGGATACGCATATAGATATCCTTCTCACCTGTCTCTGCTGTTACGTTAGCAGCAATGGTGAAAGTTACCTGGAACTTGGCCAGCTTATTTGCCTTATTCTTATTGTCGACCTTATCCTTTGAAGTAAGAGATGCGACATGCACATTGGTGGCAGAGAGTTGTGCTGCAACCGTCACTTTATGAGTCAAAGCTGCATTCTGCTCACGCACCTGCTGGTTCTGAGCCTGAACGGCCTGCATCTGTCCCTTGATCTGAGTGTTCTCGCTGATCAGCGCCTCATTGACGCGGTTGAGCGAATCGACCTGAGCCACATAGTAACGGAGTACACCACGGACAGTCTCGAGCTCTTTCTTCAACGCATTGATCTTCTTGGCATCCTGCGCCTTGGTCTGCTTGAGTTCCTCTACGAGTCGCTGCATCTTGATGCGCTGGTCTTCGAGTTTCTGTTCCAGAGAGTCATTGTTGACCTGTAGCTTATAACCTTCGTATTCAATGACGGTCTGGTTATATTGATCCTCGAGTTCTTCCTTCTCTAACTGGAAGATCTCGGTCATTTCCTGGATCTGTTCCTGTTGCTTTTTGATGTAGTATGCAGCACCTCCCAATACAGCCAGAATGATGACTGTAGCTACGATGATAATGATTTTTTTATTCATATTCCAAACTATTTTGGCGGCAAAGTTACTCTTTTTTTCTTAAACTAGCAGCATTTTAACCTATCTTTTTCAAAAACTAACGTTTTTTTATCCTTTTGTTTGTTTTTGTATGCTAAAATTGTTATCTTTGCAGCGTTTTTATATTTAGAAAATGCAAAAAGAGCAAAATAAAACAAAGGGCCCATGGGGTCATTTCTGGAAGGTATTCGGCATCAACTTCGGATTGCTGATTGTTGCCGTGCTGGTGTTGGTCTGGGCACTTAGCATGTGGTTGGATGTCTACACCCGCCACGATGAGCGTATTGACGTGCCTGATCTTACCGGTATTGAAGCAGATGAGGCTGCTGCTTATCTGGAGCGCATGGGACTGAATGCTACGATCATTGATTCTGTCTATACCGATGCTCGTCCAGGTTCTGTCATTGAGCAGCTCCCTGCCGCTGGTTTGCCAGTCAAGAATGGTCGCATGATTTATCTGACCATCAATGCCAAGACTCAGCGTATGGTCAAGATGGCCGATGTAAGGGAGTGGAGTAGCCGTCAGGCGCAGACCCGTCTTCGTGAGCTTGGTTTTGTCATTGATTCGATCAAGCAGGTCGCCAGTGAGTTCGATGATCTGGTGCTCTCTGTCACGGCTAAAGGAAGTGAAGTGATTCCAGGCAAGGAGTACCCATATCATACTCGTCTGGTCATGCGCGTTGGTAGCACTCACCTCGAGATTGAGGCCAATAATGATTCCATAGAGAATGAATGGTTCTGATCTCTTTGAGCATTTCCGCTTTGTGGCAGATAAAGGCCAGAAGCCGCTCCGTGTAGACAAGTTCATCACAGACCGAATCTTCGGCACCAGTCGCAACCGTGTGCAGAAGGCTGCTGATGAAGGCTATATCCTCGTCAACGGAAAGCCTGAGAAGAGCAACTACAAGGTTCGTCCGAATGACGTGGTGCAGGTGATGATGGATCGTCCTCGCCACTCTACGGAGATTGTCCCCGAGGATATCCCGCTTGATATCGTCTATGAGGATGATGACCTGCTCGTAGTCAATAAACCTGCTGGTATGGTGGTACATCCAGGTCATGGCAATTATACGGGTACTTTGGTCAATGCGCTTGCTCATCATTTCATCGCTCAAGGTCTCAATGTAGATTTGGGTGGAGGCGAGGAAACAGAGTTGGAAGAGGAAGCAGAAGAGTCTTCTTCCGCTGACCAGCAAACACCAGAAAAGATGGGTTCCTACCAGACTCGCATGGGTTTGGTACATCGCATTGACAAAGAGACCTCTGGCCTGCTCGTCATCGCAAAGAATGAGAATGCAGGAACAGAACTGAGCCGACAGTTTTTCCATAAGACCACGCGTCGTCTTTATACGGCCTTGGTTTGGGGACATATCGATCAGGACGAGGGAGTCATTGTCGGAAACATCGGCCGTAACCACCGTGATCGCACCATGATGGACTTTTTTCCTGAGGGTAGTGAGGAAGGAAAGCCGGCAGTGACCCATTACAAAGTGATTGAGCGATTGGGTTACGTCACACTGGTAGAGTGCCGACTGGAGACTGGACGAACACACCAGATCCGTGTCCACATGAAGCATCTGGGACACACGCTCTTCAACGACAAGACCTACGGAGGCGATCAGATCCTGAAAGGTACGACCTTCGCCAAATACTCGCAGTTTGTGCGCAATTGTTTTGACACTTGTCCTCGTCAAGCTCTTCATGCCAGGACGCTCGGTTTCAAGCATCCAAGAACTGGTGAGGAGATGGACTTTGAGGCACCATTGCCAGCAGATATGACACAACTGGTGGAGCGATGGCGTCAGTATATTAGTAATAGAGAATGAAAAAGAAAATAGCCATTGTCGCTGGTGGCGATAGCAGCGAATATGTGGTCAGCCTCCGCAGTGCTCAGGGCATCTGGAGTTTTCTGAACCACGATAAATATGAGGTTTCGATCATTGTAATCAAGGGAACCGACTGGAAATATGTGCCATACGATGGTAAGGATTATGACTGGGAACATACGTTGCCAGTGAGCCGTGAGGATTTTACGGTTGCCATTCCAGAATCAGATCGAGAAATGGTAAATGGTGCATATTCAAATGGTAAATCGTTCGACTTTGCCTACATTATCATCCACGGTACCCCTGGCGAGAACGGCATTCTGCAGGGTTATTTCGATATGATCAAGATGTCATACAGCTGCTGTGGCGTTTTGGCAGCTTCTCTGACTTGCTCAAAGTATGTCTGCAACCGTTATCTCTCAACCTTCGGTATTCCTGTAGCAAAGAGCGTTCTGCTCCGTCCGGGAGAGGAGGTCGGTACCGAAGAGTGCATCACCCAGTTGGGACTTCCTGTCTTTGTGAAGCCAAATGCCGGAGGTTCAAGCTATGCTACCTTCAAAGTGAAGACCGCTGAAGAACTCCAGCCGGCTATTGCAGCAGCCAAGCAGGAGGCAACCGGTGAAGTCATCATCGAGTCGTTCATGCAAGGCACCGAGATTACCTGTGGCTGCTATACCAGTCGTGACGGACTTCGTGCATTGCCTATCACCGAGGTGGTGTCAAAGAAGGAATTCTTCGATCTCGATGCTAAGTACAATGGTGCTGTAGAGGAGATTACACCAGCACGAATCTCGGCTGAGATGACCGCCAAGGTTCAGGATCTCACCAAAAAGATCTATGGCTATGTGGGTGCCAAGGGTATTATCCGAGTGGATTATATCATCATCGGAGACACACCACACCTCCTCGAAGTGAATACCACCCCAGGTATGACCGCTACCTCTTTCATCCCTCAGGAGGTTCGTGCTGCAGGTCTTGACATTGCAGATGTCATGGACGATGTGATTGGCGCATCCTTGACTAATTCGTAATTTATAATTCGTAATTTGTAATTGAATTATGGCATATAATTTTGATGAAATTCGTTGCTACTACGACGAAGACGTTCCTTCGAAGCTCTGGCCTTTGGCTGATCGTCCTGAGATTGAGGGCTTTTTGAAAGGTGCATTCCCTCAGGTGGATATGGAGCAGATTCGTCAGGTAATCCGCTCGTGCAAGACTATCAAGGATTTCCAGACCAAGATCATTCTGTACTTCCTCGACCTGTTGAGCAAAGCCAGTTGCGATAGCATACAAAGTCACAATGTGGATGAAATAGATTTCAGCCGTGGCCATGTGTTTGTGACCAACCATCGAGACATTGTACTTGATAGTGCATATTTGAATATGATGTTACATAAGTCAGGTAAGGAGACCAGCGAGATTGCTATTGGTAACAATCTCTTTGCTGCTCCTTGGATCGAGGATCTGGTGCGAATCAACAAGTCGTTCGTTGTTCGTCGTGACCTGACAGGTCGTCAGATGCTTGAGTCATCAAAGGTGCTTTCTGCCTTTATCCGTCAGGAAGTGTTCGACAAGAACCTGACCGTGTGGATTGCTCAGCGAGAGGGTAGGAGCAAGGACAACTCGGACAAGACTCAGTCTTCGGTCATCAAGATGCTCGCCATGGGTGGTCCAAGCCGTGATTTGATGCAGAATATCCGAGACCTCCATGTCGTGCCTGTGGCTATCAGCTATGAGTTCGACCCTTGTGATTATCTGAAAGCTGCCGAGTTCCAGCTGAAGCGCGATAATCCGGAGTGGAAGAAGACCAAGGCCGATGATGTGAAGAGCATGGTGACGGGTATGCGAGGCTATAAGGGACGTGTGAACTACACTTTCACCAGGGAATTGAATCCGATTTTCGACAACTATCCTTGGATTAATGATAAGACCGCGCAGGTCAATTGCGTCTGCGAGACCATCGAGCGTGAGTTGCATAATGCCATGGTGCTCTACCCAATCAATTATCTGGCATACAACCTCAAGTACGATACAGACAAGTACGCCAAGATGTATACCGATGAGGAGCGCAACAAGGCCACCGAGTATCTCAACGGACAGTTGTCCAAGATTGATATCCCTAACAAGGATGAGGAATTCCTCTGGCAGATGCTCCTGACCATGTATAGCAACCCTGTGGCCAATAAGGAAGCGCTGGTTCGCGAACCAAATGAAAATCCAAAGCCACTAACTGATTAATTATCCATTATTCATTTATCTTGTGTTATTATGGACGAGAAGATTGTTAATGAACTTATCGAAGAGCTGATTAAGCTCAGTTTTGCAGAAGATATTGGAGACGGTGATCACACCACCCTCTGTTGTATTCCAGCTGATGCCATTGGTAAGCAGCGCCTGATCGTGAAGGAGGAGGGTATTCTCGCTGGTGTTGAGATTGCCAAGAAGGTATTTGCCGCTTTCGATCCAGACTTGAAGATGGAGGTCTTCATTGAGGATGGTGCACACGTCAAGCCTGGCGATGTTGCATTTATCGTGACCGGCAAGGAGCAGTCATTGCTTCAGACCGAGCGCCTGATGCTCAATATCATGCAGCGTATGAGTGGCATCGCTACGATGACTGCTAAGTACGTCAAGGCGTTGGAGGGTACTGGTACCCGTGTACTTGACACCCGTAAGACCACCCCAGGTATGCGCATCCTTGAGAAGCAGGCGGTTAAGATCGGTGGCGGTTGCAACCATCGTATTGGTTTGTTCGATATGATCCTGCTCAAGGACAACCATGTTGACTTCGCTGGTGGCATTCACAATGCCGTTACCCGTGCTAAGACTTATTGCTGCCAGAAGGGCAAGAACCTCCGTATCGAGGTCGAGGTACGTAACTTTGACGAGCTCAATCAGGCTTTGGCAGAGAGCGTTGATCGCATTATGTTCGACAACTTTACTCCAGCTGACACAGCTAAGGCCGTTAAGGTTGTAGCTGACTATGCTGCAGAGCGTGGTATCCGCCGTCCTGAGACAGAGTCTTCTGGCGGCATTACTTTCGATACTATGCTTCCATACGCTCAAGCTGGCGTTGACTTCATCAGCTTCGGAGCTTTGACCCACTCTGTCAAGGGACTTGATATGAGCTTCAAGGCTGTGAAGTAACTATTTTTGCTCGTGAATTTCAACGTTGTGTACCTAACGTTGAAATCCTATGTCGTGGCATCTCCTCCGCTGTACCGTGGAGGAGATGCCACAATCATTTCATCTCCTCCACGGTACGATGGGGAGGATGCCGAGGTCAAGGCATCTCCTCCACGGTACAATAGGGAGGATGCCGAGATCAAAGCATCTCCTCCACAGTACAATAGAAGATATGCCATGATCAGAAGAGAAGAAAAAACATTGCGAAAGTGGAAGCTGAAATTGAAAATTGCTATATTTAAGTGCATTTTTATTAAGAAATGCGCGAAATAATGGATATTTCAGTTTTTTTTTGCTTTTTATTTGCCGATGTATTGATATTTTGTGTACCTTTGCCAGACAATTTCGCGTTATTACTTTAGTAAAATATATAGAAACTGCTTATTTTATTAATAAGGTTCGCGAATATAATAAGGTATAACAAATAGAATTAATCCACTGATATGAAGATTCAGCTCAGAAGCGCACAGACCACCGAGGGTCGCCGCATGGCAGGTGCTCGCGCCCTTTGGGTAGCCAATGGTATGAAGCGCGAACAGTTTGGCAAGCCAATCATTGCCATCGTCAATTCTTTCACACAGTTCGTTCCAGGTCATACACACCTTCACGAGATCGGCCAGATTGTCAAGGCTGAGATCGAGAAGATGGGTTGCTATGCTGCTGAGTTTAATACTATTGCAGTTGATGACGGTATCGCCATGGGTCATGACGGTATGCTTTACTCTTTGCCTTCACGTGATGTGATTGCTGACTCGGTAGAGTATATGGTCAATGCTCACAAGGCTGACGCAATGATCTGTATCTCTAACTGCGATAAGGTGACCCCAGGTATGCTCATGGCTTCTATGCGTCTGAACATCCCTACCGTCTTCGTATCGGGTGGCCCTATGGAGGCTGGTAAGTATAAAGGCG
>JAZUDJ010000041.1:0-3371 GCA_045639585.1 Bacteroidales bacterium
AGAGTGATGGTACGTCCATCGCTCAGGGTAATGGTCTTCTTGATTGGATTAACCAAATTGTTTACCATAAAAAATCTTCTTATATCTCGAAATGTTGTATATTCGTGTCAATAAAACTCCGCAAAGTTACTCATATTTTATTACATAATCAAATAAAAAGAGGAAAAAGTGCAAAAAAACAAAAAAATAAAACCTTTTACTTGTTTTTTCCGATGAAATGTCCTATATTTGCGCCGCTAAAACCTAAGAATAGCATTTTATAAACTAACAGATGAGAAGAAATACATTGTTTATTTTATTGGCGGCAATCACATTGTCGCTGATATGCAGTTGTACTAATGATAAGGGAACCGTTTCTATCAAAGGTACTATCAGCGACGCTAAAGGTGAGAAGCTTACCTTGATGCACCTCTCAGGCACCAATCCTGTGATGGTCGATACCTTGACCCTCGGTGAGGATGGTAAGTTCAGCTTCAAGCCAGCCGTAGAGCAGGGAGGTCCTGACTTCTTCTGCCTGGTGCTCAATGGCCAGACCATTCCAGTGATCAGCGACACGCTGCAGACCCCTATCAGCATCATTGCCAACAAGGATAAGTTCGGCACGAACTATATCGTCGAGGATAGTCTCAATAGCCTTCTTAAGCAGGCAGTCAACGTAGGTGGTAACCTCCGTCGTCAGCTCTACAACCTCACCTCTGACCGTCAGAGCGGCAAGGTGAGCAACATCGAGTTCGGCCAGACCGTCGACAAGCTCGTAGGCGATTACAAGCAGCAGGTTCTTAACGACTATATCTTCAAGGATCCTGCTTCGCCTATCAGTTACTACCTCCTTTTCGAGACCGTCTCTGGTATGACCATCTTCGATCCGATCGATGCTAAGGATAACCGCGCTTTCGGTGCTGTGGCCAACCTCTGGCACATGGTTTATCCTAACTCACAGCGTACCGCTTTCCTTGAGCAGCAGGCTATCCAAGGCCAGGCCATCCTCCGTCAGGCTCGTGCCAACCAGCAGGCAGCTGATTCGATCATGCAGAACGTAGTGGTCAATGAAGCTAACTTCGTCGATCTTTCGCTCTTAGACAAGCAGGATAAGCTCGTGTCGCTTTCAGATATCAATGGCAAGGGTAGCGTCGTCCTCGTCGACTTCACCGCCTTCTACTACGATATGTCTGTAGCTCACAATATGGCGCTCAGCAAGGTCTATGACCGCTACAAGGACCGTGGCCTCAAGATCTATCAGGTCTGCCTCGACTTCGATGAGAACTTCTGGAAGGTGAGTGCCAATAACCTCCCTTGGACCGTTGTTCGTGACCGTGACATCCTGATCGATCAGAACGGTCTCGTGCAGTACAGCGGTGCCGCTGCTCTCTACAACGTCACAGCCATCCCTACCGTCTTCGTCATGGGTCGCGATGGTGGTGTCATTGAGCGTGTAGAGGACGACGCTAAGCTCGAAGCAGTAGTAGCGAAAGCACTCTGATACAGACTTGAGTTTTAAGAAATAAACGACATAACGCAGGGCAATGAGCTCTGCGCTATGTGATTTTTTTACATCTTAGTAATTATTAAAAAACAACATAAAGAAAAACACTATGGCAGCTAGTTACATGTCAGAAGAGGGTTACAAGAAGATCCTCGAAGAGATTCAGTATTTGGAGAGTGTGGAACGTCCCAAGGCATCTGCAGCTATTGCAGAGGCTCGTGACAAGGGTGACCTCAGCGAGAACGCTGAGTACGATGCAGCAAAGGAGAATCAGGGTAAGCTTGAGGCTCGCATCGCTCAGCTCAAGGATCAGGTGGCCAATGCTCGTATCATCGATGCCAGCAAGCTCTCTTGCGATAAGATCCAGATCATGAACAAGGTTCGCCTGCTCAATAAGAAGATGAACAAGGAAGTGACCTACACCATCGTCTCTGAGAGCGAGGCTAACTTCCGTGAGGGTAAGATCAGCGTCGCTACCCCTATCGCTAAGGCGCTCCTCGGCCATGCCGTAGGTGATGTAGTGAGTGTTAAGGTACCTGCGGGTGTGCAGGAGCTCGAAGTTTTGGAAATCAGTCTCTGATTATGGCAAGCATTTTTTCCCGCATCGTAGCCGGTGAAATTCCCAGCTACAAAGTAGCAGAGGACGATAAGTTCTATGCATTCCTCGATATCAATCCTGTAGCCAAAGGCCATACCCTGGTCATTCCTAAGCAGGAGATCGACTATATCTTCGATGAGGACGATGAGCTCCTCGCAGCTCACATGCTCTTCACCAAGCGCGTGGCTGCAGCTGTCAAGGCTGCCATCCCATGCGTCAAGGTAGGTATCACCGTCATGGGCCTCGAAGTGCCTCACGCTCACATCCACGTCATTCCTATGCAGCAGGAAGGCGATATGGACTTCAAGAAGGAGCATCTGAAGCTCACTCCTGAAGAGATGAAGGAGATTTGTGCAAAAATTTCTGAAAATTTTGTCTGATTCACTTGAATTTTTACCACTTTGGTACTATATTTGCCAAAGAACATAGACAAAAACAGAAATTAAACAATTCAATTACACAATGAACAACAACGAATTTTACAAGTTTGCAACCGGACACGTCGGCCTCAATGGCCATGCATTGGATGACTACATGCGCTTCCAGAGCAAGGTGATGCAGCCACGTGCTTCGTATATCAATCCATCGATCATCGAGGAGCGTCAGCTCAACGTGGCTCAGATGGACGTCTTCAGCCGCTTGATGATGGACCGTATCATCTTCCTCGGCACCGAGATCGATGAGTACAGTGCCAACGTCGTACAGGCTCAGCTTCTCTTCCTTGCCAGCACCGACGCTGATAAGGACGTGACTATGTATCTCAACTCTCCTGGTGGCATCGTCAGTGGTGGCCTCGCTATCTACGACACCATGAACTATATCTCATGCGACGTCAGCACCGTCGTCACCGGCATGGCTGCCTCTATGGCTTCTGTGCTCCTTGCTGCTGGTGCTAAGGGCAAGCGCTTCGCATTGCCACATAGCCGCGTCATGATCCACCAGCCACTCGGTGGCACTCAGGGTCAGGCCAGCGATATGGAGATTGCTGTCAACGAGATCAAGAAGCTCAAGAAGGAGCTCTACACCATCCTCAGCGAGTGTTCTGGCCAGCCATACGAGAAGATCGAGGCTGACTGTGACCGTGACCACTATCTCACCTCTCAGGAGGCGCTGGAGTATGGCATGATCGATAAGATCTTCACTAAGCAGAAGTAATCAATGGCAAAAAGAAACGAAGATAGATGCAGCTTCTGCGGCCGTGGTCGTAGTGAGGTCCGCTTGCTCATCTCTGGTGTCGATGGTTTTATCTGCGACGAGTGTGCAGAGCAGGCCAAGCTCATCGTCGATGAT
>JAZUDJ010000042.1:0-3218 GCA_045639585.1 Bacteroidales bacterium
AGCCTGCATCTTCAGGCGGATCATGCCATAGAGGCGGTCACGCTCCTCGTCGAGCGCCACCATGTCGGCGGTGTACATACTGCCCTGCGCCTTGAGGACGATGTCCTGCTCAGCGTTGACAATGTTCTTAAACTCAGTGAATTTCTCAGCCGTCAAGCCGAGATCCTCTGCGCCGATCTTGCCGAGTGCAAGCACGACGTTGTTGAAGAAGGCCACATGCTCTGCATTGCGGAGCTGGCCGAAGGGAAGGGAATTAATTGTAAGCATAAAGTTAAAGTTAAGAGTTAAAAATTAAAAGTTAAAAGTTAAACGTTAAAGTTTAGGTACCGCGCGGTTTTTGTCTTTTGACGGTGCAAAGATACGCCCTTTTCTCCACCCACTTGCCGCTTTCTCCCCTATTTAGCCGCTTTCTCTTCTATTTAGCCGCTTTCTGCACAAAAAAGTGAGAAATATTTGGTGGATGAGGAAAAATCGCGTATCTTTGCGGCAAAATTTTACAACAATGAAGATAAAGACTTACAACACAAAAGAGGAAGCTCGCGCTGCATTCCGTCGCTCAATAGAGATGAGAGCGGAATATGAGGCAAAGGTTCGTCAGAAATGGGAAGAGATGAAATCTTCTATCAATCCTTCCAACGCTCCAGCGGCTCAGCAGCTACTCCCAGTTCCCAGCTGACCCTGGTGCAAAAAACAACTGCGACGCGTGGTAATCCATGCGCCGCAGTATTTTTTTCTGATCATATTCTTAAGTCTAATACGCTACAAATTAAAATAAAGTGCGCAAATATCTCAATAATTCTTGTAAAATCCAAATTTTTAGTCCCAAAAATATTAAGAATATTTTGAAGGATTGAGGAAAATATGTATCTTTGCCCCACGGATAATAATAAATTAAGCAATAATATCTATGAAAAGAACTATCTTTTTGTTGTCTGCATTAGTGTCGGTTGCAGCTTCGGCATCGGCAGAACAAATCAGCAAGGACAAAGCGAAGACCATTGCGGAGTCGTTTTTCCAGAAAGGCTCGGTACAGACACGAGCTCAGAGTGCTGAGGTTAAGCTGGTCAAAGAGTATGCAAGTAGTGCCGAGGCTCCCGCTGCCATCTATGCATTCACCCGTGCCGAGAATCTGGTATTTGTCTCGGCCGAAGATAAGATGCCTTCCATCCTGGGCTATACGGACAATGCGGATCCTAACAACCTCCCTCCTGCACTGGAAGGAATGCTTAACTACTATTCCGCGCTGACCGATGCTGTGCGCCAAGGCACGACACGCGCACCGCAGCTCTACGCTTCGGATACTCCGGTCGATTCACTTTGCCTTACCCTATGGAATCAGACCCTGCCCTACTCTTTGCTATGTCCTATATATAAAGGTGAGCAACTACCTAACGGCTGCGTGTCAACAGCTTTGGCTCAAGTATTCAGATATCACAAATGGCCAGTTAACCCTACAGGCGTTGCGCCAGCCTATAATACGGTTCAAACGCACATTGACATTCCAGAAGTAGACCTCTCTACTCACACCTATAATTGGGATGACATGCTTCTCGACTATAGTGGATCATATACAGAAAAGCAAGGACAGGCTGTGGCTCAATTGTGCTACGACTTGGGTGTGGCATCAACAATGAGCTACAATGTAGATGCAGCTGGTGGCAGTGGAACCAATTTTATAGTAGCTGCACACGCTATGCTCGAACATTTCGGGTATAACAAGGGTGCGTACATCGACTATGCAGATAAATATAGCGAGGAAGAATGGACTGCTAAGCTGAAAAATGAAATCAATCAGGGCCGTCCTCTTCCTTACAGTGGCGCTGTAAAAGGGCCGAAGCCTGGCGGACACTGCTTCGTGGTAGATGGCTATAATGCAGAAGGCCACTTCCATGTCAACTGGGGTTGGGGTGGCACAAGTAATGGCTATTTCCTGATTACTACGCTCGATCCAGAAAAACAGGGTATTGGAGGATCGAATTCCAGCGCAGGGTTCTCTAAGGATCAACAGACACTCTTTGACTTTGTGCCAGACTATGATGGCACCAGTAAACCTGCCGAGCATTATGCCTTGCAATATATGCATTGCATGGGAGCCGGAGGTGACAGCATTTACCTTGCGTCATTTCATAATAAAAGTCTCGACCCTTTCCATGGCAGCTTGATTCTGAAACTCATTGATGAAGCTGGCAATATGGTACAACAGCGAACCATAATAACTAATTACTCACTCGACTGGAATAAAGTTGAACCCGTAGGCGCTTCACTCAGGGATTTTGATTTCAGCAGCTTTGCCGACGGATTGTATCACACCGACATTATTGCCGTGTCGAGCGCAACGGGAGCAGAATTTCCAGTATGGCATCTGACAGAAGATGCTCGTATTTATGTAAAGAACGGCAAGTTGCAGCCTATTCACAATTATGCAGAGCTTGAAGGCAAGATTCTCAGTTGCGAAAAGATAGAATTAGCAGAAGACGAACTAATATTGAGAGTAACTTCTCAAGTATCGAATAAAGACACCATCGATTATCCTGCAATGACAGGAGGTTTAAGTGTGAAAATGTCTGTCTATGATCCGGAGAACATAACAGCCGAAGATAATGATAAAGGAGGAAAAAACATAGAGGTAAAAGTTGGTGAGACAGTCACCTTTGAACAAGATTTAGACATAATGTTTTGGGATGTAATAAATTGTCTTGACCGAGCAATGGTGAAAGTGGAACTTTATTATGAAGACGGTCTACTCGACATGATAGAGTATCCTTTGACGGACTTCCAGAACGGCATCACCAACGTGAACACCGATCAGGAGGTGAGCGATGCACCTGCCTATAACCTCTTCGGTCAGCCGACCCAGGGCCAGGGATTCGTGGTCAAGAATGGCCGCGTAGTGTTTGTCAAGTAACCCGTACTACTCCAGCGGATCACCCAGGTACTCTTTGAGCACCTCGAGGTGAGCCTGCGAGAAATACTTCTGCGACGTGTGGTAACCCATGCGTCGCAGTTCTTCGTTTAAGGGGGGATCGTCATGGATCCAGCGACGGAGCTTGCGGGAGGCGGTGGAGAAGTTATCATCGGGGAAGTAGCGCATGGCTACCTGGAACTTGGTGTAGCGCGGCTCGGTGGGGATTTTGCGAAGCTTATATTTTTTTTGCATACAAGAAAAGTTAATGGTTAATCTTTACTTCCACTAGGTCGAAGGCATCGATGAGGTCCTG
>JAZUDJ010000043.1:0-10813 GCA_045639585.1 Bacteroidales bacterium
AAAGGCAAATGGATCCGTCCAATGGATTATGTCTCCAATGAAACTTTGTTCTATAGTGCAAATCGAGCATTAGCTGCGGTCGGACTAAGCCTCTTCGTCAACTATTCAAAATGTGCATAGTTAATTTTGAACAACTACTTAGAAATCTAAAAATCAAAGTATATCATTATGAAGAAATATAGTGCCATCCTGATGGCATTGCTCATGCTGTGTGCATGCACCAAGAATGCAGAGCAACCAACCGCGGAGATCAGCTACAACGGTAATACCGTGACTGTCAACACAGAATCTCCTATCCTCAACAAGACCAAGTATGAAACCATCGCACTGAAACCATTCAGCGATGAGTTCCGCACCGTAGGTACCGTCCAGGCCGAGACCGGCAAGTTTGCCGAGGTCAACGTGCCATTTGACGGCCGTGTAACCCGTGCCAACGTGAGCCTCGGCGCGAAGGTCCATGCCGGCCAGTCGCTGTTCGAGCTCTCCTCTCCAGACTTCCTCGAAGCCAGCAAGGAGTACTTCCAGAACCTCCAGAACTACGAGAAAGCCAAGAACGAATATGACCGCAAGAAGGTGCTTGCACAGCATGGCATAGCCTCTCAGAAGGAACTGGAAGAGGCCTTCACCGAACTGGAAAATGCCCGTCACGACAAGGAATATTCAGCCGCATCGCTCAAGGCTTACGGCACGGATGCCAGCACCATGAAGATGGGTCAGGCCATGCATATCGTGGCTCCAATCAGCGGTGAAGTCGTCAAGAGTGACCTCACCGTCGGCTCGTTCGTCAAGGCCGAAAGCGACCCGATGATCACCATCGCCGACCTGCACAAAGTATGGATTAACGCCCGGGTCAAGGAGCATTTCATCAACCAGGTTTCGCAGGGTGGCAAGGCCGAGATCCGTTCGGAATCCGACCCTGACCAGCTCTTCGAAGGCAAGATCCTCAACGTCGGCAACCTCGTCGACGAGGAGACCCGCTCGGTACAGATCGTCATCAGCTGCGACAATCCGGAGCTTCGCCTCAAGCACGGCATGTATGTGTCGGTACACTTCCTGAGCGAGGCCAAGGAGAGCGTCGTCGTACCTTCGACCGCCGTCTTCCAGGGCGAGCAGCGCAGCTATGTCTTTGTCTGCACCAGCCAGCCGAATGTCTTCGAGCGCCGTGAGGTGGAGCTCGGCATGAGCAATGACAACAATACAGAGATCAGCATCCGCAAGGGCCTCGAACCAGGCGAGCGTATCATCGCCGAAGGTGGACTTTACCTCAACGACTAAGCCATGGAGAAGTACACCAAACTGCTTTTGAAGCGGCGCTGGCTCATCGCCACCGCCTTCGTCCTGCTGTCTGCTTTCGGTGTCTACGCCTGGCAGCAGCTCTCGCTCGACGCTTATCCTGATATTGCCGACACCACCGTGCAGGTAGTCACCCAGGTGCCTGGCCTGGCTGCCGAGGAGGTGGAGCAACAGATCACCATCCCACTGGAGCGTGCACTCAACGGTATGCCATCGCTCGAGATGATGCGAAGCACCAACACCTTCGGCATCTCCACAATCATGCTCGTCTTTGCCGACGGTACGGAGGACTATTGGGCCCGTCAGCGCGTCAGAGAGTGTATTGACGGCGTGGACCTTCCCTACGATGCAGCGCCAGAACTTAACCCGCTCACCTCTCCTACCGGCGAGGTCTTCCGCTATATTCTCAAGAGCGACAGCCACTCATTGCGCGAACTCACCGACCTCAATAAGTGGGTAGTCATCCCACGCCTCACCCAGATTTCCGGTGTGGCAGACGTGAGCAACTACGGTGGTATCACCACCCAGTATCAGCTTGAGATTGACCCAGATAAGCTCAGCAAGTACGACATCTCGCTGGCCGACGTGGAAGAATCCATCGAACAGAACAACTCCAACGCCGGTGGCAGTACGCTGACCCGTGGCGACCAGAGCTTCGTGGTTCGTGCAGAGGGTCTTATCACCGACCTCGAAGACATGAAGAATATCGTGGTCAAGAACGTCGGCGGTACGCCTATCTACCTCAGTGACCTGGGTACGCTCAAGTACGGCAACCTGGAGCGCAAGGGAATCCTCGGCTTCCTCGATGACCAGGTAGATTATAACGACGGCGTGGAGGGAATCATCCAGATCCTGCGCTACAACAATCCTTCCGAAGTGCTCGAGGACGTGCATCAGGCCGTCGCTGAACTCAACGACGAGGTGCTCCCCAAGGGCGTCAAGATCTATCCGTTCCTCGACCGTACCAACCTCGTCAATGCCACACTCAACACCGTCTCGCACACCCTGCTTTTCGGCATGATCCTGGTTATTGCCGTGCTGCTGGCCTTCCTCGGAAGTCCTCGAAGCGCGTTGCTCGTGGCCATCACCATCCCTATCTCCCTGCTCGTGGCCTTCATCCTGATGCATTTGACCGATATTCCGGCCAACCTTCTCTCGTTGGGAGCCATTGACTTCGGTATTCTCGTCGATGGTGCTATCGTAATGACCGAGACCATCCTCAAGAAGCGTGAGGACCATCCGGAAGAGACGCTCGACGGCAAGGACACCCTCAAGCGCATCCTGCAGGTGGCCAAGCCAATCTTCTTCTCTACGCTCATCATCATCACCGCCTATATGCCTCTCTTTGCCTTCGAACGCATTGAGAAAAAGATGTTTACGCCTATGGCCTTCACCGTCGGATACGCGCTGGCCGGTGCTTTGCTCGTGGCATTGATACTGATCCCGGGTATGGCCTACGCCGTGTATCGCAAGCCTCAGAAGGTCTTCCGCAATAAGATTGTAGAGCGTCTCACCGAGCGTTTCCGCGGCTTGACAGAGAAGCTGCTTGACCGTCCGCGCATCATTCGCAACACCATCACCGGTGTCCTCGGTGCCGTCATTCTGCTCGTCATCTTCGTCGGCAAGGACTTCCTCCCTACGCTCGATGAAGGAGGTATCTGGATTCAGGTTCAGACGCCTCCGGGCCTCTCGCTCGAACGCTCTGCACAGATGGCCGACTCGTTGCGCCATACGCTCAAGAAGTTCCCTGAGGTGACCTACGTCATGACCCAGGTAGGCCGTGACGATGAAGGTACTGAGGCCTTCTCTCCTTCACACATCGAGTGTGGTGTGGGTCTCCGTCCTTACTCCGACTGGGAGACGGGTCGCACCAAGGAGGAGCTTGTCGAAGCCATGTCTGCCGAACTGGCCAAGATGCCGGGTTATAAGGTAGGCTTCTCTCAGCCGATCATCGACATGGTCATGGATCAGATGGCTGGTTCGCACTCCGACCTCGCCATCAAGGTCTATGGAGAGAACCTCGACAAGACGCGTGACATTGCCAATCAGGTCGTTTCATTGGTCAACACCATCCCGGGTGCCGCCGATGTGGTCATTGACCAGGAACCTCCGCTCCCTCAGCTCAAGATCACGGCTCAGCGTGACAAGATCGCACACTATGGCCTCAACGTAGCTGACGTAGCAGACCTCATCGAGGTGGCTATCGGCGGCAAAGCCGTCTCGCAGGTCTTCATCGGCAGTAAGGTCTATGACGTCACTTGCCGATATATAGAAAGTTCGCGCGACACACCCGAGCGTATTGGTAATCTGATGCTTACATCGAGCAGCGGAGCCAGAATCCCATTGTCTTCGGTGGCAAAGATCGAGACCTCGCTCGGCGCCAGCTCCATCATGCGAGAGATGGGCAAGCGCTACCTCACCGTGCGCCTCAACCTCCGTGGCCGTGACCTGACGTCGTTCCTCCAGGAGGCGCAGCAGCGTATCGGCGAGGAGATTGTCTTCGATCATACTGAGAATCAGATCCGTTGGGACGGACAGTTCGAGAACCAGAGCCGCGCCTACAAGCGTCTGGCCATCATCATCCCATTCGTATTGCTCTTCATGTTCCTGTTGCTCTTCGGCGCCTTCGGAGACTTCCGACAGGCAGGCCTGCTCATCGCCATGCTGCCACTGGCATTGCTCGGTGGACTCCTGGCGCTCGTTGTCCGTGACATGACGTTCAATATCTCATCGGCCGTCGGCTTCATCGCCCTCTTCGGCCTGACCATCCAGAACGGCGTCATCATGATCTCGCACATCAATGATCTGCGCCAGTCGGGTCTCCCGCTCCGCAAGGCTGTGGTCAGCGGCGCGGCTCACCGTCTGCGTCCTGTCCTGATGACTGCCACCGTGGCCATCCTCGGCCTCATGCCAGCCTCTATGGCTTCGGGCATCGGTTCGGATGTGCAGCGTCCGTTGGCCACCGTCATCGTCTATGGCCTGCTGTTCTCTACTATTATCACCCTGTTCATCCTGCCTACCTTATATTATAAGATGGAGCAGTATGTCGAAAATAACCTCCACAAAGATGAAGAAGATTTTTAACCTCCTGCTCCTCGCGCTCCTGCCACTGGGTCTTCTGGCTCAATCCATGACTTACGACCAGTATATCCGCACCGTGGCAGAGAAGAACGTGAGCTATCTGGCAGAGCAATATAATGTGGACATCGCGCAGGCTAATCTGCAGGCTGCCAAGGTGTTCAACGATCCTGAACTCTCGGTTGACTATGGTAATAACCAGGACTGGTACATGTATATGGGTCAGTCGTGGGAGTTCGGTCTCAGCTATGACCTCGACCTGGCCGGTGTCCGACGCGCCCGTATCCGTACGGCTCGCAACGAGAAGGAAATCACCGAGGCTTCGGTCATCGCCTACCTCAGCAACCTCCGTTTCGAAGCCGCTCAGGCCTGGGCCGAGGCTTGGCGCCTCAAGCAGAGCTGTGACGTGCTCCAGGCCAATGTGCGTGACATGCAGCAGATTGCAGAGAGCGACAGTATCCGCCTCTGCGTCGGCGATATTGGCAATACAGATGCTACGCAGAGCAAGCTCGAAGCGCAGGCGCTCGAAGGCGAACTCATCGCTCTCCAAGCCGAGTATAAGAACGCGCTGATGGCACTCTCGCTCCTCTGTGGCGGCGAACCTATCACCGCTATGACCGACGACGAACTGCCACAGAAGGCTCTCTCCTACTCTGAGGAAGAGCTCTTCCGCGTAGCCGAGAACAACCGAGCCGACCTCAAGGCCGCCGAGCTCTCGCACACCCTGTCGGTCAATAACTTGCGTCTCGTCAAGGCCTCTCGCGCCATGGAGATGAGCCTCAGCCTCGGCTATTCCTACAACTCCGAGGTGCGCAACGAGATTGCTCCCGCGCCTAAGTTCAATGGCCTCAGCGTCGGCATTGCCATCCCGCTGAAGTTCTCCAGCCTCAACCGCGGAGAGCGTCGCGCCGCCGAGCACCAAGTCTCTCAAAGCCAGAAATATTACGAAGCCTCGCTCCTCCAGATCCGCACCGAAGCCGCTCAGGCACTCAACGCCTACGAGGCCGCAAAAGTGGTACTGCAGAAGTACAATAGTAATATGATGTCCGACGCTCGCCAGATCGTCGAGAGTCGCAAGGTCGGTTATCAGAAGGGTGACACCAGCCTCATCGAACTCCTCGCCGCTCAGCAGACCTATCGAGACGTCATGCAAGCCTACATCGACGCCTGCAGCAATCACTTCATCTGCTACGCGCAGCTAGAGAACGCGCTGGGACTTTAAGTCTCCTAACCTATATATGCAAGTAGACAACGTTTTTCTGAAAACGTTGTCTACTTATTCGTTTGATTTTTTGATGTTTGCAATATGAGCGCTTGTAAAAAGCGCTTGTAAACTGCTTGTATATCGCTTGTAATTTTACGATTTTACAAGCGCCCATGTTGATTTATTCCCTCCTACCGTTTTATTAGTGATCAAACCTTGTACTCTAAGTTTCCTAAGCATGTTGTTTATCTTATACTCTTTCTGAGTATCTGTTAACTGATCTGGAAGAAGGTCAAACAATAGCTCTACTATTTCTGTCTTACTCAAAGTCCCATGATCCTTTAGAGAATCAAGCAGAAATGCCTCGCATTTCTTTGCATCAAGTCCTTTATGTTTTGTGTATTCTACCTTTTGGTCGGTTGCTTGTGCAATTCTCTTTGATACGTAAATGTTAGGCATACGACCTTCTACCAAATGACGCTTGCGAAGTATTGCAACAGCCTCTTTTGTTATTTCATAACCCTTCTGTACTCGATCAAGCAAAACGGCATCAGTCAATGACATATCCTGATTCTCCAGAAGAGTGAGACTATAGTTCTCGTCGATTACATTACCTGGCATTGTAAGAATTGTTTCTGTAGAGGTTGACTTGTCGTAGTCAGGCATAGGAAGGAAACGCTCCTTCTGGCTCACAAACATCTTGTGAATTCCATAACCTTGTGAGTCAATCATTTTGATATTGACCATTGCCTTTACCAAGGCAGGATTTCTGTAGTCAGTGGGTGTCTTTTCGCCAGTAATGTACATGCTATAGTTCCCTTCGAAGAAACATCCAGCATTACGGAAGGTCAGTTGATTCTTGTCCTCGGTAACAATTATACGAGATCCCTTCTCAAAATTCTGATGGGCTATGGCATTGTGTAATCCTTCGAGAATACTCTCTGTATCATACTTCCATACTTCCGCAGGAATCAGCGAGTTCTTTGGATAAATCTTGAACCTATAGTTTCGTATTCTCGCAAGTAGTTTTGAGGTACTTCGTATATAAGGAATGGTGTAGATGTCGCCAAATGTCTCTCCATCCTGAAAACATTTCCATACAATTTGAGAGATATGATTCAAGCGATACGCCTCCACCTCACGGCCTACAAGAAGCAATGTGGTGTTCGTAATCTTGCCGCCAATGGTTAGATTTGCCCTGTCAAGGAAGACTATATCATCCCACAAGTCACAATCTTTTGAATATTGAGGGAAACGCTGTTTATAACCTTCACGAGCCAGTTTTATGGCTTCATTATCAAGGCAATCGAGAGTTGCACCTTCAACAACCTGTGCAGACCAATCATACACTACATCGCGCTCTTCAAGGATTGTCTCCAATCTTGAATCCATCATTTCAACCAGACTATCGTCTATTCTCTGCCAAGCTTTGTTATGAGCATAGACAGGGCGACGCTTCATGTGCTTCGGAACGGTTATCACCCAGACAATCTTATGTGTATCGTCTGTTATGAATTCCTGCACAGCTAATCCTTCCGTAGGAAGATTGGTGCATTGATCTTTCAACCTTAAACGTACTTTAGTCAGATCGTAGTTGTATGTATCAGTTCCAACTATCTCAAGAGTCTTGTCTACCACACCAATCACAAGATAGCCGCCCTCCATATTAGAGAGAGCAGAGACATAAGAAATGACATCATCCTTTTCTTTGCCGTTGAAGTCGTTCTTAAGGTTCTTGAACTCCTTCCATTCGCAGGACTCGTCTTCCTTTGGGTAGTATTTCAGAAGATATTGTTGCAGTTCTAATTCTGTCATAAAGTCTCTATTGTTTGGGGAGTTCGCTAAGCATCTGCCCTTGCGGCATTATTGTATCTTTTGACTATCTCGACCACGGTGTAATATTACACATTATTTATTATTACGGCACAAAAATACAGAAAACAATTCAAATACAATAGAATATTTTGTTAAATAAGAATATTTGTGGCGGTTTTATTGAAAATATTTCATTTTTGCAATTCCTTCCTAGCGGAAACGAAGTAGATAGGCGACAACTTGTCAGACAGACTATCGTCGTTCATTATACGATCTGCGAAAAATCAAAATCTCGATAACGTGTTCGGTATACAGGACAACGTTTTTCATGACAACGTTGTCAACTTATACGTTATTCCTCAAAAAGGCCGTATCTTTGCACCATCAAAATAAAATATTAACCGAACCTTAACTTGATGATTTTTTTCAGAGAGATAAGTTTTTACACCTAAACAACTATGAAGATTCATTATTGCACTTGGAAGATGATCCGCAAATGTGCTTTTTTATTCGCACTGATGATCAACATTCCGTACATCGCAGAGATGGAGGCTTTCGCACTCGAAGAGGAGCGCTGGAGCACAGAAATCACGAAGTAGGCCGCAGGTTACCCTCGGCCTACTTTTTTGGTTGGAAAGTGTTTTATTTAAAGATCGGCAAATAGATGCTTACTGGTGATCTCTGAATGAATATATGAGTTATGAATCCCAAGTTTCAATCCTTGAGGAGTAATCATCGTCAGAACGACTCCGCGTGAAGTACCAGTGACCTCCATGAACAGCTCTCTGCGTTCACGCAGACGTTTCTCGTAATCTGCTTTGATTGTATAAGGGCTCTCTGAGAACTTCATCTCACACAGATGTGTCATTTTATCTGCTCTGCGAATTACGAGATCCACCTGAGCACCCTTACGCTCATCGTCTGAGCCTGGCATGAATCGCCAAGCAGAAGACTCTGTGGCGATTCCGGCAATACCCAAACCGTATTTTATGTGCGGAAGGTGAAGCAGACAAAGTTGCTCGAAAGAGAAACCTTCCCATGTTTCCACACTCCTGTCCTGGAAGTGATGCTGCCAGTATTGCTCATCGCGAGTATTGTTGTTGCGCACATAGCGGAAATAGAAAATTGTGTAGAAGTCACAAAGACGATAAAGCAACAATTTGGTTTTATTGCCAAACTGCTGGTATGAAACGATGAAGTCGCAGCGGTCAAGGTTGCCAAGCATTTTGGTTAGTCCTCCACCCGAAAAACCTGTGGCAGCTTCTATCTCCTGACGTGTAAAGCCCTCTCGCCTAGTGGCCAAAAGCTCCACGATCTTTATATATCGATCTGCATTGCGGAAGAGCGCATTATACAGTTCGTCAAATTCGTCTCTTAGATCTCCTCCAGTCTGAAAGAGCAGGTTGTCAATATTCTGAGGAAGACTGAGATAGGGTCTTAGCAGGCTGAGATAATAAGGGACACCACCAAAGACCATGTAGCATTGCATGATGAGATACTCATCCCAATCGAAGCCATGGGTATTCAGATACTCTTTACATTCACTGAGGTAGAACGGACGCAGGTAGATGCGATGAGTGATGCGGTTATGAAGGCCCCCTTGATTGTCTTCCATCTTTTCTTTCATCCACGATGTTGCACTACCACATGCCACAAACACAATGTCGTCTCGGTTCTGTACCCAGTTTGCCCAAAAGTACTCCAGTTCATCCACCAGATCGCTACCATGAGTATCTGCCCATGGTAATTCATCGAAAAAGAGCACTTTGCGTTCATCCGTGCATCCCTCAAGGTATGAAGCTAATGCCATAAAGGCTTCGTGCCAGTTGGCGAGAGAAGGCAAATCATTTCGTCCAGTAGCTCTGATCAACGCTTCTCGGAAATTAGCCAGCTGCGTTGACAACGGTTTCTTGTGAGCACCAACGTAATGGAACGTATAATGATCATTGAAGAAACTGCGAACAAGAAAAGTCTTGCCAATGCGACGGCGTCCATATAGTATAATCAGTTCTGAGCGCTTTGATTCCATCGCCCATTGTAGTTCACGTTGCTCCTTATGTCTGCCTATCAGTTGTTCCATGATGATATTTTTTATGGCACAAAGATAGTTCCTTTTTTCGAAGTATCCAAATTACCGAAGCCGATTTTCGTCCAAATCTATACTTTTTACCACACTTTTGGACGAAAACCAATACATTTCTGTCCAAATCTATACTATTCACCCCACTTTTGGACGAAAATCGCACATTAAATATTGCGTCAAAGATAGCGACTTTACATAGAATTACCAAATAAAACTGCGAATATTTGCAGTGATGATATTTCATCTCCTGCGTACAACGGGGAGGATGAAATGATGAAGGCATTTATTTCTAACAAAAAAATGTATTCATGATTTAGGGGTAGGAATGTTTTATTCCTACCCCTATGCTTATAAACCTTGTTTTAATGGATGATGCTCTCGGAGTCATGAAGGCTCTCGGTCTCTACACCGGCTTCTGGACGTCTTAATCCTTGTTCTAATGGATGATGCTCTCGGAGGATTCTTAAGGAGTACGCCAGCATGGAGAGCCTGAGTTGTCTTAATCCTTGTTCTAATGGATGATGCTCTAGGAGAGGGAAATTCATAAATCTCTAATAATCTTTAGATAAAGATTAGGAATCTCCGAATTACGAGAGAAATGTACTCTTAATTTTGTACCTGACTTTTTGAAAAATGTAGCAAATTGCTACATTTTTATCAATTGTTTCATGGGGCAAAGATACAAACAAATTTTAGAAATACAATATTTTTTCAAAAAAAGAGATAAAAATTAATTATGAAGACAGAAGCTAAGCACTTATTAAGACCAAAGCCGGGCACTTATTAAGGCTGGCTTCAGGTCTCTATGAGACTCCTAAACTCTTCACCCATGTTATCAATCAGTTGTTGCAACTTGGATGGAAGTGGGGGGAAACTAGGGGGTAACTAGGGGGTAACTAGGGGGTAGCAAGGAACTATCACATGTACCGCATACTAAGCGGCGTACTGGCTTTAGTATGCATACATCTCGGCATATCAAGCAGCGGACAGAGTTTGGCATGCCTGCATCATGGCATGCTAAGCAGTGTACCGGGTTTAGTATGCCAGCATCATGGCATACCAAGCAGCGTACGCGCTTTAGAATGCCATGATGACGGGATGCTAACGCGCGTACGCTGCTTAGGATGCTTTATGTTCTGGAGTACACTTTGTTCTTCGCTTTGCGGTTTTCTCCAGTCAGAAGGTTCGAGTAACCGTGGCGATTGATCGAATAGATGGGATTGGAGATGCGATAGCCGGTGCGGAAGATGTGTGGTGTGGTCTTAAGGCGCTTTTCGTAATTAAAAATGAGCGTTGACTCATTGCCATAACCGCAGAGGGAAGCGATCTTGTCGTACGGG
>JAZUDJ010000044.1:0-20955 GCA_045639585.1 Bacteroidales bacterium
GCGCGTTGGCAGTACCATCGGCGTTACAAGGTTTAGCTTCTCTGGTCGGAATGGTAAGAGGTGGAGCGCTTGTGCTATAACGGCCTTATTTTCGATGTCCACTAAGGGACTTCTTTTCTGTTTTAGCGCTGCAAAGATAGAGGCTTTTTCGACATCTTCCAAATTATTTCCTTCAAAAATCCCATTTCTCCAAGATTATCGGCTCAAACACTCCATTTTTGGAAATCGCAGATTACAATTCCTTACTCCTAATTTCTCATTCCTCACTATTTTCGGCCATCTCATCGCTCATATTGACCAGATACAATCGCTGGCGAGCGCGGGTGAAGGCGGTATACATCCAGCGGTAGAAGTCTATGCCGAGATGATCGGGGTTGATGTAGCCGAGATCGAGGTAAACATCCTGCCACTGGCCACCCTGACTCTTGTGGCAGGTGACACAGTAGGCGTACTTGACCTGGAGAGCGTTGAAGTAAGGATTGGCCTTGATGGCCTTGTAGAGATCGCGCTGATTGCGACACTCAGGATAATCCTGCGCCACCTCATAGAAGAGCTGCTGCTGACGCTCCAGAGACAGAGAGGGACCTTCGGCCGTGAGGACGTCGAGCATAATGATGACTTCGGTCTCTATGTCATAGTCGGGAAGTATGACCTCCACCTTGGCAAAGCGGAAGCCATAGAGTTCGATGGTACTGCGGACACGCTTAACGGTGACCACATCGCCATTGGCAATGAATGGCAGCTGGTCGAACTCCTTACCCCAGTAGTAATTGTTCTTGACGACGAGGAGACGGTCGCCAGAGGAGAGTTCTTCCTCTCGCTCGAGGATCTGATTGCGGACACCGAGGTTGAAGCGGTTAGCACGAGCGTTGCTGCGCGTGATGATGATGGTCTCGTCGAGGCCTTCACGATGGTAGGAGTCAGCCAGCGCGTCGAGCAACTCATAGCCGTCAATGCGAAAGACGTCCTTATACCTTTTATAATATATACGAGGAAGCAAATCGACCTGACCCTGCATCAGGAGCTGGCGCAACAGGGTGGCGTTGTAGAGGATGCCACTGTCGAGCTGCTGACGTGCTACCTCGGTAAGCTCCGTGGTCATCACCTGCAAGCCGTAGCCGCGAAGACGTTCCACCTCAAGCGCAGGACTGTGTTTCTGACCTACAGGTGGCAGCTGAGCCGCGTCACCGACCAGCAGGAGCCGACAACCCTGAGCGGCATAGACATATTCGATAAGATCGTCGAGCAGATTGCCCGTACCAAAAGGCGAGCCTTCGTTGAGCGTGCTGATCATAGAGGCCTCATCGCAGATGAAGAGCGCTCCGTTGCGACGGTTCTCCGTGAGCTGGAAGTTGTCCATCTCGACGCTGAATTTCTGCTGTCGGTAGATACTCTTGTGGATGGTGTAGGCAGGCAAGCCGGCCATCGAGGAGAAGACTTTGGCCGCACGTCCTGTAGGCGCCATCAGCATCACGGGGATCTTGTGCTCATACAGTAACTTGACCAATGCACCTACGATAGAAGTCTTTCCGGTGCCCGCATAGCCTCGCAGGACGAAGACCTTGTCGGTCGAAACAGCAGAGGCCGGTGGACCGAAAAGAAATTCGCCGAGCAAATTAAGCGCCTCAATCTGCGTTTTGTTAGGCGAAAATGGCAGTTTTTCGGCTATTTTTTGGGCAAAAACGGAAAATATCATAGATTTTTTTAATTTTTTCGGCACAAAGATATACAATTTTCAAAAATGTTATGTATATTTGCCCCGTAAAAACTAAGATTACATCTCTTTTTTGATAATTTTTAAGTCAAACATAACATCATGAAAAGTATTCTCAACATTCTCCTCGCTGCAGCAGCAGTGGTTTTGACATGGATGTGCTACGAGAGCGTACAGATCCCTGTTCAGTTTAACGATGAGGTCGCTAAGCGTAACGAAGTAATCATCCAGCGTCTTAAGGACATCCGTACCATTCAGGAGCACCACCGCGACAAGTATCAGACTTATTGCGCTTCTTGGGCTGATCTGATCAAGTTCGCTAAGAACGACTCACTCCCACAGGTTAACAAGGTTGGTTCTCTTACCGACGACCAGCTCAAGGAGGGTCTCAACGAGAAGGATGCATGGAAGTACCTCTGCAACCCTTCAAAGTACTCTAAGGAGATCGCTAAGTTCGGCCTCAGCAAGGCTACCTTCAGCCGTGATACTTTCTATGTAAATGTTCTCCAGAAGGACTCAAGCTTCATCGTTCGTCCTAACTTCGACATTGACAACATCATGATCGTTCCATTCACTGAGAATGGCACCGACACTTTCCTTTTGACCACTGGTACCGTTACCACCGCTTCTGGTTACGAGATGGCTCTCTTCGAGGCTAAGACCCCATACGAGGCTTACCTCTGGGACCTCAACCCACAGGAGCTCGCTAATAAGATCGACGACCGCAAGCTTCAGGACAAGTATCCTGGCCTTCAGGTTGGTGATGCTACCCAGGCCAACAACAATGCCGGTAACTGGGAGTAATCAAGAACTCTATGAATACCAACATATCGACCATCCGGCTCACGCCGGATGGTTTTTCTTTGTATAATGCCACAGACGGGCGCACGTCATACGATGTAGCGCCAGGTCCTGACTTTGGCCAGCGTATGCAGGAGTCTATCCTGGAACATCTGCCTGTAGCCGACACGCAAGAGGGACTGGTATGCGAGGTGGAGACCACGCGTCTGCTCCTATTGCCTCCCGAGATCTCGCATCCGGATGTGCAGCAACAGATGTATGACGTAACTTTCTCTGCGACACCAGAGGAGGAGCAGTTGCTGACACAGACGGTTACACTCCCTACAGGACAGGCAGTACAGCTCTGCTTTGGCCTCAGTCGCTCACTCTATCACTTCCTGCAGCGCAACTACGAGACGGTCAGTTTCAGCCATCCCATAGTCTCGCTACTGGAGGAAGGCGCTCGTATGGCACAAGGCAACTGTCTGGTGGTACGCTGTGACGAGCGATATCTCGAACTGGCACTCTTCCGCGACAAGCAGCTGTATCTCTGCAATAGCTACCACACTACACAAGCAGAGAATCGCACCTATTACGTCATGAATACCTGGCAGCAATTAGGTCTGGATCAGCTCAGTGACTATCTGCTTGTACTGGGTGGCACCAACGAAGGACTGCAGGTAAGAGCCAGTACACACCGATTTATAAAGCATGTGTTCTCATGAAGATTATCACAGGAATTTATGGCGGACGACGCTTTGATGCGCCACGTAATCTGCAGGCTCGTCCGACGACCGATCTGGCGAAGCAAGCGCTCTTCAACATCCTGCAAAACAGGATTGACCTGGAGGATATTCAGGCGCTCGACCTCTTCAGTGGCACTGGAAGCATCAGCTTTGAACTGCTCAGTCGCGGCGCAGAGAAGGTGGTGAGCGTAGAAATGGGCCGCCAGCAACAGCTGCTCATCCAGAAGGTGGCACAGGAGCTGAAGGTCCCTGCAGCCAAGCATCAGCTGATACGAGGCGATGTGTTCCGATACCTCAGCGGCAAACCTGTCAAGCCTTTTGACTTCATCTTTGCCGATCCTCCGTATGCTTTGGCCGATTTACCCAAGCTGCCAGAACTCGTATTGCGAGAGGAGTGGCTGGCTCCGGACGGACTCTTCGTCCTGGAACATGGCAAAGAGAACGACTTCTCGGATGCACCAGGATTCGTGGAACTGCGTACTTACGGAGCTGTGCATTTCAGTTTCTTCGAGCGCAAGTAGCGTTTCGCAATTTTCGTAAAACCACACACATTGAGCATTTTTGCGCAAAAATCGCACCAACGTGCCGAAAAGGACAAAAAGTGCAAGACAAATTTGCGTAAATGCTCAATTATTATTATATTTGCACCAAATTAGGTTGAATTCATAATTCATAATTAGGATGAAGAAGATAGCATTTCTTTTGACTTTTGTCACCATCCTGTTTGCAGGATGTAAGAAGAATCTCAGCGAAGCATTGAAACCCGATGCTTCTGGTACCCCATACGACCTCTATATCGTCATGCCAGACGGGTTGAAAGAGACAGCGCTCAACGACACGCTGCACGCTATCTTCGAGTATCCGATGGAGTGCACTCCTAACGGAGACGAATACTTCCACGTACGTCACCTCTCGCCGGAGAACTTCCAGTCGTCAGTCATCCGTATTGTGGCCAATGTGGTATTGATTGACATTGATCCATCGAACGCCGCAGACCCAGTCATCACCCTCGACCGTGATCGCTACGCCACTGGCCAGACCATCGTCAAGATGCACGCTAAGAGTATCGAGTCTTTGGCCGACTACTTGCCTCAGATGCAGGATCAGCTGCGTCAGCTTTTTGTCAAAGCTGAGCTCAACCGTCGTATGCAGGTGCTCAAGGAGGAGCATCAGCCTCAGCAGTATGACCGCATGATGAAGATGCAGAGCGCGTCGCTCTTCATTCCATTGACCATGAATGTGACCTGCAAGGCGGCTGTGGACAGCTCATTCTTCTGGGTATCGGATAACTTCGCTGCCAAGCAGAGCTATCTCGTGGTCTATAGCATACCTTACACCGATCAGAACATCTTCTCGCTGGAAGGTGCCGTAGCCGTACGCGACTCTGTGATGGGACTCAACATCACCGGCTCTGACTCTACACAATATATGGAGACCAACAAGAACGTGATCCTGCCAGAGTACAAGGCGCTCAACATCGGCGGCCGATATGTAGGCGAGCTGCGCGGCATGTGGCGCATGAAGAACGGTTTGATGGCAGGTCCATTCGTCTGTCACATGCGTCTGGACGAGCTTAACAAGCGCGTGGTCTTTGCAGAAGGCTTCTGCTACGCTCCTAACGAGAGCAAGCGAATGCTGATCCGTAACCTTGAGGCGGTGCTCTATACGCTGAAGCTACCATCGGACAACCTCATCCCAGAGATTGAGGTAGGACTTTAACTTTTCAAATAATGAAATCACTCAAAATAGGAATCACCCACGGAGACATCAACGGCATCGGCTATGAGCTCATCCTCAAGCTGCTGCAGGAACCTGAGATGCTGGAACTTTGTACTCCAGTCATCTTCGGTTGCCAGAAAGTAGCAGATGAGACGGCGCAGGCGCTCAACCTGGAAATGCTTCCATTCTACCTCTGCGAAACTGCAGCTGACGCGTTGGAAGGCCGTATCAACCTCTTTGACGTATGCAAAGAGGAGGTGCCGGTGCTCAACTTCGGCCAGCAGACAGAAGAGGCGCTGAAGGCTGAGGCGAACTCTCTGACAGCGGCGCTGGAGGCTTATCGCAATCACGACATCGACGTGCTGGTCACACTCCCCGGCGGACTCAGCAACACGGATGGCAGTCACTCGCTGACCAGTTTTATCAGCCGCGCCTTGGGTATGACCGAAGCTAAGATCTTCGACTGGTGTCTCAATGGCAAGCGCCGCGTTCTCGAACTCCATGCATTGGATGCGTCAACAGAACTGGGAGAAGGACTCATGTCTGAGGCCTTCCAGCAGGACATCAAGGCGGTGAACACCAGCATCCGTCAGGACTACATGCTCCTCCGTCCTCGCATTGCTGTCATTTCGAACATCACAAAGACACGCGGAGACTTGATAGAACTGCATGAGGAAGGTATCAACGCCTTTGGCCCTTTCGCAGGAAATACATTTATTGACAACGGATGGCAGTCACACTATGACGCCTGCCTGTTCCTCGACGAGGACCAAGCGCTGGCACACGTCATGGATGGATTGCCCCAGGAGCACACCATCGGCTATGTATCTGGCCTGCCTCTGGTCCTCACCTACCCTATGCTCGGCATCAACTACGAGATAGCTGGTAAAGGCGAGGCCAGCGAAGTATCGCTCCGAGAGGCCATCTATGCAGCCATCGACATCTATCGCGCTCGTAGCACCTATCGCTACTGCACACGCTCTCCGCTGGAGAAGCAGTGGATTCCTCGTGGACGTGACGACGTGAAGTTGGACCTGACGAAGGAAGAGTGAGCAATTCTTAATTGATAATTCATAATTGATATATTACTGTGCCAAGTTTCATCATAGAAGGCGGACATAAGCTGCATGGCGAGATTACACCACAAGGTGCCAAGAATGAGGCCCTGGAGGTGCTCTGCGCTGTGTTGCTGACACGCGAGACCGTCACCATCAGCAATATCCCGGAGATCCTTGATACGCTCAATCTCATAGAACTCATGCGCCAGATGGGTGTGGAAGTGCACCATCTCTCTCGAGGCGTCTTCAGCTTCTGCGCTGCACACCTCGACGAGGAGTATCTGCAGAGCGACGATTTCCTGCGCCGCTGTACCTCACTCCGAGGTTCGGTGATGATCCTGGGTCCGTTGGTCAATCGCATCGGACACGCGTTGTTGCCTCAGCCAGGTGGTGACAAGATCGGCCGTCGCCGCCTCGACACCCACTTCCTTGGTTTGCAGCGACTGGGTACAGACTTCAGCTATGACGCTGAGCGACATCTTTATAAGGTCAGCATCCAGGCTGCCAGCAAGCGATTGAAAGGCTGCTATATGTTGCTCGACGAGGCTTCGGTCACAGGTACAGCCAACATCGTGATGGCTGCTGTTCTGGCCGAAGGGGACACCATTATCTATAATGCAGCGTGCGAACCTTACATCCAGCAGCTCTGCCGTATGCTCTGCCGCATGGGTGCTCAGATCGATGGCATTGGCTCTAACCTTCTCACGATACATGGTGTGGAAGAACTGCATGGCACGGAGCATAAGTTGCTGCCAGACATGATCGAGGTTGGTTCATTCATCGGCATGGCAGCAATGACTGGCTCTGAGATTACGATCAAAGACGTGTCTGTACCAGATTTAGGAATCATTCCTGACGCCTTCCGCCGCTTGGGCATCACCGTCGAGCAGCGAGGCGATGACCTCTATATCCCGGCTCACGAGCATTACGTCATTGACTCATTTATCGATGGCAGTATCATGAATATTGCCGACGCTCCTTGGCCTGGCCTCACTCCAGACCTCTTGTCGGTACTCCTCGTCACAGCCACTCAGGCACGTGGCGTGGTACTGATCCATCAGAAGATGTTCGAGAGCCGACTCTTCTTCGTCGACAAACTCATCAATATGGGTGCACAGATCGTACTCTGCGACCCACACCGCGCTACTGTAATCGGTATCGACCATCAGTACAACCTCCGTCACTCTACCCTCACCAGCCCGGATATCCGCGCAGGTATCGCCTTGCTGATTGCGGCGATGAGCGCTGAGGGAATCTCGAAGATTGACAATATCGGCCAGATTGACCGAGGTTATGAGAATATCGACCAGCGACTCAATGCTTTGGGTGCGCGAATCACACGAATGGACGACTAACCCCCTTACATAATGATTAAAGACTTCCACAAAACCGCCATCATCGCCGGCGACCGCTACATCAGCTTCAACGAGATGCTCCGACGCATCACGCTGTTCTCCAACGTACAGAAGCAGCGGATTCCCGACCTCAACCTCCATCGCGATAACAGCTTGGGATACGATCTCGGACCTAAGACCGTCATATTCAGCGAGAATCGCGAAGGTTGGATCTACGCCTTCTACTCAATCTGGAACAACCGCGGCGTAGCCATCCCTGTCGACGCCAGCAGTTCGGCTGCCGACCTTGCCTACGTCCTCAACGACTGTAAGCCAGCGTGCATCTGGACAGCTGTCAAGCGCATCGACACCGTCCGCGAAGCGCTCGCACAGACAGGCCTCGACATCCCGGTCCTGATGATCGATGACTACGAGCAGCAAGAGCTCAGCGACGACCTCCAGCCAGCCAACATCGACTATGACTCAAGCGACACGGCCGTAATCATCTATACCTCAGGTACTACAGGTTCACCAAAGGGTGTCATGCTTTCGTTCCGCAATCTGCTGGCCAACATCGACTCTGTATCGAAAGAGGTTCCTATCTTCAACCAGAACCGCCGCACGCTCATCCTCTTGCCACTCCACCATGTCCTGCCACTGCAAGGCTCCGTCGTGGCTCCAATGCTCAACGGTGGCGGCGTAGCTATCTGTCCGAGCATGACGGCTCAGGATATCATGCAGACGCTGCAGCGCGGCAAGATCAGCATCATCATCGGTGTGCCACGCCTCTATCAGACGCTCTTTGGCGGCATGAAGCGCAAGATCTTCGAGAAGGCCATCACGCGCGGATTATTTAATATGTGTAAGACGCTGCAGTGGCGCTGGCTCTCTCGCCTTATCTTCATCTCTGTACGTCAGAAGATGGGTGGTCACATCGACTATCTCGTCTCAGGTGGTGCAGCATTAGACAAGGAGGTCGGCGTCGGCCTCAAGACCCTCGGCCTTGACGTACTCGAAGGCTACGGCATGAGCGAGACCGCTCCGATCATTGCCTTCACCCGTCCTGACGACATCCAGCCAGGTTGTGTCGGCCTGCCATTGCCATCGACCAAGGTCGTCATCAAGAATGGCGAGATCTGCGCCAAGGGTCCGAATGTCATGCAGGGTTACTACAACCGACCTGAGGAGACCGCAGCAATGTTCGACGAGGAAGGCTGGCTCCACACCGGTGACCTAGGTACGATCGACGAGAAAGGCCGTGTCATCATCACGGGCCGCACCAAGGAGATCATTGTCCTCTCCAACGGCAAGAACATCAACCCTACCGAGATTGAGTTCAAGCTCGAACACCACGCAGATATTGTTAAGGAAGTGGGTGTCATCCAGGATGGTGACATGCTCAAGGCCATCATCGTGCCACAGCCAGAGTGGGTACACGGTCGCAGCGACGAGGAACTGGAGGAGGCCCTGAAGCGCGATCTGCTGGAGCCATACAACCAGGAGGCTGCATCGTATAAGAAGCTGATGTCGCTCTTCATCTACCACGGCGAACTCCCTCGCACCAAGCTCGACAAACTACAGCGCTTCAAGCTCCCTGCACTCGTCACCGCCGGCGAGCATACCGACAAGAACCAGCGTCCGGCCATCGTCGAGCCAGGCTTCCCTGAGTATAAGGTCGTCAAGCAGTATATCATCCAGGAGAAGAAGTGTCCCGTCCTCCCAACGGATAATCTGGAGACCGACCTGGCCTTCGACTCGCTCGATAAGGTAGGCTTGCAGGGCTTCCTGGAGCAGACCTTTGGCCTGGAAATGACCGCCGAGAAGCTCAACACCTTCCGTAATGTCCTCGAACTGGCCGAGTGGGTAGCCGACTACAAGACCCGCATCGAGGTGGAGGAAATTGACTGGAAGAAGATTCTCACCGACGAGTCATCGGCCAAGGTGGAACTCCCTGATGCATGGGCAGATGACCTGCTGATCCTGGGTCTTTTCAAGTGCTTCTTCAAACTATGGTTCCGCTTCTTCGGCAAGGGCAAGGAGAATGTTCCGACGCAGGGTCCTTTCATCCTCGCAGCCAATCACCAGTCATATCTCGACGGCATGTTCGTCATGGCATACAACCGCACGAACCTCGTACGCAAGACATTCTTCTTCGCTAAGGAACAGCACGTTAAGCATCCTTATGCACAGTGGATGGCCAAGCGTCACAACGTCATCGTGATGGAGCGTTCGAACCTCAAGACTTCCATCCAACGAATGGGTGAGGCGCTCAAGCAAGGCAAGAACATCATCATCTTCCCAGAGGGTACACGTACCGAGACAGGTGAGGTCAATGAGTTTAAGAAGACCTTTGCCATCCTGGCCAAGGAGCTCAACGTACCTATCATCCCTGTCAGCATCCACGGCGCTTACGAGGCGATGCCAAAGCACTCTAAGTTCCCTCGTCCGACCAAGATCTGGGTAGAGTATCTCCAGGCCATCGTCCCTCAAGAGAGCGATTCGTACGAGAGCCTCTCGGACAAGGTGCGTGATGCGATTGTTCGCAACCAGCGAGGACTGTAAGAATGTAAAAATTACTATGATTCAGGAATCACAACTCATAGAAGTCGGTTATATTACCAAGCTGCACGGCCTCAAAGGCGAGATGCAGGCTACGGTCACGGATCCCGTGTTTGACGACGTGAAGAAGTGTCCATACCTCGTCTGCCAGCTGGATGGTATCTATGTACCGTTCTTCATCCAGAACTACCGCTTCCGCTCCGACACCTCCATGCTCCTCTCCTTTGAGGACATCAACACACAAGAAAAGGCCCAACCATTCTGTGGCCAGACCTTGTATTTCGACCGTTGCTGCTTCACCAAGCAGGAGGCTAAGGATTATGACGCGGCAGTAGAAGAGGAACTCGGATACATCGGTTACCAGCTCATTGATACCGAGTTAGGACCAATCGGTGAGATCACCGGCATTGACGATCAGACGGCGAATGTGCTCTTCCTCGTAGACCGTAACGGTGAAGAACTCATGATTCCTGCTGCCGATGATCTGGTTGAAGAGATTGACGACGAGGCTCGCACCATCCTGATGCATCTCCCCGTCGGTCTTATCAACATGGACGAAGCTGAGATTGACGAATAATCTTTTCCGATCAGCTTAGAAAGCCTCAGCAAAACCGAAAATCAAGCCACCAGCATGACGGCCGCCACCTACATCGAGGCGTATATTGGTATCCTTCTTCAACTCAAAACGAAGGCCAACGCCATAGGTTGGCAGGAAATGATCGAAGAAGTCACGTCCATGCTCAAAGAACGTACCTGAACCACCCCAGACGGTAGCGCCCAGACGCTTATAGATGTTCTGTCGAAGCTCGACCTGTGCTACCATCTGTGACACATCGGTGTATCGGCCAGCATAATAGCCACGCATACGTCGGTCGTCAGTGCAAGTCTCCTGACGCAACTGCCAAGGCACCTCACCGTTTGAATAACTGAACTCGCCATAGACATCGTATGCCAGCAGTCCGCCTGGCCAGACATGATGGTAATAGTTGAACTGTAAGGTCGTTGTACCGATGGCATCGTCAGACTGGCCCATGAAGCTCGGATAGTAGATCTGACGAATGAAGAAATGCACACCCTTTTGAGGGTTAAGGATATAATCTCTTGTATCGTACATGATACTTGCACCTATGCCAGCATAGAAGGCGTTGTCTTTCTGTCCGAGCAGATACTCAGGATTGTCGGTCAGTTTGGCCTTACCATAGCGCAACTGCGCAGAGACACCCCAGAACCAGTTACCTCCAAAACGGACCTTATAATCTGCCAGAATATTGATGCGGTTGAAGCGTGCATGTGTAGCCGGATTGATATCGCAATCGTAATAGTTTATGCCCCAATAATCACGTATCTGGTTTCTGAACTCAGCCAGATAATAGAGACGCTTGTTGCGTGTAAAGTGCGTATTACCCTGCATACCAAAGCTATAGTTACCATTGATCGATGCACCTCCGAGAAGGGTAAAGTCTGAAGGCTGCATAATGGAGTCAGTACGGTCAAGGCGATACATCACCGTGGCCTGACCTCCAAAACCGACTTTTGACTCCTGCGAATAGTAAGGAGCAAAAGCGAAGACCAGATCGTAAGGTTTCTCGAAGGTCTTGTCAACATTACCTTTCACAAGATTATTCCACCATCTTTTCAAGGCGCTCTTCTGCTGGATATCGACCTGTTCTGTCTCGGTCTGCGCCAAAACAGGAAGGATGAAAGACAGGGACAAAAAGATTGCTAATAGTTTCTTCATTATTATATAAATATAAGACACGCGCAAAGGCGATGATTATTTTCTCTCAAACTTAAAAATAGTAGTACTGTGGAAGGTCTCACCAGGACGGAGCGTAGTGGTTGGCCAATAAGACTTGTTTGGCGAATCCGGATAGTGCATCGTCTCAAAGCAGATGGCATTGCGACGAGGATAGGCCTTGCCTTGCTTGCCGATCAAATCTCCCTTATGACCGTTGGCCGTATAGATCTGCATGGCAGGCTCGGTGGTGTAGACCTCCATCTGCAAGCCAGTCTTGGCGTCGAAAAGACGCGCTACAGGACGATCGAGCGAACCTCCATTCTTGAGTTGATAGCAGTGATCGTAACCTTTTGTGACGGCCAGCTGATCATTCTCTTCGTCGATGCGATTGCCGATAGCCTGCGGGGTATTGAAGTCAAAAGGAGTCTCTGCCACAGCACCCAAAAGGCCGGTAACACGCTTCTCCGGATTGTAGAGCGCGATGCTGTCGCTGTCAATCCAAAGTTCTTCGTCAAGGATGTCGTCTGAGAGATCTCCCGTGAGATTGAAGAACGAATGGTTCGAAGGATTGAGTACCGTGGTCTTGGTCGTGGTAGCCTGATAGTCAATGCGAAGACCATCGGTGAGCAACGTATAAGTCACATCGAGTGTGAGCTCTCCAGGGAAGCCATTCTCCCCATCTGGACTCACGTAACGGAAAGCCAGTTCATTTGAAGATTCCACGGGCAACGCTGTCCAGAATCGCTGGCTGAAGCTTGGCGTACCACCATGCGAACAGTCTCCATTACTTCCAACAGGAAGGCTATACTCTACCCCATCCAGTTCCAGATGTCCACCGAGGATGCGGCCAATGTAGCGTCCTACCACAGCTCCGAAGTTCTGCTTGTAGCGCTGGTAGTGCGAGAGGGTGTCATAGCCTAAGACGACGTCCTGACCACCGACAACGAGACGCTGCAGTCGAGCACCATAATTAGTCACGGCCATCTCCATGGTACTATCGCCGACTGCGTAGAGCAGGAAAGAATCTTCCTGAGCTACAGGAGTTGGCAACTCTGCTTGCGGCGCCACAGGCTTGGTGGCGCAAGAGGCCAAAAGGAGCAAGGATAAGGGTAGTATATGCTTCATATAAATATAAGTATAATCTCCATCAAAGAAATCAAAGGAAATCAATTAACCTTTGACGGAATCAACAGCAAGTCTCTTGAGAATCTCCACAGCGACCTTCCAGATATCATCGCAAGTAGAGAGCTCCACGCGCTCTGAGGTGCTGTGAGGTTCAATGATACGCGGACCGATAGAAGCCATCTGGATGCCCGGATACTTCTGCACGAAATAACCTGCTTCGAGAACGAAGTGCATAGCCACTGGTTTCGGACGGAAACCCAGAATGTCTTGGAACGTATCGCTCACCATCTGTAGGAATGGCGAAGTCTGGTCTTCTTGCCATGAAGGTGCGTTCATAATCTCTTCTACCTCAGCGCCACTGACGAGGAAGATCTCGCGGATCTTCTTGGCCAACAACTCCATATCCTCACCACGGAAACTGCGCGAGTGAGTAGAAACCTCGAAGACATCGTCCATCTGGCGTACCGTACCGACATTGTTGCTGGTCATTGGAGTTCCGACAATGTCCGGATGCCACTCCAGCGGACCAACCGGGATGGCATTCAAATCTGCCAGAAGACAGCGGGTAGACTCCTCGTCCACCACATTGCCATGCCAAACAGCAGGCTCGTAGAGTACCTCCACATCCGGATCAGAGACACCGAACTGCGCCTGCACCGCGCAAGAGCCCTGGATCAGCAGATCCACGAAGTCCTGCTCAGCACCTGCTGGCAGTGCCACCATGGCCTCTGCGCTGCTTGGGATACTGGCCGACGCCTGACCACCCTCAAACTTCACCAGATAGAGTGCGATATGCTTATGCTGTATGCTCACCTGCAACAGGTTGGCCAGCACTTTGATGGCATTGGCGCGATTCTTCACAATATCCACGCCCGAGTGGCCACCGAGGCCGCCTCGTACGCGTACCTTATATGCAATATAATCCTTCGGCATACGAATCTGCGCATACGGAAGTCGCGCCTTCTGGATGAAAGCACCTGCAGCACCCACGGTGATCTCGTCGTAGGCTTCACTATCGAGGTTGAGCACATGACGGCCCTTGATAAAGTCTGCCGACAAGTTAGCCGCACCGTCCATGCCGTCCTCCTCGTTGGTCGTGGTGATGACTTCGAGTGGGCCATGCACCAACGTCTTGTCGGCCAGGATGGCCAATGCCATCGACAGACCCATACCATTGTCTGCACCTAAACTGGTGTGGTCGGCCTTCATCCAGCGGGCGTTGGCTTGCTGTTGATCGGACGATGGAGCCTCGTAGATGACTGGCTTGATCGGATCATTCAGCGCATCGAACGCATGGCCTTCCTCGGCCACACATACCATATCCATGTGATTAAGGATCACCACCGGCGTGGCCTGCTCATAGCCAGGGGTGGCGGGTTTGCGTATCACGACGCAGTTATGCGCGTCGCGGCTATAGTCGAGGCCGAGCTTCTCGGCATAGTCACAGAGATATTGCGCCACCTTTTCCTCATGATGAGAAGGACGTGGCACCTGGTTCAGTGCAGCGAATATCGGATAGAATGGAAGCACTTGTTGCATGGGTTATCGAGGTTATTTTGTTGCTTTGTTTATGTTATGTGGTGCAAAGATAATATATTTTTTGTAGAGTATGCAAAAAACGTGTCATTTTTTTGTTTATTGACGAATATTTCAGTATATTTGCCACGCTAAAAATCATTACAGACATGAAAACATCTACTCTTAGTTTAATCACTCTCACTATGCTTGCAAGCAGTTGTACAGAAAAAGCGCCTCAACTGGGATCGGATCCTATCGACGAGGTAATAGCAGCCATGACCCTCGAAGAGAAGGCCAATTTCGTCATCGGCACCGAACGTATGAAGGTGACGCCACCTGATCGTGCTCCGGGCATGATCGTACGCGAGATGTTCAGCGACGCTCTCAAGGCCAAGCTGGCGCAATGCAAGGACTCTGCCGAAGCATACGAGATGATGATTGCCACCTCGCTCGTGCAAGGCAAGGTAGCCGGTTCGGCCGGTCAGCACTATGCCATCCCACGTCTGGGCGTGGAGCCTATCGTCTATGCCGACGGTCCTGCAGGCCTCCGTATTGATCCTAAGCGCAAGGACGATGATGGCGAGTATTACTGCACCGCCTTCCCTGTGGGCGCTACACTGGCAGCTTCGTGGGACACTGAGCTCGTCAAGGAAGTGACCACCGCTATGGGCAATGAGGTGCTCGAATATGGTGCTGACGTGCTCCTCGCTCCAGCCATCAACATCCACCGCAATCCGCTGTGTGGCCGCAACTTTGAGTATTATTCCGAAGATCCCGTCCTGGCCGGCAAGATTGCAGCAGCTTATATCGATGGCATCCAGAGCAATGGCGTAGGCGTATCGCTCAAGCACTTCGCCGTCAACTCTCAGGAGACCTGCCGCAATGGCGTGGATGCCCGACTAAGCGAGCGTGCCATGCGAGAGATCTACCTCAAGGGCTTCGAGATTGCCGTCAAGCAGAGCCAGCCTTGGACCATCATGTCCTCTTATAATAAGGTCAATGGCACCCTGGCCAGCGAGAACCGCCACCTCCTCACCGAGATCCTGCGTGACGACTGGGGCTTCGAGGGCTTCGTGATGACTGACTGGTGGGCCGAGGAGAACGGCGCACGCCAGATCGCGGCCGGCAACGACCTGCTCATGCCAGGCACCGAGCACCAATACAACGAGATCGTGGAGGGTGTGCAGAACGGCACGCTCGACGTCAAGGACCTCGACCTCTGTGTGAAGCGTATCATGCAGATCATGCTCAAGACCCCTACCTACAAGCATTATAAGTATAGCAATCAGCCAGACCTCACCTCGCACGCCGCCGTCACCCGTCAGGCAGCTACCGACGGCATGGTATTGCTCGAAAACAAGAACAAGGCCCTGCCACTCGAAGGCGCTAAGGTAGCCCTCTTCGGCACTGCCAGCTATGACTTGCTCGTAGGCGGTTCGGGTTCGGGCAATGTGAACCGCAAGTATAAGGTATCGCTCAACGAAGGTCTGGTCAATGCCGGCCTCCAGCTTGAGGACGAACTCGCTGAGACCTATCGCACCTACACCGCAGCCGAGCTCGCCAAGATGCCAGCCGAGAACTTCTGGACCATCCCTGTAGCTCCTGAGATGCTGCTCACCAAGGAGCAGGTCAAGAGTGCCATCAAGAACGCTGACGTGGCCGTACTCACCATCAGCCGCATGGCTGGCGAAGGTGGCGACCGCAAGGCCGTCAAGGGCGACTGGCTGCTCAGCGACACCGAGGAGGCCAACCTCCGCCTGGTCTGCCAGGAGGCTCACGCTGCCAAGAAGAAGGCGATCCTCATCCTCAACATGGGCAATATCATCGACCTCACTGCCGTGCATAACCTCCCTGACGCTATCCTCCACGCGTGGATGGGTGGTCAGGAGATGGGCAACAGTATTGCCGACGTACTTACAGGCAAGGTCAATCCATCGGGCAAGCTCCCTATGACCTGGGCCCTCAAGTATGAGGATTACTCATCTGCCAATAACTTCCCAGAGAGCGACGGCAATGCCGCTTACGCTCGCTATGAGGAGGATGTGATGGTCGGCTACCGCCACTTCGACACCCAAAAGGTCAAGACCCTCTACCCATTCGGTTACGGTCTCTCATACACCACCTTTGCCTATAGCGATATGAAGATCAGCGTCGAGGGCGATCATGCCGTCGTAGAGGTCAAGGTAAAGAACACCGGTGACGCAGCTGGCCGAGAGATTGTGCAGCTCTATGTCGGCAAGCCAGCCGTCGAGGGTCTGCTCATGCCTGCCAAGGAACTCGTAAACTTCAAGAAGACCGCCGAACTCCAGCCAGGTGAAGAGACCATTGTCAAGATGCAAGTCAAGGCCGAGGATGTGGCTTACTTCAATGAGAAGCAGAACAACTGGGTTGTAGCTCCTGGCAAGTACATAGCTTATGTAGCAGCCTCAGCTGAGGATATCCGACTTCAGCAGTCGGTGGATCTTTAATATACTTTCCTTTGATGGAAATAAAATAATACGACTATGGGAAAAGAAATAAGCCTGAAATCACTCTATCCTGGCAAACAAGAAAATACCGTAGATCTTTATGATCTTGTAAATCCTATGGGACTTGATATTGATCGTGTCATTTCCAATGGCATTGTGACTATTGCAGTATCAAATGACGGTGCCGAGCTCACCTCTCTGCGCAAGGACGACACTGGCCGTCAGTACCTCTGGCAGGCCGATCCGAAGTACTGGAAGCGCCACTCTCCGGTCCTCTTCCCTATCGTGGGTTCGGTATGGGATGGCGAATATCGTTCTAAGGGACAGAAGGGTATCCTCCAGCCAGGCGAACTCTGGAGCGAGAAGACCTTCAAACTCGGGCAACATGGCTTTGCACGTGACATGGTTTTCCAACTCATTGACGACGAACCCGATGCAGAGGGAAATCCACAGCTTCTCTATGTACTCCGCAGCAATGAGGAGACCTTGAAGAAATACCCTTATCGCTTCCGCCTTGAGATCGGCTATAAGCTCGTAGGCAACAGCGTCGACGTCATCTGGCGCGTCATGAATCCAAGCCGTGACGAGGATCTGAAGTTCCAGATCGGCGCACACCCAGCCTTCTACTGGCCATTGCTCAGCAACGAAGACATCCAGGCTGGTGTAGCCGCTCAGGACACCACCCTGGCACAGAGCACCGGGCGTGGTTACTTCCAGCTCCCAGGCGCAGCACAGCAGCTCACCAAGAGTGTCATCACCGAGAAAGGCTGTGTTGACCCATCGCAGAGCGCTACCGTAGAACTCGATGCAGAGGGTTTCCTCCCACTCACTACCGAGACTTTCGGACGTGACGCTCTCATCTTCGAGAACGGCCAGACGCCTACCGTCACCCTCTGTGGCCAGGATCGCAAGCCATACCTCACACTTAAGTCCGAAGCTCCTCTCATGGGCCTCTGGTCACCTCCAGGCAAGAACGCTCCATTCGTGTGCATCGAGCCATGGTACGGCCGCTGTGACCGCGTCAATTACACTGGCAACTATGAGGAGAAGGACTGGATCCAGACCCTCGGACCGCTCAAGACCTTCGAGGTCAAATACTCGATTGTTTTGCACTAAACAAAACATTTATGCAACGCCTCTTTTTCTGGGGAGTCATTATCCTCATATTATTAATAGTAGGGCTGATCGTAGACCAGCTCTACTATCGTATTATCCGTCTGTTCCTCGAGAAGCATACGGCGCAACTGGTGCGTCTCTACACCTTCATTGCCGTCATGGTACTCATCGTCGGCGGCTATTTGATGGGACATTACGTCACCCGTCTGCAGGTAAATATAACTCAGGCGACCATCCAGTCAGCGAAGGTTCCCGCTTCGTTCGATGGCTTCCGCATTGCGCAGATCTCCGACTTCCACATCGGTTCGTTCATGGATGAGCGTGGCAAGGAATTCGTACCAAAGCTGGTCGATGCTATACTGGCAGAACATCCCGACGCCATCGTCTTCACCGGCGATCTGGTCTCGATGCGCGCCGCCGAGGCCGTACCTTTCCGTCACGAACTGAGACGCCTTGCCTCAGCCGGCATCCCCGTCTATAGCATCATGGGTAATCACGACTATGCTGACTACATGCGTGGCTACAGCGATGAGCGACGCAAGCAGGACGTCGACAGCCTCATGCAGTTACAGCGCGAAGCTGGCTGGCAGATGCTCAACAACTCTACCGAGCTGATCCATCGCGGCAATGACTCCATCGCAATCGTCGGCGTCGAGAACATCGGTGAACCTCCTTTCTCTGTCTATGGCAACCTGGAGGACGCCATGCAGCCTATCGGAGGACTAAAAGGGGCAGACACGCTCTTCACCGTACTCCTCTCCCATAACCCTACTCACTGGCGCAGCGAAGTATTGCCACGCACCAACATTGACCTGACGCTGAGCGGACACACCCACGACATGCAGTTCCGCATCCTCGGCTGGTCTCCTTCAGGGTGGAAGTACCCGGAGCATACAGGTCTTTATCAGGAAGGTGACCAATATCTCTACGTCAATACCGGAGTCGGCTGTGTAGGACCAGCCTTGCGTGTAGGCATCAAGCCAGAAGTGACGATACTGACGCTGAAGAAAGAATAACGACAAGACTTATAATAATGAAAAATGTCCCGGACAATTTCGTCCAGGACATTTTTATTATAGGGGAATATTCTACGGTTTCGGGGAAGAACTTCTTATCCCTTCAATGCTGCAGCAAAGCGCTCGAGGAAGAGATCACACTCCTTCTTGGTGATGCAGAGTGGAGGAAGGATGCGGAGCACGTTGGTGCCAGCAGCGCCAGTGAAGACATGCTGTTCATAAAGCAGACGGTTGCGAACCTCCTTATAAGGATACTCGAACTCAATGCCGATCATGAGACCCTTGCCGCGAAGCTCCTTGAGTCCTGGGATGTTCATTGCCTTGAGGTTCTCCATCAGGTACTCACCCATTTTAGCAGCGTTCTCTACAAGGTTCTCCTCCTGGATGACATCGAGTACGGTACAAGCCAATGCACAGCCGAGGTGATTGCCGCCGAAGGTGGTACCGAGCTGGCCATAGACAGGCTTGAACATCGGAGAAATCAGGACACCTGCGAATGGATAGCCATTGCCAATACCTTTAGCCACGGTGATGATATCTGGCTGGATGCCATAGTGCTGGTGTGCGAAGAACTTACCCGAGCGGCCATAACCGGACTGGATCTCGTCGAGAATCAGGACAACACCATTCTCCTGAGTGACCTTGCGGGGTTCCTGCATGAACTCTACGGTTGGGATATGGATGCCACCGACACCCGAGATACCCTCGATGATGACAGCAGCGACGTCGCCATTAGCAATGCTGGCCTTGATACCCTCAATGTCGCCGAGTTCGAAGAAGTCGACTGGGAATGTGGCGTTGATAGGAGCCTGGATCTTAGGGTTCTGAGTGACATTGACAGCAGCCGAAGTACGGCCGTGGAAGGCGTGACCGAAGGCGATGATCTTCTTCTTACCAGTATAGAAAGAGGCGAGCTTCAAAGCGTTCTCGTTAGCCTCAGCACCGGAGTTGATGAGGAAGAGCTGGTAGTCGTCATAACCGCAGACCTTGCCGAGCTTCTCTGCGAGCTTGACCTGCAGAGGGTTCTTGACGGCATTTGAGTAGAAACTGAGCTTAGCAGCCTGCTCCTGCATGGTCTGCAGATACTTAGGGTGTGCATGGCCGATGCTGATAACTGCATGGCCACCATAGAAGTCAAGATACTCCTGGCCTTTGTCGTCGTAGACATAGCAGCCTTTGCCATGATCGATGGTTACATCGAATAAAGGATATACGTCGAAAAGTTTCACTTTTAATTACAAATTACGAATTACTAATTACTTAGAATGCTATTGCCTTGAGTTTCAATCCAGCGTCCTCTGAGAGGCCGAACATAAGGTTCATGTTCTGGACGGCCTGTCCGACGGCGCCCTTGAGGAGATTATCTATCATCGTGGTGATAACAACCTTACGGCCGAAGACTTCGACATGGACAAGGGCCTTGTTGGTGCCGACTACCTGCTTGAGGTCGAGAGCCGAGTCACAATAGTGGGTGAAGGTAGCGTCCTGATAGAAGTCCTTATAGAGTGCGATGATATCCTCCTTGGCCACAGCCTTGTCGAGCTTTACTACCTCGGTGCAGAAAATGCCGCGGGCAAAGTCGCCACGATATGGAATGAAATCGACGGTGATGCCATCGGCCTCATAGCCTTCATTGAGGGTATCTACGACACGAGGAGCACCATCTGGACGGAGTTCATTGAGCGTCTGAGTGATCTCATGCAAGTGCTGATGAGTGAACAGCTTATAGACCGAGAAGTTGTCATTGCGCCAAGAGAAATGAGTGGTAGCACCTGGCTTCTGACCAGCACCAGTAGAGCCAGTGATGGCGTTGACTGCAATGTCGTCGGTCAGCAAGCCAGCCTTAGCCAATGGGAGGAGACCCTCCTGGATGCAGGTGGCGAAGCAACCCGGATTAGCAAGATACTGGCATGACTTGATAGCCTCACGATGGATCTCTGGCAAACCATAAACCCACTGAGAGAGCTTGATACCACCAGTGGTAGTATCTTCCTTACCAGCCTTCAAGTCGGCCTGAGCCAGACGGAAGTCCTGTGCAAGGTCAATGATCTTGACATTGGCAGG
>JAZUDJ010000045.1:0-9805 GCA_045639585.1 Bacteroidales bacterium
CTCCTCGTTGAGCTCTGCCTCTACGCGGTGATTGATCTCGTTGATAGTGAAGCGGAAGTTAGCGGTGATACCCTCTACCTCCTCCTTCTTCTTGCCAAGGAGAGAAGCGATCTCAGCTGCGTTGTTGTTGTAAGCTGCTGCTGGGTTGAAGTCTACGCTAGCGAACTTCTTAGCGCCATTGAACTTAGCCTTCTCCTCATCGTTAGCCATGTACTTAGGATATACGGTAGCACCCTCCATAACGATGCCACCCTCTACGAGGTTGCCCTCGAGATCGAGCTCTGCGATGTCGCCCTTGATAACGTCGTCCTCGCAAGCCTCCTCAGCCTTGGTGAACTCACCGAACTGGCCCTGGTAGCCCTTGATCTGCTGCTCAACCATCTCGTCAGAAACCTTGATGGTGTAGTATGGGATCTTAACGCTGTTGTCGAGGGTAAGCTCGAACTCTGGAGCGATAGCGATAGCGAAGTTAACGGTGAACTTCTCAGCAGTAGCGAAATCTACTGGCTCCTGGCTCTCGTCTACCATTGGCTCGCCAAGGACGTTGAGCTTATTCTCTGCGATATACTTATACATTGAGTCATTGATGAGCTTGTTTACCTCATCAACGGTAACCTGCATACCGTACTGCTTGCGGATAAGGCTTGCTGGAACCATACCCTTACGGAAACCTGGCATCTGAGCGTTCTTACGAATCTGCTTGATCTGCTTCTCTACAGCTTCTGCGTAGTCAGCCTTCTCAATCTCCAGGCTCAGGACGATATTTACGTCATCTACGACTTTCTTTGTAATATTCATTGTTTTATAATTAAAAAATTAAATAGATTTACTTTTTTGATGGGATATTATGGGATTATGCATCAATCTCAGCATAAGTAGCATTCTCCTCAATGAACTCGCGGCGTGGAGCAACTTCCTCACCCATGAGGAGCGAGAAGGTCTGGTCGGCAGCGATAGCATCTTCGATATGGACCTGCTTGAGACGACGGTGTGCTGGATCCATGGTGGTGTCCCAAAGCTGCTCAGCGTTCATCTCACCGAGACCTTTGTATCGCTGGATCTTCACCTTATCCTCCTTGCCCTGGCCGTACTTCTGCAAGAAATTATCGCGCTCCTGGTCATCCCAGCAGTACTCATCGTTCTTGCCAATGGTGCAGCGATAGAGTGGAGCCTGTGCGATATATACGTAACCACCTTCGATGAGTGGACGCATATAGCGGAAGAAGAGTGTCAGAATCAAGGTGGCAATGTGCGCACCATCGACATCGGCATCGGTCATGATCACTACCTTGTGGTAACGAAGATTATCGATGTCAAGGCTCTTATCCTCACGCAGGTTGACACGGAAGGCGCGGAACATATTCTGGATCTCCTCAGAGTCGAGCATCTTATGGATCAATACCTTCTCGACGTTGAGGATCTTACCACGCAATGGAAGGATAGCCTGATAGAAACGGTTACGACCGCTCTTAGCGGTACCACCTGCCGAGTCACCCTCGACGAGGAAGATCTCGCACTCCTCAGGATTCTTGCTCGAACAGTCAGCCAACTTACCTGGCAGACCGCCACCGGTGAGTTTAGACTTCTTCTGTACCTGCTCACGAGCCTGACGTGCAGCGATACGAGCCTGTGCAGCAAGGACTACCTTGTCGATGATGAGGTGAGCCTGAGTAGGATTCTCCTCAAGGTAGTTGTCCATAGCCTTACGGACAGCCTTCTGAACAGCTGGACGGATCTCTACGTTGCCGAGCTTGGTCTTGGTCTGGCCCTCGAACTGAGGTTCAGCCACCTTAACGCTGACTACAGCAGTAAGGCCCTCACGGAAGTCATCGAGACGGATGTCATTGGCCAGCTTAGCCTTCTCGAACATCTTCTCCTTGGTACCGTACTCCTTGAGCGAAGCACTCAAAGCCGAACGGAAACCATCGAGGTGAGTACCACCTTCGTGGGTGTTGATGTTGTTGACGAAAGTATGGATGCTCTCGCTATAGCCAGTGTTGTAGGTCAATGCAACCTCCACAGGAACGCCATCGCTCTCAGTAACGAGGTGGATGATGTCTGGAATAAGTGGGGTACGGCTCTCGTCCATCCACTGAACGAACTCCTTGAGACCCTCAGAGCTATAGAAGACCTGATGGCGTGGCTCGCCATTGTCCTGCTTAGCCTCCTCACGCATATCGGTCAATGTCAGACGAATGCCGGTGTTCAGATAGCAGAGGTCACGCAGACGCTCAGCCAGGCGCTCCCACTCATAGACGGTCTCAGTGAAGATCGACGCATCTGGATGGAAGGTGATAGTTGTACCAGTATCCTCAGCATCGCCAATGATCTCGACAGGAGTGATAGGCTTACCGAATGCATACTCCTGACGGTAGATATGCCCCTGGCGATGAACCTCAGCCACAAACTGATCAGAGAGTGCATTAACGCAGCTCACACCCACACCGTGCAGACCACCAGAAACCTTGTAGGTATTCTTGTCGAACTTACCACCAGCATGGAGGACGGTCATTACGACCTCAAGGGCCGAACGCTGCTCCTTCTGGTGCATATCTACAGGGATACCACGACCATTATCGATGACCTTGATGCTGTTGTCTGGAAGGATGAAGACCTGAACGTCATTACAGTAGCCGGCCAAACCCTCATCGATACAGTTATCTACAACCTCGCTAACCAAGTGGTGGAGACCCTTGACGCTGGTATCGCCGATATACATGGCCGGACGCTTACGGACTGCCTCAAGGCCTTCAAGCACTTGAATGTGACTCGCGTCGTAATTATTCTGAATTTCTGACATTGAGATAGGTTTTGATGTTTTTGGTTTTACGCGTACATACGCGCGCGTAATATAATAATGTCCGCAAGACCCACTATGGGTACAATACGGGCACTATTGCAACGAGTTTCCTCGTTGCAGATTACAAATTACGAATTACTAATTACTTTCAGCCACGACTAAGTATTTATATTACTTTCAGGCAAACTCAGTAATTTGTAATTTGTAATTAAGCAATTGCTTAGAGCTTGTTAACGAGCTTAGCGAGCTTGCTCTTGAGGTTAGCTGCCTTGTTAGCGTGGATTACGTTCTTCTTAGCGAGCTTGTCGAGCATAGAGCTTACCTCTGGAAGCTGCTTAGCTGCCTCAGCCTTGTCAGTGGTAGCGCGGAGCTTACGAACTGCATTACGGGTTACCTTGCCGTAGTAACGGTTTGCGAGGTTGCGGGTAATGGTCTGCTTGATGCGCTTCTTAGATGACTTGTGATTTGCCATTGTTTTGTTGGTTTTGTGCGGCAACTCGTGCCGCTATGATTTATAATTTATTTTTGTTTGAAATTGCCTCAAGCGTTCTCTCACCGATGCAGGCGACTGGTTAACGCCTGTCTCAAACCTCTCCAGCCAAGCACCGCCATGTCGCTCACGCTGGTCTTGCCCAATCACTCGGTCGGGACTTTATAAATTTGGTGACAAAATGCCCAAAAGCGGGTGCAAAGATACTGATTTTTCGCTAGCGAGCAAAATATTTCGCCGAAAAAGTATTTAAAACTTTGTTTTTAAAGGCATATTGCTTATATTTGCAACCGAAAATGGCAGTTTTAAATTACAATTCCGAAAAGACTAAGGCCTTTGTACTCTGTACGATTCCTATCAACGACCACACGCAGTTCGTGCATCTCTACACCCAGCATCGTGGCCGTATCACCTGCCGTATCCCGTTGTCTACCCGAGGAAAGAAAGCCAGTCAGCTGCGTATGATGATGGCTCCGATGACCTTGCTCGACCTGATACTCAAGCCAGGTCACGGAGAGATCCTGCAGATTGCTGACGCAGAGATCGTACGCTCGCCTTATATGCTGACCATGACACATCCTGATAAGGCGGCGCAATGCATGTTCATCGCAGAGCTGACCCACCATGTGGTGCGACCACTGGAGCAGGTTCCTGATCCTCGGCTCTGGCAGTTTTTATTACAGAGCCTGGAGATACTGGAGAACACGGAGAGCGGATGGGCCAACTTCCATCTGATATTCACCTGCCAGCTCACCAGCCTCGTCGGCTTTAGCATCGATGCTGACGAGTACCAGCCTAACTATCTCTTTGATCTCAATGAAGGTATCTTCACGCCAGGCCCTATCTACCATCCTTACTACCTCAACACAGAGTCTGCCAAGTGGTTGCAGCGCGTATTGCTCACAGATTATACAAATATGCAAGAGTTGCCATTCTCTCGCGAACAACGTAATGCTATGCTCGACATACTGTTGGCATTCCTGCATCAGCAAATCCCTGAGATTGGAGAGCTGAAGTCTCTTGCCGTATTAAAAGAACTGAACTAACTACTTCTGTATAAACCACGGTTTCATCTGCAGCTTATACTCCAGATGCCAGTAATTATCAAGATATTTCTTCCAGTTATCAATAGGCGCCACACCAATCTGCAAGCCATAGAAACGTGTACCTTCCTCACGTAATGTATCTACCTGTCGCATAATACCAGCGCCTGGCACATCAAATTTGAAGTCACTGATCAACAGCACATCCGCGCTGCCATAAGCAGGATTCTCTGCGATGGTATGCATCACCGCCTGCAACATCTGCGTACCGTCAGTATCTCCACCACATTCCTTGCGCAAGAAATCGAAGAACCGCGTGCGATTACGTCGCACATCAAAAAGTTTCGCGGTGGTACTGAATGCAACGAGCAACAGGTCTCTCTCCTGGCGCAATGCTACTTGCAGAAGTTTGATAATTAGGCTGCTTGCAATCTTTTCAGGTTGGCCTTGCATCGAACCAGAAGTATCAAGACACACGATCATCGGACCTTTCTGTCGCGCTTTCCTCACCTCTACCCTACGCGCCTGCTTCATCATATTGCTCTTGTAACGGAAAGTCTGCAGGCGACGTGTAGCGAAGCGATAAGCAAAGAGATTCGAGAGCTGGTCATCGCTCATGATAGCCATCTCCATCGGGAGGAGCGCGGTGATGTCATTGCCCATGGTCACTCCTTCGATATCGCTCGGTGCGCCATGCTCCACACTCATCTTGCCACCTACGCTGACGGGGACGCGCTCAGGGCCTTGGTCATCCGCGATACGACCTACGCGACGAGCCACATCGAGCAAGATCGGATATTGCTCCTGCAAGCGCACCACAGGACGGATGCGATCAAACTCCACGACATTCCAGATCGTTCCCATCAAGGCCCAACATTGCTCAAACTCATCGACTGTCGCCTCTTTCTTGGCAAGATACGGAGGGATGACCTCCAGATACTTATCGAGCAATGTCTGTTGGTTAGGGAGCTTCTCACGGATGAAATCAGCCTTCACCTGCGCTAGTTCGTAAGCGTCCTCTACGCCTCGCATGCGCATGAACTGCAGGCGCGCTTCTACCGATTCAGCAAAAGCGCGCTCCAGATCTGTGCAGATCAATGTCTCCAGATCATCCAGAACTTTGGCAGGGAAGGTGAGATAATTACTCATCGTAAAGAAGCTTTCTCAAATCAGCTCTCAATAAAGCTATCTGTTTGCGGAAAGTATCCAGCTGGCTATTGACGATCTCCAGCACCTGCTTGCTCACAAAGAGGTGCGTCTTGAGCTGATTGCCAAGCATTACGGCCTCCTGGAAGAGCTGATCGACAGCAGATTCGCAGTCTTCGAGTGAAGGAAGAGCGCCTTTCAGGACAGGTTCGAGACCTGACTGCTGCTCATTATTCACACCACGCAATGCACGGCGCAAAGGATAGCGGGTACCGTTGACATAGAGATTCATCGAGTCGCGATAAAGGTTGACGCGAGTCAGCTCTGCCTCATGTTCTCCGATATTATCAGGATTAGCATAAGCACGGATGATCTGGCGCTTCGGCTGACGAGGATCACGATACATCACGCCACGTACGGCAGGTTCATCAGCGCTGCGCGTAGGCAAGTGCTTGAAGTCCGGCACATAGATAAAGGTATTCGATACACCGGCACGCTCATCGATGGCATAGTAAAGACCATCAAACACTATGACATCGTCATCGCGATGGTCGCCACGCTGACGAGCTTCCTCCAGTGCATCCTTTACCTTACGGGCACGTAGCGCCTTACCGAGCTGCTGCGAGAGCGTATCGAGGCGCTGCAGATAAGGACTGAAGATAGCACGAGCCACCAGCTGTCCGATACTCTCCATCTCATCCGGCTCATTCCAGAGGCAATGGATAGCCAGCTGCAGGTCTGCCAGATTCACCTCCTTACGGTCATGCACAAAGGCCGAAGCCTTCATCAGATGCACCACCTTCTTCCAACGACGATCCGAGACATAGATATTGCGATGTACATCCTGACCTTCGATAGCTACATCCTTCAGGCCTTGGCGGATGGCGGTGATGGCTAGGAGGACTGAGCGAGGGATTTCTATATTTGCAATCTCCTTCTGAATCTGAGTATACTCTTCAGATGTAATAGCCTCATCATTAGCAGGGAGGGTTGGGGAGAGTCCGTCAATCATCTTATAGAAATTCTCCTCCTCCTCAATGCACCCGCTCACCACTCTCACCAGGAATCGGTCCCACAGCGCCTCAAGCCCCTCTCCCTGTACTGGCAGCTCATTACTTGCAGCTATCAGCAACTTCAGCGGCAGTTGCATCGGACGATTGCCATTGAGATACGTCTTCTCATTGATCACCGTCAGCAGCGTGTTCTGGATGGCAGGTCCCGCCTTCCAGATCTCATCGAGAAACACTACGTCGGCCGTAGGAAGATATCCCTCCACGGCACGCTCATAGCTATCAGCCTCCTTCAGGCGACTGATGCTGACGGGTCCGAAGATCTCGTCAGGAGTCGAGAAGCGCGACATCAGATACTCAAACGAGCGAGCTCCGACGAAGGCTTCCTTCAGCCTTCGAGCCACCATACTCTTAGCCACACCAGGAGGACCGAGCAGCAGCAGGCTCTCGCCGGCCAAAGCAGCCAGCAAGCCAAGCGATAGCTCTGTATCCTTTTCGTAGACGCCTTCACCGAGGGTCTTTAGAAGCGATTGAACGCGTGTCTTCATTTAAATTTAAAAGGAGTAGAGAATAAATACAAAAGGAGCAGAAAAAACAAATGACCGTCACCGAGGCGAGCCTCATTGACAGTCATCGTTAATCCTTTATAAGGGATTTCTGGTTTGTCTTGCCAATCCGCGGCAAAGAATTTAACGCATGGTATCACCAACGGTCAAGTTCTTACGGCCCTTAGCACGACGAGCTGCGAGGACGCGGCGGCCGTTCTTGGTGGCCATACGAGCGCGGAAACCATGCTTGTGGAGACGGCGATGGTTGTGTGGCTGGAAAGTCATCTTCATAGTTGTATCGCTTTTATATTGTTTATTTTATTTACTAATTATATTCTAAGTGGCTTCTATTGCCAATTAGCGGGTGCAAAAGTAGCAAAAAAACTTCAATTCACCAAACTTTTTTATGAAATTCTTCAAATATTTTTGTTTTTCTCACTTTTTTATTCTATCTTTGCACCCGCAAGATAGCAAAAATCATCATTTTACGCTATCTTCTATCCCTAGTAACTTCAAATAATAACAAATCAAAGTATAGAATTATGGCAATTAAGTCACAGGACATTAAGAACGGTACCGTCATCCGCCTCGACGGTAAGCTTCAGGTTGTTGTAGAGTTCCTCCACGTTAAGCCAGGTAAGGGTAACACCTTCATGCGCACCAAGCTCAAGGATGTAGTTTCAGGTTATGTAGTTGAGAAGCGTTTCAATATCGGTGAGGTTCTTGAGGACGTACGCGTAGAGCGTCGCCCATACCAGTTCCTTTACATGGACGGCGAGGATGCTGTATTCATGGAGCAGGAGACCTTCGAGCAGGTTAACATCGACAAGGAAATGGTTGTTGGCAGCAAGTTTATGAAGGAAGGCGATATCGTTGATATCCTCCGCGACTCAACCGACGAGACCATCCTCACCGCTGAAATGCCTGTTAAGACCGTTCTCGAGATCACCGAGATGGAGCCAGGTGAGAAGGGTAACACCGCTACCAACACCCTTACCAAGGCAACTGTTGAGACCGGTAACATCGTTATGGTACCTCTCTTCTGTAAGCAGGGCGACAAGATCGTCGTTGATACCCGCGACGGTTCTTACGTAGAGCGCGCTAAGTAATAGCACTCATAAAGACTTTTATGAAAATAACGGATTGGTCACTCGATGACCGTCCCCGCGAAAAGATGCTCCAGTTCGGTGAGGAGGTTCTCTCCAATGCCGAACTGCTGGGCATCTTAATTAATTCTGGCCAACAGGGACGTACGGCCATTGATATCGCACGTGATATCTTAGATAATTGTAATGGTAGCCTGGAGCGACTGCACAACGAGCTCCTTCCGACCTCAGACAAGCGCGACGCGCTCAAAGGCGTAGGACCAGCCAGAAGCTGTACCATCCGTGCAGCGCTCGAACTTGGCCGACGTCTGGAGAGAGAGCGCCAGCTTAGCAAACTTCAAGACCTGACCTTGAGTGGCAGCGACGCCATCTTTGCCATGTTCGATCAACAGCTCTCGCACCTTGACCATGAAGAACTCTGGGCCGTCTATGCCTCTCGCAGCGGACGAGTCCTACAGAAAGTCCTGATAGGCGAAGGCGGCGTCAGCGGAGCACCTGCCGACATCCGACAGATCGTCCGGCCGGCCCTTCAGTACATGGCTTCGCTCGTAGCTCTCTGTCACAATCACCCACATAGCCTTCCTTATCCCAGCCAAGCCGACCGTGACATTACACGACAGACCGTCCAGGCGCTCGCACTCTTCGGCATCCAGCTCGTCGATCACGTCATCATTGCCGATGGCAGGATGTATAGTTTCCGAGCTAATGGAGATCTATAAATCAAAGGGGAAAAGAACTATAGTATTTAAAACAATAAAGGGCCAGTCATCACGACGGCCTTTTATTTAATTTACCTAATTACCTTAAAAAACTTACCAAATTATAAACACAATACCATGAAAAACACTGCAAAGATACGGGGTTTTCCGACATCGTGCAAACAAATACACAACTTTTTATGATATTGGCCTACAATTTGGCGAGTTTTGTCAGCGTTTGCTAATTTTGGTTAGCAGATTGCTTTTACTTTTTGTCGATACAGCGATAATTTCCACTCAAATGCATCAAAGCAAAGAGTCGGAGCAATCCATCGTAATATGCATCGAAGTAACCATCAGCGAAAGGTTTGTGTTCTGCATTCCAGAGCTGATCGATGAACTCATAGTTCTTTGGATGCGAAGTCAGCAAGGATGCAGCTGCCGAAGTAGCCACAAGACCAAGGCCATGACGGAGTGCGGTCTTGCCACCAGCAGGGAGGATACGCTTTGGCAAGGTACCGTCCACATTATACTGATCCATGAAGGTCTCAAGGCCCTGGCTGTAAAGGAAGTTCTGGATGGTCTCGCCATAGTTACGCTGCCATACCTGATCCTTGCAAGCCCATGAGTAGTCAAGCGCGATGTTCATAGGTACACGCCAAGAGTCGAAGCGGAACTCATCGCCGATGATACCACGGCTATTGCGCAAAGAACCGTCGTAGTTGTTATAATCAGGATTCAAACCAGTGAGAGGATGAATACTCTTGTGAAGATACTCACGGCTTACACGTGCACACTCCATCCAGTAGTCGCTGCGACCATCATCAGCATACTTAGCCCAAACTTCATAGAAAGCAGGGAGGTGGTATGAAGGATCGGTATAGTCAGCACCTGGCACGAAAGTGATCAGCTTGGTTTCAGGATCGATGAGCGAGAGGGTCTTGTCGACCATCTCAGGCTTTGG
>JAZUDJ010000046.1:0-4180 GCA_045639585.1 Bacteroidales bacterium
TGAGCTCTACGGTATCAAGTGAATCAGCACCAAGATCGTTGGTGAAAGATGCCTCGAGGGTAACCTCTGACTCCTCAACACCAAGCTTCTCAACGATAATCTCCTTTACTTTAGCTTCGATTTCTGACATAATTGTATTTATTAAAAGTTAATATTGTTGTATTCTCTTTTTATTTCCAGCTTTCTCACTCTATTTTTGTGCAAAAAAGCCAGTTTTATTTGGTTATTTTGCGAATTATTTGTACATTTGTGCCCATAAAAACGCAAAATCACGCTGCAAAGAAACAAAAAATTATCAATGTAGCGAAATTTTTTTATTAGAAAAATAGAAAAAACGCACAAATACCCCTATTTTGTGCTAAAATGTAAAGTCAAAATGAGAAATATTGCTATTTTTGCCTCTGGTTCGGGTTCAAATGCCGAGAATATCGCCAATTATTTTGCTGATAACGCAGAGGTTAACATCGCATTGATCGTCTGCAACAAGGCCGACGCCTATGTTTTCGAGCGTGCTAAGCGCCTGGGTATTGACTCCAAGCTGGTCACCAAGTCTGAGATGGCTGACAGCGAGGCTGTACTCTCTCTGCTCAAGTCTTACAACATCGACTTCATCGTGCTGGCCGGCTATCTCCTGCTCGTGCCAAAGTATCTGGTCGACGCTTATCCACGTGCCATTGTCAACATCCATCCAGCGTTGATCCCGCTTCATTGTGGCAAGGGAATGTATGGCGATCGAGTGCATGAGGACGTTATCAAATGTGGCGACAAGGAGTCGGGTATCACCATCCACTATGTCAATGAATTCTTTGACAATGGTGATATCATCTTCCAGGCCACTTGTCCTGTCGAACCAGGTGATGATGCACATGCTGTGGCTACCAAGGTACATGCACTTGAATATGCACATTTCCCACGCGTCATCGGCGAGACTTTGGCCAAATTATAAGCAGGAATTGTCCCGAAATGTAATGTCGGGTGTATAAAAAAACATAAAAACTGTCGGAATGGTTAATTTTTACCAATTCCGACATTTTTTCATGGTAAATATTTTGTATTTATACGGAAATTTGCTAACTTCGCGCCGTCTAAATACAAATATTTATAAATAATTGAGATGAAAAATAAAAAAGATAGAATCGCTGCTATCCGAGAAGTAATCCAGAGTCAGAGCATCGGTAGCCAGGATGAACTTCTTAAGGTACTTGTGACACATGGTTTCGCAGTAACTCAGGCAACCCTGAGCCGAGACCTCAAGCAGATGCAGATTGCTAAGATTGCGACTCGCGAAGGAGGATATATGTACGTCATGCCAGATGTGGCAGCTTCGGTCAAGACCAAGGTGGCTCCACATATCATCCCACCAAAGACCGTGGCAGGTGTAGTCAGCATCGAGTGCAGCCAGGTACTTATCGTCGTTCGTACCAAGCCAGGTTATGCCAGCAGCATTGCCTATGACATTGATATGAGTGGTCTGCCAGAGGTTATGGGCACCTTGGCCGGTGACGACACCGTGCTGGTCATCCCACGTGGCGGCTATACTACCAATCAGGTGGCTGAGGCGCTCTGCAATGCACTGCCAAAGGCGCTGTAAGGTTGATAGGTAAGATTAGAAAAGGTACTTTTATTATATACATTATTTAATATATGTGAGGGACACTCTTCTCCGTGGACCCTTGCATAAACAACCAAGAACCCATTCGTAAAATACGGAAATGGAAGAAATGAAGACTCCTGAGGCTGCACAGCAGCCGGTAATCAGGATTTATGTTGCTGGTAAGCAGCATATCAAATATGTCGAGGAGATCCTTGATGTCATCGAGGAGAGCAGTAAGGCCCGTGGTACGGGTATCGCTCGTCGTAGTCCCGACTATGTGGCTCAGAAGATGATTGAAGGCAAGGCTATCATTGCCCTTTGTGGCGATGACTTTGCAGGTTTCTGCTATATCGAGTCATGGAGCAACAAGACCTATGTGGTCAACTCTGGTCTGATCGTCAAGCCAACCTATCGTGGCTGCGGCCTGGCAAAGCGAATCAAGCGATTCTCATTCGCTTATAGCCGCCGCCTGTTCCCAGAGGCTAAGCTCTTCGGTATTACCTCAGGTGCAGCTGTCCTCAAGATCAACAATGAGCTCGGCTATCGTCCTGTGACTTTTGAGCAGTTGACCGATGATCCTGCTTTCTGGCGCGGCTGCCAGACCTGCGTCAACTATGACGTCCTGCAGCGCACCGACTTCAAGCGCTGCATTTGCACCGCCATGCTTTACGACCCGGCAGAGCATCCGGATGAGCAGTTGGAGGATCTGGATAAGATCTGATTTTAATTACGAATTACAAATTAAGAATTACTTATGGCAAAGAAAGTTGTCGTCGCTTTCAGCGGCGGTCTCGATACAAGTTACAATGTAATGTATCTCACCAAAGAGATGGGATACGAGGTTTATGCTGCCTGTGCAAATACTGGCGGCTTCAGTGAGGAGCAGCTCAAGACCAACGAGGAGAATGCTTACAAGCTCGGTGCTGTGAAGTATGTCACTCTCGACGTCACCAAGGAGTACTATGACAAGTCGCTCCGTTACATGGTCTATGGCAACGTGCTCCGTAACAACTGCTATCCAATCTCTGTGTCTTCAGAGCGTATCTTCCAGGCTTTGGCCATTGCACGCTATGCAAAGGAGATCGGTGCAGACGCTATCGCTCATGGTTCTACCGGTGCTGGTAATGACCAGATCCGCTTCGATATGACCTTCCTCGTTATGGCTCCAGGTGTTGAGATCATCACCCTCACCCGTGACCGTAACCTCTCACGTCAGGAGGAGGTTGACTATCTCAATGCGAACGGTTATTTCGCGGATTTCACCAAGCTCAAGTACTCTTACAACGTAGGTATCTGGGGTACCTCTATCTGTGGTGGCGAGATCCTCGACTCTACCCAGGGCCTCCCTGAGAGCGCTTACCTCAAGCACCCAACCAAGAGCGAGCCAGAGATCCTCTCTATCGGTTTCAAGAAGGGTGAGATTTGCAGCGTCAATGGTGTTGAGTACGACGATAAGATCAAGGCTATTCAGGAAGTTGAGAAGATTGGTGCTGCATACGCCATCGGTCGTGACTGCCACGTCGGTGATACCATCATCGGTATCAAGGGTCGTGTTGGTTTCGAGGCTGCAGCTCCAATGCTCATTATCGCCGCTCACCGCTTCCTTGAGAAGTACACCCTCTCTAAGTGGCAGCAGTACTGGAAGGATCAGGTCAGCAACTGGTACGGTATGTTCCTCCACGAGAGTCAGTACCTCGAGCCAGTCATGCCAGACATGGAGGCTATGCTTGAGAGCTCACAGCGTAACGTTAATGGTACTGTTACCCTTGAGCTCCGTCCTTACAGCTTCCAGACCGTAGGTGCTGATACTCCAGACGATCTTGTACACAACAAGCTCGGTGAGTATGGCGAGACAGCTAAGGCTTGGACCTCTGATGACGCTAAGGGCTTCATCAAGGTTACCTCTACTCCTCTCCGCGCTTACTACTCAGTACACCCAGACGAGCAGCGCTAATTGGCACTGATTAGGTAATAATTTTTAATTTTACATTATTAATTTTACATTTTCTCATTATGGCAAACAGACTTACAAAATCTACAACAGATAAGAAACTCTGCGGCGTATGCGCAGGCGTAGCTAAATTCTTTGGCATTGATCCAACCATCATGCGCATCATCTGGCTCTGCTGCGTCCTCTTGGGCGGTTGCGGTTTGCTTCTCTATATCATTTGTGCACTTGTACTCCCTAACGAATAAATAATGGTTAGAGTAGGAATATTAGGAGCAGCTGGCTACACAGGTGGTGAGCTGCTTCGCATTTTAATCAACCACCCTGAGGTGGAGATCGTGTTCGCTAACAGTGAGTCGAATGCAGGCAACCGCATTGCCGACGTGCACGAGGGTTTGCTGGGTGACACTGAGCTGTGTTTCACCGATCAGATGCCATTCGACCAGGTTGATGTTATCTTCTTCTGCTTCGGTCATGGCAAGAGCGAGGCGTTCCTCAAGGAGCATGAGATCCCTGCCAATGTCAAGATCATTGACCTTGCACAGGACTTCCGTCTGGCTCAGGCCGACTTGAAGGCTGGTAAGGAAGATACTACCACTGGTGGTATCAAGCTCTCTCAGTGGGTTTATGGTTTGCCA
>JAZUDJ010000047.1:0-7155 GCA_045639585.1 Bacteroidales bacterium
ATTATCAAGCACCATCAGCGTGGTGGCATCATCACCATCTCTTGGCATCCACGCAATCCGCTCAACGGCAAGACCGCATGGATTGAGAGTGATCTCAAGGAGTATGCAGAAGCCTTGAGCAATGGCACTCCAGCTGATCAGCTGATCAACCCTAAGAAGACCGTAGCGTCTATCATCGAAGGTGGCGAAATGCACGATAAGATGATGACTTGGCTTGATCGCGTAGTTACTTTCATGTCTGGTTTGAAGACTCCAGAAGGCGAGATGATCCCAGTCATCTTCCGCCCTTGGCACGAGAATACCGGCAACTGGTTCTGGTGGGGCGAGGCAAACTGCACCACTGAGGAGTATAAGGCTCTCTGGAACATGACTCAGGATTATATGAATGAGAAGCTCCCTGGCATGTTCGTGTGGAGCTATTCTCCAAGTCCACGTAACATAGAGCATCTTTTGGAGCGCTGGCCAGGCGATGACCGCGTGCAGCTCTTCGGCATGGATGCTTACCAGTGGGGCACTGAGGAGGACTTCATGGCGCAGTTCGACTTCGGTTTGAACCTCATGACCGAGTTCGTCAAGGATCACCCTATGCTCATCGCAGTCACCGAGTGTGGTCGTGTCAACTCTGACATCCCTGACTGGTGGACTCGTGTCTTCCATCCTATCGCATCAAAGTATCCTATCTGCTACTGCTTGCCTTGGCGCAACGCAGCTAAGGAGCATTTCGGAGCTTCTAAGGACGCTCCTACAGCAGAGGATTTCATCAAATTCTATAACGAGGATAATACACTTTTCCTGAAAGAAATTCTTTAAAAATGAACTTTTCTGAACGCAAAGCTTACGTCGAGGCGCAGCACGAAGCGCTCCTGACCAAAAAAAATACTCCAATTGAGGGCAACGGCATCATCTGCCGTTACGAAAATCCGATTCTCACTGCCGCTCATGCACCACTTGTCTGGCGTTACGATTTTAACCCAGCTACCAATCCTTACTTCATGGAGCGCCTTGGCGTCAATGCCACACTCAACTCAGGCGCTATCTTTCTGAATGGCAAGTATCACCTCGTAGTTCGTGTCGAAGGTGATGACCGAAAGTCATTCTTCGCTGTTGCCGAATCAGACAACGGCGTGGATAACTTCCGCTTCTGGAATCATCCTATCACCATGCCAGAAGCAAAGACCTCTCCACTCAAGGAATCTCCTGCTGCCGAGGCAACCAATGTCTATGACATGCGCCTCACCCAGCATGAGGATGGTTGGATCTACGGTCTCTTCTGTGTAGAGCGTCACGATGACTCTCAGCCAGGCAACCTCTCTGCAGCTACTGCTACCTGCGGTATTGCTCGCACCAAGGATCTCATCAACTGGGAGCGTCTCGATGACCTCAAGTCAAACTCTCAGCAGCGCAACGTCGTACTGCACCCAGAGTTTGTCGATGGGAAGTATGCCCTCTATACCCGTCCTCAGGATGGTTTCATCGACGCAGGTTCTGGTGGCGGCATCGGTTGGGCCTTGGTCGACGACATCGAGCATGCGGTTGTCAAGGAGGAGAAGATCATCAACGCTCGTCACTACCACACCATCATGGAGGTAAAGAACGGAGAGGGTCCTCACCCATTCAAGACTCCTAAGGGCTGGCTTCACCTCGCTCATGGTGTACGTGGCTGCGCTTCAGGCCTCCGCTACGTATTATATATGTATATGACTTCACTCGAGGATCCAACCAAGGTCATTGCTCAGCCAGGCGGCGCTTTCATGGTGCCAAAGGACGGTGAGTACATCGGTGACGTCATGAACGTACTCTTCACCAACGGTTGGGTTGCTAAGCCAAACAACGACGATAAGAATGTGGCTGGCAACGCTATGCACGAAATGGACGAGCAGGTATTCATCTACTACGCTTCGAGCGACACTCGCATGCACGTAGCCACCTCTACCATCGGTCAGCTCGTCGATTACTGCATGAACACTCCTGCCGACAAGTTCACTACCGGCGAGAGCGTGAAGACTCGTAACGAGCTCATCGACAAGAATCTTGCCTTCATGGGCAAATAAATCATTTTTTCTTTAGAATTAATGAATAGCTCTATTATATCCTTATTAAAAGCCGAGATGCAGGATGTTGTGACTAACAACATCCTGCCTTTCTGGCTCAACAACATGCAGGACCGCGAGAATGGCGGTTTCTATGGCCAGATGAAGGGTGACGACACGTTGGTCAAGGATGCAGACAAAGGCTGTATCCTTAACGCCCGTATCCTCTGGGCCTTCTCTGCAGCTTATCGCGTCCTCGGCAAGCAGGAATATCTCGACGCTGCTACCCGTGCCAAGGACTATATCCTCAAGTACTTCATCGATCCTGAGTTCGGTGGTGCTTACTGGAGCCTCGACTACCTCGGTCAGCCAAAGGACACCAAGAAGCAGTTCTATGCCATCGGCTTCGTCATCTATGGCTTGACCGAATATGCTCGTGCTACTGGCGACAAGCAAGCTTACCGTGAAGCCATGAAGCTCTTCCACTGCATCGAGGAACATAGCCTCGACACCCAGTACAATGGCTACATCGAAGCTCAGACCCGTGACTGGCAGGACATTGCCGACATGCGCCTCTCAGATCTTGACGCTAATTATCCTAAGTCGCAGAACACCCATCTTCACATCATTGAGCCTTATACCAACCTCTATCGTCTGATGAAAGAGAAGAGTGAGGAGTTAGGAGTGAGGAGTGAGGAGTTAAATGTTGTCGAAACAGCTCTCCGCAACCTCATCGGCATCTTCACCGACCGCATCCTCAATCCTGAGACCCACCACCTCGACCTCTTCTTTGAGATGGATTGGACCCGTGGTGCCGGCTGGCTCGAATCGTATGGTCATGATATCGAGTGTTCATGGCTCATGCACGAAGCCGCTCTCGTCCTCGGCGACAAGGAGGTACTTGCTAAGGTCGAACCAATCGTACAGCTCGTAGCCTCAGCCAGCGAAAAGGGCCTTAACGCTGATGGCAGCATGACCCATGAGGCCAATGTAGACACTGGTCACGTCGATGATGACCGCCACTGGTGGGTACAGGCCGAAGCCGTCGTAGGCTTCTATAACATCTACCAGCACTTTGGCGACGAAGCTGCGCTCCAGAAGTGTCTCAACGCCTGGCAGTATATCAAGGACAACCTCATCGACCATGAGCTTGGTGAGTGGTACTGGAGCCGTGATCCTCAGCGCAATATCAACAAGACCGACGACCATGCTGGATTCTGGAAGTGTCCGTATCACAACAGCCGCATGGCATTGGAATTAATTGAGAGAATATGAAACCCTATAAGTTTGAACCGTACCTGAAGACCACCCTCTGGGGCGGCTACCAGATTGCACCTTTTAAAGGTATATACACCGCTCAGCCAAACATCGGCGAGAGCTGGGAGATCAGTGGCGTATCAGGTCACGAGAGTGTGGCCATCGAGCGCGGATTGATTGATGACGTAGATGTAGGCCTGACGCTTACCGAGCTCATCGACAAGTACAAAGGCCTGCTCATCGGCAACAAGGTCTATAAGCGTTTTGGCAATAAGTTCCCATTGCTCGTCAAGTTCATCGACTCACGCCAGGACCTCAGCATTCAGGTGCATCCTGACGACAAGATGGCTATGGAGCGCCACGGTTGCGCAGGCAAGACCGAGATGTGGTACATCATCAAGAGCGACGTAGGCGCAAAGATCTACGCTGGCCTCAAGAAGAGTATCACTCCTGACGACTATGAGCAGATGGTAACCGCCGAGACCAAAGAGGGCGAGAACCCTATGGCCAACGTCATAGCTACTCACGAGGCGCATCAGGGAGACCTCTTCTTCCTTCCTGCCGGTCGTCTCCACGCTATCGGTGCTGGCTGCTTCCTCGCAGAGATTCAGCAGACCTCAGACATCACTTACCGCGTCTATGACTTTGGTCGCAAGGACGCTCATGGCAAGCCACGCGAGCTGCACATCGAGCAGGCCAAAGACGCCATCGACTACCAGGTCTGGCCAGAGTACCGCACCTCTTACGACAGTACCCAGCCGACCTCACAGCTCATCAACTGTCCTTACTTCGTCGTTCACCGCGTCGTCGTACAGGTGGCTCAGCAGATCGACTTCCACTGCGATTCGTTCGTCGTTGTCGTTTGTCTCTGGGGCGAAGCAAATATCAATGGTGTGAAGGTCCGCCAAGGCGAGACCCTCCTCGTACCAGCGTCAGAAAACGTGCTTTACATCTTCGGTAACGCCACCTTCCTGACTGCACATATCAGGTAAAAAACCTGAATTCCATAAGATTTTCGGCAAAATGGACATTATTTAAATAAGATATTTGCCCATTTGCCGAAAATTTCTTATATTTGCACCATCATAAAAAACTCCCGAACTACCTAAGGAATATTAATCTTAAAAAACACAATACTATTATGGCAAGTATTTCAGAAAAGATCGGCTACGCCCTCGGTGACGCCGGCTCAGGTGGTATCACATGGAAGATCATGTCTACCGCCTTCCCTATCTTCTTTACCAATGTCTTCGGACTCTCGTTTGCCGATGCAGCTGCACTGATGCTCATCGCTCGTATGTTCGACGTAGTCACTGACCCTCTCATGGGTACCATCGCTGACCGTACCCAGTCACGCTGGGGCACCTATCGTCCTTGGCTCATCTTCGGTTCGATTCCTTTTGGCATCATCTTCGCCTGCCTGCTCTTCACCCCAGACCTTGGTCCTGAAGGCAAGCGTGTATGGGCATATACCTTCTATCTGCTCATGATGGCTGTCTATACCTTGGTCAACGTTCCTTACGGCTCACTCCTCGGTGTGATGACCTCTGACGACAATGAGAAGAACGAGTTCTCTTCATATCGTATGGTCGGCGCATACGCCATGGGCTTCATCACCTTGCTTTCGTTCCCTTACCTCCAGAAGATGGTTGGTGGCACCGAGTCTCATCAGTACGCCGTCCTCGGCGCAGTCTTTGGCCTGATTGCAGCGCTCATGACCATGCTTTGTGGCCTCCTCACCAAGGAGCGAGTCAAGAACATCCGTCCAGAGAAGTTCTCTTTCAAGCAGTATAAGAACCTCATTACCAACAAGCCATGGCTCCTCATGACCGCTGTGGCTGTTTGTACCAACTTCTTCAACGGCTTCCGTTATGCTGTAGCTGGTTACATGTTCACCTACTGCTTGAATGGCGACATCACCCTCGGCAGCTTCATCATCAACTTCACCGTCTTCATGGCCATTGGCGAGGTTACCTGTATGATCTTCGGTGGTGTCTGCCCAGCCTTCACCCGCTGGATCGGCTCTAAGCGCATGGCATTTGTATGGTCATCGGTTATCTGCTGCGTCACCTCAGTATTGTACTTCTTCATCCCTATGGATCCTTCGTACATCTGGCTGATGATCCTCGTATCTATCCTCACTTCAGTAGGTGCTGGTCTCTATTCTCCACTCCTCTGGTCGATGTATGCTGACGTTTCTGACTACGCTACTGAGCGCGACGGCGTTTCTTCTACCGGCCTTATCTTCTCTTCTGCCACTATGGCACAGAAGTTCGGTGGCGCCATCTCTGGTTCGCTCATTGCTATGTTGCTCGGTATGGCAGGCCTTGTTTCAAGCACCGATCCTGCTACTGGCGAGACCATCGTAACCATCACCGATGAGGAGTCTGTCAAGACCATGGTTTGGTCAATGTTCTCTATCATCCCTGCAGCCATCGCTCTCGTCATGGGCTGGTTGGCTTATATCTTCCCATTGAAGAAGTAATTATACACAATATGCATACTATCAAAACATCTGTAGCAGCGGTCATTTTTACCGCTGCTATATTTTCAAACGCACATGCTGAGAAAGTAGAGCTCCGCACCCCTAACAACAGCTTCGTCATCGAACTCAACAAGGGTCAGGAGCCACAGTTCCTCTACTACGGACAGTCGCTCAAGAGCCTCGACATCGAGAATCTCCTGCGCATCAAGGACGATAACTGGAGCCGCTCCGACCTCTACCCTGCCTATGGTGCTACCCACACGCAGAATGAGGTCTGTCTGGCCATGCGCCACGCTGACGGCAATATGTCGACTCAATTACTGATTACCGATTACAAAGTACAGAACCTCAAGGACACCGCTCCTAACGGCGCTGCACGTACCGGCGAGCAGCTCACCATCACGCTCAAGGACCCACTCTATCCTACCACCGTCAACCTTTATTATATTGCGTACGACGACGTGGATATGATCGAGTCATGGACCGACATCACCAATGGCGAGAAGCAGACCGTCACTCTCACCCAGTTCTATAATCCGATCCTCTACGTCCGTCGTGGCGACGTCCATGCCACTCATTTCCACGGCTCTTGGGCCTCTGAGGCGCAGCTTGTAGAGAGTAAGCTCGACAATGGCATGCTCGTCATCAAGAACAAGGACGGTGTTCGCAATGCTACCGGTGACCGTAACGAGATCATGCTCTCGCTCGATGGTCCTGCACGTGAGAACGAAGGCCGCGTCATCGGTGCAGCCCTCTGCTACAGTGGCAATTACAGCATCAAGGTCGATACAGATGAAAGCGACTATCACCAGTACTTCGCCGGCATCAACCCTGACAACAGCGAGTATCATCTCAAGAAAGGCGAGACCTTCACGACTCCTCATACCGCACTCACCTTCTCTGAGCGTGGCACCAATGGCGTGAGCCAGGCCTTCCACAAGTGGGCCCGTCAGTACCAGCTCCGTCACGGCAATCAGGAGCGTATGATCCTCCTCAACTCTTGGGAAGGTGTCTACTTCAACATCAACCAGCCTGGCATGGATCAGATGATGCACGACATTGCTTCGATGGGTGGCGAGCTCTTCGTCATGGACGATGGCTGGTTCGGCGACAAGTACCCACGCTCAGTCGATAACTCTTCGCTCGGCGACTGGGTCGTTGACACCCGCAAGCTCCCTGATGGCATTCCTGGCCTCCTGCGCGACGCAAAGAAGAATGGCGTGAAGTTCGGCATCTGGATTGAGCCAGAGATGTCAAACACCGTCTCAGAGCTCTACGAGGCGCATCCTGACTGGATCCTCAAGGCTCCAGGTCGCGAGCCTGTCCTCGGTCGTGGCGGCACACAGGTTGTCCTCGACATGGCTAATCCTAAGGTGCAGGACT
>JAZUDJ010000048.1:0-11544 GCA_045639585.1 Bacteroidales bacterium
ATACCAGAGTGCAGCGAACCATACAACGTAGAGAGCTACGAGAGCAGGGCAGCTGAACTTAGCGGTGATCCAGTTGAAGCCAGCAGTTGGCGCAAACTGACGCTCTGACTCAGCGAGCTCAGCGAACATCATGTTGTACCAGAAGTCGTTGAGGTGGACAAGCATACCAACGATGATGATGATACCAAGAACGAGCATGTTCTTAGAAGCCCAGTGGATAGGCTGCTTGCCACTGATAGCATAACGCTCTGCACCACGAGCCTTGCGGTTCTGGGCAGTGAGGATGAATGCCATAACGAAGTGAACGACTACGAGCAATGCCAAACCAGCAGTAGCGATGAGTGCATACCAGTTGGTGCCCAGGAACTCACAAACCGCGTCGTAGTAATGATTGCCATCAGTAGTACCTACCATGACGTCATAAACATAGACGAGGTTCATCAGCATGTGGAAGGTGAGGAAGAGTACCAGCGCAGCGCCAGAGACACTCATTACCACCTTACGACCGATTGAGGAAGATGTTAACCACATAATAGTTGATTGTTGAAAAAATTAAAATATTGAATAGAATTGTTAGATTCAAAGTCCTGCGATTGTTGAGCGCACGCGTCAAAAATCGGTGCAAATTTAATTATTTGTGGGTAATTTTCCAATTAATTTGCGCATTAATTGTGTGCAATTACACAAAAATAGTTATCTTTGCACTATCAAAGTGTCAAAAAAAGAGATAATATTTATATAAGGTATGAAGATAGGAGAAGTCGTTTTGCCAGATCAGGCCGTGATGCTGGCACCTATGGAGGACGTCACTGACGTAGGTTTTCGCCTGCAGTGTCGTCACTTTGGCGCCGATATGGTCTATAGCGAATTCGTGAGTGCGGACGCGCTGATTCGCAGTATTGACAAGACGATGCAGAAGCTCAAGGTCCTTGAGGAGGAGCGTCCTGTCGTCATCCAGATCTATGGCCGTGACGTCCCTTCGATGGTCGAGGCCGCTAGGATCGTCGAGCAGGCCAAGCCAGACATTCTCGATATCAACTTCGGCTGTCCGGTGAAGCGTGTGGCCTGCAAAGGTGCCGGTGCCGGTATGCTGCAGAACATTCCGCTGATGCTCGAAATCACCCGTGCGGTGGTCGATGCAGTGAAGCTGCCAGTGACCGTCAAGACCCGCCTAGGATGGGATTGTGAACACAAGATCATTGCCACCCTGGCCGAGCAGTTGCAGGATTGTGGAATTCAGGCGCTTGCCATTCATGGTCGTACCCGTTCGCAGATGTATAACGGAGAGGCTGACTGGTCGCTAATCCGTGAGGTGAAGCAGAATTCTCGCATCCACATCCCGATCATTGGCAATGGTGACGTCACGAGCGCGGAGATTGCCAAGCAGCGCTTCGAGGAGACGGGTGTCGGTGGCATCCTCGTAGGCCGTGCTACCTTTGGCCGTCCATGGATTTTCCGAGAGATCAAGCACCTCCTCACCACAGGCGAAGCTTTGCCTCCGATTCCGCTCGATGAGTGCATCCTAGCGCTCAAGCATCAGGTGGAGGAGAGCGTGGCGCGTATCGATGAATATCGTGGCATCCTGCACATCCGTCGTCACTTGGCCGCTACACCTATCTTTAAGGGTATTCCTAACTTCCGAGACACCCGTATTGCCATGCTTCGCGCGGAGACCGTCGAGGAGCTCTATCAGATCATGGATCGTGCTGTAGCAATGATTCAGGATTAAAATATCAGGTAATAAATTGCTTTTTTAAGGTATTAAATGATAAATATTTCGCAGTAGATATCGCTTACATTCAACGAATTGCCGTTTCTGTTCAGCGAAACGGTAATTTTTTGTTTAAACTTTTCGAGACTCTTTGTGTCTTAAACACGTCTTTCCTCTTTTTAGTGATAAATTGGAGGTAAAAAACAATCGAAAAATATCCTAAGATTATATAATAATAAAATGAGTTGCAGTAGTAATTGGGGTCGCAAGTGTGTTATGGCCCTCTTTTTTCTTTGTTTTGGTGTGACCATGCTGATGGCACAGCCAGGCCGTGGCAGCTGGTCAGTCATCGCCAACGGTACCGTATTGGACAGTAAGACCGATGAACCTCTGGTGGGCGTGGCCGTGAAGGTCGTTTCCTCAGATGGCGGTACAGGTACCTTCGGCATTTCCGATGTAGATGGTAAGTTCTCCTTCGAGGTGAAGCGTCCGGGTAAGTATACCCTCGAGTTCACCTACGTCGGCTACAAGGAGCTTCACAAGGATGTCAACATCATGCCAGGTCGTGGCAAGCTCGGCACCTTCAAGATGAAGGAAGATCCTAAGATGCTTGCTGAGGTCGAGGCCATTGGCCATAGCCAGCGTATCAAGCAGAAGGGCGATACCTTGGCTTACAACGCTGATGCGTATAAGGTTCAGGACGGTGCTTCGGCCGAGGAACTCGTAGGCAAGATGCCAGGTATCGAGGTGTCGAGCGATGGCGTCAAGGCGCAGGGTGAGACCGTGCAGAAGATCCTCGTCGATGGCAAGGAGTTCTTCGACAATGACGTCAAGATGGCCCTCAAGTCACTTCCTGCTGAGGTCCTCGAGTCAGTCAATATCTTTGATAAGAAGTCCGATCAGGCCGAGTTCACCGGTGTCGATGACGGTGAGACCGTCAAGGCTATGGACCTCATTACCAAGTCTTACCGCCGCAACGGTGTGTTCGGTAAGGTCTTCGGTGGCCTGGGCAATAATTTCGACTGGAACAATGGTTACTGGAACACTGGTTTCAACATCAACGTCTTCAACGGTGACCGCCGCATTACCCTCCAGGGTATGAGCAACAACGTCAACGAGCGTAACTTCTCGAATGACGATATGGCATCGATGGGTGGTATGATGGGTGGCCGTCAGTGGGGTGCACGTGGCGTGGCTCGCACCAATGGCCTCGGTGTCAACTTCAGCGATTCGTACAAGCAGGGCAAGGTCAACGTGGAGATGTCTTACTTCTTCAACCAAGGCCGTACCGCTGAATCAGATTCTTCTTATACTGATAACTTTGAGCGTACCATGGCCGATGGCACCGTCATCTCTCCATCTTCACGCTACTCGGCTTCGAGCTCGCTCAATCACTCGATGAGCCATCGTATCGGTGGTCGTATCACCTTCCGTCCTACTGCTAAGGATGAGATCATGATCCGTCCTTCGCTCAACTTCCAGAGCTCGGATGGCAACAGCTTATCGGAGAGCCGTTCCTGGAACTATGCACTCGACCGCGTCAATATCGACGGCGTGCCACAGGCCATGTGGGATAGCGTCCTTTCGCGCAACAACAACATCGGAACCTCAGAGAGCGACTCATGGAACCTCCGTGCCAACATGCTCTGGCGCCACCGTCTCAACAAGCCTGGCCGTACCTTCAGTGCCAGCGTCAATGCAGGTGCATCGGGCAGCGACTCGAAGAGTACTACCATCAAGGACATTATCATGGGCCTCACAGAGCAGCATGATAACCAGTTGAATAAGAACGATAATAACAACCACAACGTCGGTGGTAACCTCCAGTGGACAGAACCATTGGCCAAGGGTCTCAACCTCTCTCTCCGCTACGATCTCAACTACAACTATTCGAAGCGAGAGACCAATATTGATATGTATAAGGATCATGACTTCAAGAGCTTCATGGAGCATGATAAGTACAACTCAAACACCTACACGCAGAAGAACCTCCGCAACAGCGGTGAGCTCGGTTTGAGTTACAACTACCAGAAGTTGCGTATCAATGCTACTGCACGCTTCCAGAACTCTAAGCTCGACGGTGAGCAGGATTACTTCCTCCTCGGTGCCAACGACGCCAACAACCGCTCGTTCAAGACTTCGAAGAGCTACTTCAGCGTCCTGCCAAACCTCCGTATCGAATATACGACCAAGGGTGGTACACAGTTCCGTGTCAACTATCGTTCGAACAGCAACAACCCAAGCATCAACAACCTCCAGGAGAGTGTCAACACGACCAATCCTTTGAACTATAGCACGGGTAATAAGAACCTCGACCAGAGTATTTCGCATAACATCAACTTCAACATGATTTATACGAATACCGAGACCGCTCAGAACTTCATGATCTTCGGTGGTTTCAATGCTACTCAGGATCAGATCAGTAACCAGCAGTTGGTCAACCGTACCACCTCTCCAATGGAGTTCGCTAAGCTCAATGCTGAGGCTCGAGAGCTGCTTGGTATCAACAGCGACAACAAGGCTGTGATGGACAACCTCTCGCTGGCAGCTGGTGGTAGCTTCACCCGTCCTGTCAACCGTGATGGCTACAAGTCAGTATTCATGAACTTCGGTTATGGTTTCCCATTCGACCTCATCATGAGCAACGTCAACATCTCTGTCGGTGGTAACTATGGTATCAATCCTTCTAACCAGCTTTACTTCCTTGGCAATACTGATCAGCACGGCAACTACCTGATCACCAGCGTTGAGTCAAAGACCCGTTCATTCAGCCTCAACCCACGCTTGCACATCAGCAGTAACATCTCTCCTGACTTGAACTTCAATATTATGTATATGCCAAGCTTCCAGTGGATTGATGATACTCAGGCCAACACACAGAACCGTGACTACATCAACCACAACCTCAACGCCAGCCTCAACTGGACGTTCTGGAATGGCTTCACCACCGATCAGGCGCTCAACTACTCTCGCTTCGGCGGTCCTGCACAGCCAGAGGCCATTGAGCAGGTGATCTGGAATGCAGCCATCGGCAAGAAGTTCCTCAAGGGCAACAAGGCTGAGATCAAGCTGCAGGCGTTCGATATCCTTGGCTCAAACAAGGGCTTCTCACGTAGCGTAGGTGACAACAGCGTCTCTTCAAGCTATCGTAACTTCATGCCACGCTACTTCCTCTGCACCTTCACTTACAAGATCACAGCTTATCGTGCAAGTGGCAAGCGTGCTACCAGCACTGAGGAAGGCCCTGGCTTCCCAGGTGGCGGCTTCCCAGGCGGTGGTCCTGGCCGTGGCGGCTGGGGTGGCGGGCCTGGTCGCTTCTAACGCAGTTGCGTAGCTACGCGTACATTTAATAAGATATAAAAAATGCGGAAACATTTTGCAGTTTCCGCATTTTTTTGTATCTTTGCGCCCGAAAAAAAGAACTATTTTTGATGAATCTATCCGCTTTTCCTTGGTGGTTCCAGACATTGGCCATCATTTTTATAGTCGCCTGGCTCATCCAGGTGATTCTCCATCTCTCCATCTGGCAGCGCCTCTGGCACCGTATCCGCTCGCAGAAGAAGGAGCAGAGCGTCATGGCTGCCAACGCATATTTCTCTGATCAGCCCTCGCTGCCGGGTGTCAGCATCCTCGTCTATGCGCACAATCAGGGTGAGCTCCTCCTGCGCAATCTCCCTACGCTCCTCGAGCAGGACTATCCGAACTTTGAGGTCACCGTCATGGACGATGCATCGCTCGATGACTCCATCGACATTCTCTCTATGATGTGTTCGCGCTACGAGCATCTCAACTACTCGCGTATCACCGAGCAGGTGCGAGGCATGAGCCACCGCAAGCTGGCCGTCCTCCTCGCTACCAAAGGCTCGCACCACGATATCATCGTCATGACCCAGGCGCAGTGCTTGCCAGCCAGCAACAAGTGGCTGCAGCAGCTCGTACGTCATTTCACCAATCCTGCCACCGAGGTCGTCATCGGCCCTGTGGCTTACGAGCGTCGCTCCAGCTTCCTCTCGCGCTTCTGTCAGTTCGATCTGTTCCAGCGCCTTGTGTCGCTTTTCGGCATCTCGCTGGCCATCCGTCCTTACGCAGGTTGGGGACAGAATATGGCCTTCCGCAAGAGTACGTTCTATGCCAATCGCAGCCAGGGCTTCCAGCGTCATCTGCACATCCAGCCAGGTGAGGATGACCTCTTTGTAGCTGACGTGGCCCGTGGTAATAATGTGGTCATGGAGTGTCAGCCAGAGAGCCTGGTCACCGATCATTCGTCACCGCTCTTCGTCAACTGGAGTATCGATCGTCTCAACCGAGGCTTCACCTCACGAATGTATTCTCCTATTCCAGCCATTGTGAAGACTTTCGATGCTCTCACTCGCTATCTTACGGTCCTTCCAGGTCTCGTTTTGGCAGGATATGCACTCTTTGTGGCTCTTACAGTCGAAAGCTCTGCGGTTTCTGCGTGGACACTTTTTGGCGTGACGATGGCATTGCTCCTCATCCGTGCAGGCGTTATGATTTTCACCTATGCAGGTACTGCTAAGTCGCTCAGCCTCCGTCCATTCATCTTCTGGCCTTTGTTCATGGATCTCTACATGCCTCTGGTCGATGTCTGGTTCCGCTGCAAGGCGCTGCTGCGCAAGAAGAGCTTTGGTGTCGGCTATATTGGTTTGAAGTAAAGAATTTATGATATAAGTCTTATCAGGAAAGAAGGGATCGTACGAGTTCGTGTGATCCCTTCTTTCCTGCATGAATCTAACACTACGTCCCTAGTGTTAGACTCCACGGTCGTGGCATCTCCTGCACGGTACAGTGGGGAGGATGCCGAGAGGTAGGCATCTCCTACAGTGTACGGTGTAGAGGATGCCGAGAAGAAAGAAGGTATGTCACGAATCCGTGACATACCTTAATTGATGAAGTATAGCTTCAAATGATTTCTACTTGCGAATTCCGTAGAGATAGCCGAGGAGTGCCATCTTGCCGCGCATGGTCTCACGAGGAGTGAACTCGCCGTTGACCCAGAAGTAACGCTGGTTGAAGAATGATTCCTGCTGTGGCCAGCCGCCGTCGTACCAGCTTGGGTAGCAGCGGTCGAGGAGGATGCGGGCGTCACCACCATTGCCTGGCGACCAGGTCTCGGTGCCGTTGAATGGTGTCTGGCCAGGGTGTGACTCTGGAGAGCCGTCGTTACGGCCAGTGGTGTAGCAGTCGGTGATGTGGCGCTCGCCGAGGCCGGTCATCTCTACGGTGTCCGATGGGTTACGGCCGAGGCCCCAACCAGCTTCAAGGTACATGGCCTTCTCGAGCTGCTGACGGCGAACCTTGTTATTGCCACTGATGTAGTGTGCCATCATGACGAGCTGGAGGTTCTCCGATACCTGCCAGCGTGGATCGTTGGCGGCTCGGCGTGAAGGACGGAGCGCGGTGTACTTGACGTTGTTCTCGTCGGCGTGCCAGTTGACGCTGGCCTTCATATTCTGGTAGAGTTCAGGATAGTGGCGCTCGCGAGGACATGCTAGGTAAGCTGCGGTGGCCCAGATCTGGTAGTAGGTGTCCTGACGGTCCTTGTTGAAGATCATCGAGGTGCCGTTCTTGATCTTGCTCTCGTCGGCCATGATCTTCTCCCACTCCTGGTCGCCTGTGACGTTGTAGAGATAAGCGGCTGCCATCTGGCGGAAGTCGCGGCCACGCATACGGGCGCTACCTACGTCCTGCTGGTCGTCGAGCTGCAGGTTCTCCTGACGGCTGGCGAAGCGGAAGGCCTTAATGGCCTCGTCGGTATAATACTGACAGAGAGAGTCCTGGCCAGCGATGCGGAGCGCTTCGGCGGTCATGGCACAGTTGGCTGCATTGGCCCATGCTGCCATAGTGGTGCAACCTGCCTGGAACATGATGGTCCACTCGGTCGATGGGTTGGTGACGCCCTGTGAGTAGGCCTCGCCGTCGCGGATAGAGAGGAAGAAATCGACCTCGTTGCGCGCCTCGTCGATGATATCTGGGATGCCATTGCCACTCTCGCGGATAGTGAGGTTGTCGTCAGAAATACGTCCGTTGGTCAGGATGTATGGCAGGAGCATGTCGTAGATGTTGCTGACGTGAGCCAGGTGACGATCCCAGTCGAAGGCGTCGGAGTGACCACCCTTGACCTCGGTGTTGACAGGGCTGCCAGGGAGGCGGTGCTGCCAGAAAGCTGAACGGAGCGCTGGCTTGAAGTGTGGCTCATCCCACACATCGCCACCGATCTTGCGCCACTCAGGGTGCCATGGCTGCAGGTCGGTCTTATAGACGGTGAAACCGATAGGATCGACCTCAGGGATGAAGCGTGGCTGGCGTGGAGCAGGGACGACCTTCGGATCGATAGGTTCGCCGAGTCGCATATAGTAGTAGCCACGGACGGAGTAGCGGAATGGCTGGTAGTAGACGTCATTGTCAATGTCGAAGTCCATCGAGCAGCCGACGTCCTCCACGACGAGACGATAGCGGCCTGGGGCACTCTCGCGGAAGTCGATGTTCCAGACATCCGAGCCGGTCATGTTCTTCTTGTTGGCCTCCTGCTCGAAAGCTGCAGCCTCCTTCCAGAAACCTACCTTGCCGACGGGCTTCTTCTTGCCGGTCTTCACATTATATAAATATACCTTACGGCCTTCGAACGCCTTGTAGTCGCGCTGACCGCCTTCGCCAAGCCAGAGATAGAGATCTGCAGCCTTGACGGGTTCAGTAGGCTGATAGCCAAGGATATTGACGTGCACGGCCTCTGACTGCGAGTTCCAGATATCGAACTTGATCTCTGCTTCCTTCTCATCTGCCTCGATACCTGCAGGCAGGCTGATGCGATAGGTGCAGCCCTGCTTCATGGATTGTGGCAGGCGCAGGAAGATCCAGTGATCGAGTTCGCTGGTGAGGGTATTGTCGGTATTCATTGGCTTCGACTTGCGGTAAGCCTCCACGGCTACCTGCTGACCGAAAGCCTTGTCGTTGGCAGAAGAGATCGTCCAGCCATTGGCACGGGTAGCGATGGCGGCGTCGAGGCGAGGACCGAAGACCTTGAGGGTGTCATCGCCAGGGGAGAACGAGTGGCCGAGATAGGCGCTCGGACCGGTAGCATCATCACGGTAGCGTACTTCGCCATCGCGGAAATGCACCATGAGGTAGTCTTTGTCGACGACCTTGACTCCGAGGAGCTTAGTTGCCGATACATTCTGCGGAGCGATGGCAGCGAGTGCCAGGAGCGCGGCAGGGATAAGGGGTTTGATTTTCATGATTGAATGTTTTATGTGTGGTATTTATTTCCTTTATTTGTCTTTCTTCATACCTTTCCAGATCAGGAAGGCTCCGATGAGTACGAATGGGATACTGAGCAACTGGCCCATATTGAGCACCATATCCTCCTCGAAGGCCTCCTGCACGTTCTTGAGGAACTCGATGAAGAAGCGAGTGCCGAAGATGCCGATGAGGAAAGCACCGAAGATCACACCCTTGCGCTTGCCTGCCTCGGTAAATTTATAGAGGCTGTAGCAGATGACAAAGACGAGGAGATAGCTCAGCGCCTCGTAGATCTGTGTAGGGTGCGAAGGATTGCAGTAGATAGGTTCAGCGCCACGCTCCCAGGCGTGGATGTTCTGCACGAAGCGGGTCGCCCATGGCAGAGAGGTCTCGTGACCATAAATCTCGTGATTGAAGAGATTGCCCATGCGGATGAGTGCAGCCACAGGAGCCACGGCGATGGAGAGACGGTCGAGGAGCCAGAGCTTATTGAGCTTATCCTTGCTGGCATAGTACATCACAGCTGCGATGACACCGATGGTGCCGCCATGGCTTGCTAGACCACCCTTCCAGGTCTTGAAGATCTCCAAAGGATTAGCCAGATAGTACTCCGGATCGTAGAAGAGACAGTGACCGAGGCGAGCGCCGACCAGCGTACCTACGAAGCACGCAATGAAGAGATAGTACACACGCTCAGGATCGAGACCCTCACGCTTATAGATCCATTCCATGATCTTGACACCGATGGCAAATCCGACGATGAACATGAGTGCATACCAGCGGAGAGAGAAACCTCCGACAATAGGAATATCTTCTGGAACAGAAAAGAGAATAGGCTTAGCGCCCCAAGTAATTTCGGCTAACATTGAATTAAGTTTTAATTTGGTGCAAAGATAGGGAAAAATGAGCGAATAACAAAATTTTGGCCTAATTATTTATGAGAATGCCTTCTTTTGTCAATCGTTTCGAACAAATAGAATGCCGTCCGCCGTCTGGATCTGGAGTTCTGACCCTGGGGGTACTTCAGAGATAGAGCGGACGGCGTGTCCGTTGTATCGGGTGATGGAGAAACCACGCTTTAGCAGGTTATCCGGCTGTGCCATCTGGATGGTACGCTCGATGTAGGAAAGTTTCTGCTGGTCATTCTGCAGGCGCTGAGTGCTGAGGAACTTGATACGTTCGGCGGTGAGTGTGAGACGGTTGATCTGCTGTCCGAGCGCGATGTGTGTGCCACGGACGAGGTTGATCATGCGATGCAGTCGCAGCTGTTCTCGCTCGATACGTCCGCGTGTATTGTCAATGATGTCTTCCTGCAGCTGCTGCAAGGTGCTCAGCTGCTGAGAGAGCGTATCGATGAGCAGGGTGGCAGCGGCGGTAGGGGTCTTGACCGAGGTGTGTGCCACATGGTCAAGGACTGTCTGGTCGCGGTCATGGCCAATGCCGGTGATGACGGGGAGGGGGAAGTTGGCAATGTTGAGCGCCAGTTCGTAACTGTCGAACGAAGCCAGATCGGCCGAAGCACCACCACCACGGATGATGACGACAACGTCGAACAGGTCTTCATTGAGCGCGATACGCTCCAGGGCGCTGATGACCGAGGACTCGGTCTGCTGGCCTTGCATGATGGCAGGGAAGAGGTGGGTATAGAAACAGAGTCCCCACTCGTTGCCGTGCAGCTGGTGGCAGAAGTCGCCATAGCCAGCGGCTCCTTCGGCGCTGATGATGGCAATGCGCTGAGGAAGAGCGGGGAAGGGGAGCTCACGGTTCATGTCGATGACACCGTCCTGCTTGAGCTGCGCCAGGATCTCCATGCGTCGGCGAGCCATCTCGCCTAAGGTATAGGTAGGGTCTACGTCGAGGATGTTGAGGCTGTAGCCGTAGGCCTCGTGCATGGTGACTTCGACGAGTAGCATCACTTTGAGTCCGCTCTGGAAGGCCTGACCCGTCTGCTGCAGGAAACTGTCGCGTATCAGCCACCAGCGATTGGTCCAGATATGCGCGTTGGCAAAGGCCAGCATCGTGCCACGCTTAGGGTCTTTCTCCACCAGCTGCATATAGCAATGACCGTTGTTGGCGACGCGTACGTCACTGAGTTCGGCAGTGATCCATACGGGTTCATCGAACGTCGCGTGGATGACGCTCGCTACCTGCTGGTTGAGTTGCTGTAAGGTGATGGCTTCCATGGCGCAGAGTGGTGGGGATTAGAGCGACTGCATGTCGTTGAGCTTCTTATAGTAGCCGCCGAGTGCGATGAGCTCTTCGTGTGTGCCACGCTCCACGATCTCGCCTTCGTGCATAACGCAGATCTCGTCGGCGTTCTTGATAGTGCTGAGGCGGTGGGCGATGGCGATGGTGGTGCGGCTCTTCATGAGGCGTTCGAGCGCTTCCTGGACGAGACGCTCTGACTCGGTGTCGAGTGCTGAGGTAGCTTCGTCGAGGATAAGGATAGGAGGGTTCTTGAGGATGGCGCGGGCAATGCTGAGACGCTGGCGCTGGCCACCCGAGAGACGTCCGCCACGGTCGCCTATCAGGGTGTCATAACCGTGAAGTCGGGGGCCAAGCGGTCTTAGGAAGAC
>JAZUDJ010000049.1:0-16183 GCA_045639585.1 Bacteroidales bacterium
ACAGGCCAGACAAGGCTGAACTCAACAGGTTTTGGAGTTAAGAGATAATCATTCAACTCTTGTCGGAGTTAAGCCTAAAAGCATTCAACTAAGGCTGGAGTTAACGTCTAATCCATTCAACTTTTTTTGGAGGAGGACAACTACACTATTTTTCTTATTGTGATTTGTGATTTGTGACAATCCTCCAATTATCAATTGTCAATTGTCAATTATCAATTGTCAATTAACCACCATCGTCTTCCTATACCTTCCATCACCTACCTTTCTAACCATCCCGTCCGCTACCCATCGGCAGATGATCATATTGACACGGGCGTTGCCACCATTCTGCATACGCAGACGTACCACATCATCGGTCGTAAAGTCATCGGGCAGCAGTGAGAAGAGCTTCTTGTTCTTGGTCATGCGCTGCTGATTCTGTAGGCAAGCGTTGTCCGTCTCATTGATCTCCTCATAGGCCTGACCGCTGAAGGCGTAGACACCCTGTCGCATCGCATCGGCCATCCATCTTACGACCTTGCCGATCTCGCGGATCTGCTTCTCGTCGGTCGGACAGCCGCGGAGAAACCACTGCAGTACACCCACTCGCATGGCCACTACCAAGGCGCGTTTACCCAGGTCATACCATACCTCGTCGGGGTTCTCCTCGTCCTCCTTGTCCCACTTGTTCTTGATGAGCGTGATGTCCTTTTCGAGCCAGGGCAGCTGCACCTTCACTCCATCCTTGCCAGCTTCTGACAGTTGGTCGACGACCTGGTCGAACCTGGTTCTCTCCTCGTCGGTAAACTTCTGGTACTTAGGGAATCCCTTCATCCTCACCGTAGGCATGAAGGCGAAGATGACGCGGTTGTTAAGGCCGCCTTCCGGATTGTCGTAGAATCTGTGCATCGCACCTGGCGTACCGCAGAAGAGCGTGTTCAGATAGATCGGGATGCGGATGTTGCGCGTCTGCTTGCTCTTCGACTCCTTACCGCCAATGCCATTATCAAACGCCTTGCAGTAGAGGTCGTCGTTGTCGCCGTAGATCGTACGCTTGGCCTTCTGCAGTCGTACCACCTCCTCGGTGAACTGAATGCCATGCTCGCCCTTCAGGTTGTCCAGATAGTCGAGCAGCTGGCTCGTCGTGATGTCGTCACCATAGATATGTACGCGTGGATGCGGATCCTCCGGCTTCTCCGCGTCGTCGGCCGCCTTGTTGCAGATGGCCACATACTCATCGGCTTTCTGTCTCTCCTCTGCATCCTGTAGCCTGATTCTCAGCGTCAACTGCTCGAAGAGATGTGCTGCAAAGGCCTTGCCCGAACCACTCTTGCCCACCACGGCGGTCATGAACGAGAGCGAGTTCTCGCGGCCATCCATATAGTCGAAGCGGATGTGTGTGCCATACACTCCCCAGATCGGCAGCATGGCCATGAAGGCCTGTGAGCGCAGATGCTTCGGATAGTGGGAGAGGATCATTTCCTCGATCTCCGACACCTTAGGCAACTTGGACAACTGCAATCCATCTGCCTCGTCTGGCAGGTCGGTCGTCTCGTTTTTCAGCTCGTTCAAAACGCCTCGCATCATCGGGGTGATGCTCCGTCCGTTGGTGGCGATGGCGCTGCCGATGGTGCGGCGTATCTCCGCGTCCTGCAACCCCGGGAAGTAAGGAGCCACGAGCATATACACCGTCTGGAAGTTATAGTCGCAGATGTGGCGAAGCTCTCGCACCAGGCCGAACAGCACATTGTTACGCTCTCCCTCTACAGGACTTCCCTGTGTGGCCAGTCGCTTGAGCAAAGCCTCGATGATCGTACTGTACTTCAGGCCTTTGTGACTAAGATTCTCTGCCACATTCTGCGGCTGGCTCACATTGCTCATAGGTTCTTTGGCCAAAGGGGTGTGTGGAGTTGACCCCCCCCTTTCTTCCTCCAGCTTTGGTTTACAGAACAGCCTCTCCTTATCCACAAACATCATATAGTCCTTCGATGGCAGATAAGACAGTCGTGTGATGTCCTTGACCTTCTGATCGGCAAACTGCTCCATGCCGAACTGCGCCGCCAGTCGCGCCTGGCACTCCGGGATCCGCTCTCCGTCCTTGAGCTCCGTCACCAGTCGCAAACCCTCACCGCGAGGAGTGATATGAGCCAGCACGATGTCCAACTCCCGTTCATGACCCGCGATATTCTTAATATAGAACACGCGAGGCGACTCCGGCATGTGATCCCAGTCGTGCAGACAGAAGCCGCTTGGCACTCCCAGTTTGTTCTCGGCCGATGGTCGCTCGCCGTTCTCGGTCATCTGGCAGTTAAAGAGTACCACTGGCAACTGCTGCTTCAGTCGGTTCTTCTCCTCCTGATCGTTCGTGGCCTTGATACGCTCCATCGTCTGACGGACCTTCTCCGACCAGGTCAGCTGTTCGAGGACTTCTGCGGTCAATGGTTTCATGGATTTTTCAAAGCGGGAATCCATATACCCGATTCTGATGAATTCTAATTCCATGCAGTGTTTTTTGTGTTTTACCAAGCCGTCGTGGCCTGATTTTCGTGCACAAAGGTACTTTCATTCTTCGGATAAAACAAACCTTTTTGTGATCGTGAGAATTAGTGTGGTATAATTTGCAATTAGTGTGGTATAATCGCGAATTAGTGTGGTATGTTGCGCTAAATAGTGTGGCATAATTCCGAATTAGTGTGGTATAAAAAAGAAGCTGAGTCAAAAGACCCAGCCTCGATGGTTCAAGTGTTGTCATCATTTCTTAGCGTGAACAAACTGTATGAATTCGTCTTTCTCTTCTTCTGTCCTGACCTTGACCGTGTACATTTGCTGACCCATGGCCGCATGGAAGATGTCCGGCATTCGTTCGCATTGTACCAGAGCAAGGCTATATCGCTCTAGGATTTCCTCATGCGAGTGCTGATACTCGTAGATATCCCTGCGCGAAGCAAAGACACAGAAGTACTCTTCCCTCCAGGGGATGCTCAATGCATTGCCGCTATCATGGCGCAACTCTTCGGCCAGACGTGACTGATCCTGAGCCACCATATCGGCCCAGATCTTATAGACGTCGGTCGAATGTGCATAGTTGATCATGTCTGGTGTATAGCCACCTGCTGGTCGCATATTCACCTCCAATGCTACAAAGTCACCTTCATGTCCAAGTCCTTGTCTCTCACGATCCAGACGGAAAAATTCGAGATGCACAAAGCGGCTCTTGACGCCAAAGGATTCGATGGTGCGACATCCTAAGACACGCAGCTGATCGGGCAGGGTAGGCGAGACAAAGTAGGCCAAGTCAAGGCGCTTATTGACGATGTCCATGATCGATGGTGGCCACACGGTCATCGACTCAAATAGCGGGCGACCCTTGCTATCTATGATGGCATCGTAGGAGCAGATATCTCCTGTGACGAACTCTTCGACTACATAATTGGCAGCATCGGCTCCCATCAGCTTGAAGAAATTATGTATCTCGCCTTCATTATGAAGCTTGTGAGTGCCGCCAGCACCGACTCCGATGTCTGGTTTGGCAATGATCGGGAATCCCGTCTTGATGGCAAAGTCAATGACAGCACCTACACCTTTCGATGCACGTATCTGACGAGCCGTTGGGATGCCGCCTTTGGCATAATATTTCTTCATCTCGGATTTCTCCTTGATCGATGCTATGCTATCTGACTGTATGCCAGTAGTGACATTGAAGTCTGTGCGCAGACGTGCATCCTGTTCGAGCCAGTATTCGTTATTCGACTCAATCCAGTCAATCTTTCCATATTTATAAGATAGGAATGCCACGGCGCGAAACACCTGATCATAATCCTCCAGATTATCAACGCGATAGTATTCTGTGAGCGCACTTTTCAATTCTGGCGAGAGAGTCTCGTAGGGTGCATCTGCAATACCGAGTACGTTGACGCCATTCTGCTTCAGTCGGTCGCAGAACTGCCAGTATGTGTGTGGAAACTGTGGGGAGATAAAAATAAAGTTCATTATGCTGCCTGATATTGGTTATTATTAATGAGATAATCAAAGAAATACTGCGCCTGTCTGCGCCACCACGCAAAGTCGTGATCCACATCGGTTCCCCAGATGTCCACCCAAGCAGGGATGTTCTTCTCCTGGAGCAATGCACCCAGACGCTGAGTCGAAGGACAAGTGATGTCTTCATAGTTGCCCTGACCACAGCACAGGATGATCTGCTTGCCACGATATGCATCGAGCAAGAGACTTGGGTCATTCTGACGAGTCAGGAAGTGGAGAGGCGAGTTGCGCCAGATGGTTTCGCTCGTAAACTCCGGGAAGAAATAGTCGGCATGGAAGAGCCCGCTCAGCGAAAGGAGCGAACAGAAAAGGTCTGGACGACGGAAGAAGAAGTTGCCAGCATGATAACCACCCATCGAGCAACCTGTCACAACCAGTTGCTGGCCATGACTTACCTGTGGGATCAGTTCCTCTACGATATAGTTATACCAGTGTTCGTGCAGTTCGATACGCTCCTGCTGGTTTCCTTCAGTAAGGCTCCAGGTCTCAGGGTCAATGCTGTCGCAACAGATCAGATGAAGCAGGCCACGCTCGATCATAGGAGCAAGTACATCTATCATACCCTGATCTTCCCACTCATAGAATCGTTGATCCTGACTTGGGAACACCAGCACTCCTTGACCGGCGTGGCCATACTGTTTCCACTCCATCTCACGTCCGAGATTGTGGCTGTATTGTTTATTGTACTGTACTTCCATTGCGCGTTTTATTTTTACGGTGCAAAAGTACAGCAAATGAATGGAAATAAAAAATGATTTCTAAGAAAATAACAAAATACAGAAAAATATTCTTTTTGACAGTCTGTTTTTAAGAACATATTCTGCGAGTCGTGCTAATTTAGGAACATTCGTGCAGAAAAAAGGCCTTGATTCAAACTGGAAAAAAAGTTCGGAAAGTAGTGGAAATTGCTTCGCTGATAGCTGTAGTTTATGTTTTTTAAGCATTTTATGGCCAAAAGTAAATAATTTCAAATATCGTCGTTATTTGATTAAATTGTGTTAGGTAAGAGGCAGTTGTGTTTTTATCTTTCAAAAAAAAGACCTAACTTTGCACCATGAAAAATATACATTTCCTTTCGACAATAATCCTCGGATGCCTGCTCTTCTGTAGCATCCAGATGCCTCTCCTCGCGCAGGAGAAGAGTGATTCGATGAAGCTCTCCAAAAGCTTTATGAAGGAGCTGGAGAGCGCCTTTTCTTTTAAGAATGAGAGTATGCAGAGCGCTCCGATCAATACGCTCAAGCCACAAGAACTCAATAGTGAGCTCTTGCACGAATGGGTAGGGCCTGTCAAGTCGGGGGTAGGAGTCACTGTGCCAAAGATTCCGGGTCTTTCGTCAGAAGAATTGCTCAAAGAGAGCTATCTATGGAAGCGAGGTCAGTATGGCATACTCAAGAATGGTGCGATCACCGGCCTTGACGTCAATGCATTAGGGAAATATCTGCGACCAGAAGAGATCCGACTTCGTACTATGCGCCAGATAGCCGACAAGGCTAGGAAGGCCATGGATCTGTATTATCCGACCACAGGACTGCCAGCTATTGGTACTAAAGAAACTCCTGTGTTGGCCAAAGATACTCAACTGGCAGATACATCCAGTGTCAAGAGATAAAACAAGCTTCAAGAAATGAAAACAATTGGTAATCAATAAAAATACACACAATGAAAAAACTTATTATCTTTTTCCTTCCCCTTTTTCTTCTTGCCGTCAGCAGTTGCGAAACCGAGAATCCTTGGGAAGAGTTCCAGCCAGGAAATGGTGGCTTTGTCCCTGGGGGTGAACCTGGAGGCTTTCCGGGTGGACAGGGTGGTATGACGTCTGGTGCGCTTATCGATCTGGATGTACTCAGCAGCTTTACGGTCGAGTTCGACGAAACTACTCTGGTCGAGCAGGAGACGATCCCTACCGATGAGGCTGATTCGGATTTCGGTCAGTACATCGAGAATGATTTCTCGCCTAAGAATACCACTACCATTCACTTCACGGACAATTGTGCAGAGATTGAGGGTGTGGTCAAAGGCGACACGATCACGGCCGACGGTGGACATGTATTGGTCAAGGCTTATGGCAAGGGCCTGACCTTGAAGGTGAGCGGAAAGACCAGTGATGGCAGCTTGCGCATCTACAGCGACAAGAAGTTCAATCTCCTCTTGTCCGATGCAACGATCAGCAATCCTGCCGGTGCGGCTATCAACATCCAGAATGGTAATTGCTTCGTGGTGCTCGAAGGCGAGAACTCTTTGAGCGATGGCACGTCGGCCGCCTATAAAAAGACCAATGGAGAGGATGAGAAGGCGGTTTTTTTCTCCGAAGACGATCTGAGATTCAGCGGTTCTGGTTCGCTCCAGATTTCTGCCACTAATGCGGCAGGCAAGAGTTGTCTGGCCAGCGATGACGCTCTCTTCTTCCGTCCTGGCATCCAACTGAAGCTGCAAGCTGGAGCCTCGGCCGGTCATGGCGTGAAGGCTAATGATGCCATCGTGGTGCGTGGTGGCGTCTTCAATGTTCAGGTCGAAGGAGCTGGTAAGAAAGCGTTTACCAGCGATGGTATCGGAGATTTCTCTGGTGGTCGCATCACCGCTATCACTACGGGTGGTGTGGATGCATCGGACGCAAGTGACCTCTCTGGGGCATCGTGCATCAAAGCTGATAGCACGCTCGTGATTTCGGGAGGTGAGATGCATCTGAAGAGCATCGGACAGGGAGGCAAGGGTATCTCGTGCGATCAGGATATTCTCATCGAAGGCGGTGAACTATATATCATTACCTCTGGCAATATGTATGGCACGTCGAGCAATAATCGGCCGGGTGGCATGTGGGGTGGCAACAGTACTTCAAGCAGTGACGATACTGTTTCTCCTAAGGGTATCAAAGGAGATCAGGACGTAACGATCTCTGGCGGAACCATCTATGTGCGAACCTCAGGAACGAATGCAGAGGGTATAGAGAGCAAAGCCACGCTGAGCTTCACCGGAGGCAATACGGCCGTAAGCGCATACGACGACGGATTGAATGCTACCAAAGCCATCAACGTCAGCGGTGGACGTGTCTTCGCTGTCTCGACAGGCGAAGGCGATGGCATTGACTCGAACGGTAGCATCTCTGCTACGGGTGGTGTCATGATCGGTATCGCCAGCACGATGGGTAGCGAAGAGGGAATTGACCTCGAAAACAGCACCTTCACCATGAGTAATGCCACCGTCCTTAGCATTGGAGGCCGAATGGGTGGCGGCGGCATGGGTATGGGTAATCGCTATGACGGTCACTACCTCTCGACCACGCTGAGCGGAGAGGCAGGCGCTTATTTCGCTCTCACCGATGGCTCGACCCCTTTGCTTGTCTTCCGTCTGCCACGTACCTACTCCGGAGCCAGCGTCCTGCTCAGCGCTCCATCGCTCAAGAGCGGCAGTTATCAGCTCACCAGCAACGCTACGCCTCAGGGTGGTACGCTCTGGATGAATCTGGTTGAAGGCGTTACTTCCGTCAGCGGAGGATCATCGACCACGGTAAAAGTTAATTAATAGTAGTATTTCCCTTTTTTTTACTCGCCGAATCCATGGCATCATGTGGGTTCGGCGGGTTGTTTGTTCTCAGAGGCTTACATTTATGTAAAAAAAACTCGATAGAATTGTAAATATCAAAAAAAGTCATTATCTTTGCGCGCAATAAATGATAAACACCGAATCATGAAGAAACTATTATTATGCTGTCTGTTGCTGCAGACGTTCCTCGCCGCCTTTGCGGAGAGGCGTATCTCTATTTTCTCTGATCATATTGCCGTGATTGCACGTCAGCAGAAGATCTCGTTCCGGGAGGCTGCGCAGAAAGTCTATGACATGGGTTACCGTGGCGTGGATGTATGGTATACCATCGATCCTGAGCAGCAGGCCATTCTCGACGAGATTGGCTTCAAACATGCGTCGTCTATCTCGGAGATCGACTTCGCTACGGGGGAGCACTCGGAGGAGGTGCGCAAGTCCATCGACTTCATGATTGCCAACGGGTATGATAAGGTGTTGCTCGTGCCGGGGTTGCTCCCTGAGAATGCATCGCAGGAGCTGATCAATACGGTCAATTACCGCACCGAGGCCTACGCTCATGCTTGTAGGATGGCCGGATTTGAGGTGATGATCGAAGACTATGACAATCCGCGATCACCTTGCTTCAATGTGGCGGCTCTGGATAAGCTCTTTGCCGCTGCGCCTTCGCTCAACCATGTGTTCGATACGGGTAATTATTGCTATGCCGGTGACGATGTGCTCATGGCGATGAACCATTTTCTGGATCGTATCCATCATGTGCATCTCAAGGACCGTAAGGCGCTGAAGGATCTCTCTTCGCCTGCCGTCGGTACGGGTATCGTCCCGATGCAGGAGGTCATCGTCGGCCTTCTCGCCAAGGGGTATGACGGATGGTTTACGGTGGAGCATTTCGGCGCACCTGATATGGCCAAGTACGCTCAGACCTCCATCGAGACGGTCAATGCCGCCTATGAGGTGTATGAGAAGAAATATCCGGCAGCTAAGCCGATGACCAACGAGATGTCGGAGTTCTGGACACCGAAGCCTACGGTCGTGACTCCAGGCGCAAGGGGAGGTGTGCCATCTGATGCCATCGTCCTCTTCGACGGTAAGAACCTCGACGCCTGGCAGATGGAGGACGGAAGCGAAGCCAAGTGGATGGTGCATGACGGCGTCTTCACGGTCAACAAGCAGACGGGCGACATCCTGACCCGACAGAAATTCGGCAGCTATCAGTTGCATCTGGAGTGGTGTGTGCCGGAGAACATTCATGGCGAGAGCCAGTGGAGGGGCAACAGCGGTGTGTTCATGCAGGATAAGTACGAGGTGCAGATACTCGACAGCTACGAGAGCGAGACCTACGTCAACGGACAGGCCGGCGCCATCTACAAGCAGTCGGCTCCATTGGTCAATGCCATGGTCAAGCCAGGGGTGTGGAATGTCTATGACATCATCTACACCGCGCCGGTCTTCAAGGCAGACGGCACTTACCTCTATAAACCATACGTCACGGTGCTGCACAACGGTATCGTGATACAGAACCATACTGAGATACAGGGTACTACCGAATGGATCGGCTTCCCGAAGGTACAGGCGCATGGCGACGGCCCTATCCGTCTGCAGTCGCATGGCGACCCGAGCGAGCCTATCAGCTTCCGTAATATCTGGATCCGTCCGATGGACTAATTAACTAACACAGAAATAATGGAATACGGTATAATATCGTTGGTGCCGCCGCTGGTGATGCTGCTGTTTGCGTTGAAGACCAAGAAGTCGTTTGAGGCGCTGATCTTAGGTACATTGGTAGGATATATTCTCATGCATGGTGCAGGGTTCCTGGTGCCGTGGTGTGATATGCTGATCGAGGAGTGCAGCAATCGCGACAACTTGTATATCCTGCTGCTCTGCGGCATGTTCGGAGGCCTGATCTTCCTGCTGCGAGAGGTGAGGGGTACGTTAGGATTCTCCAACTTCATCAGCCGGTACTGCCGGAGTGAGCGCTCGATCATGCTGATGTCGGTGCTGATGGGTATTGTGATCTTTGTGGATGACTACCTGAATGTTATGACCGTGGGTACTTGCATGAAGGGTCTCTTCGACAAGAAGCGACTGCCACGTGAGGCGCTGGCATACATCATCGACTCGACGGGTGCGCCTGTCTGCGCCATCCTGCCGCTCTCGACTTGGGTGGTGTTCTACTCGGGTATGTTCGGCCAGGATCCTTCGCTCATGGATGTGGGCTTTACGTCGGGCTTGGATGTCTATTATCAGGCCGTACCGTTTATGTTCTATCCGTTTGCCGCCTTGCTCGTGGTGTTCCTCTTTGCGATGGGGTGGCTGCCGAAGCTCGGGCCGATGAAGAAGGCTTACGAGCGTATGGCAGAGAGTAAGGTGAAGGCGCGTCAGATCATTGAGGAGGCGCAAGTGGTAAATAAGAAGGAAGAGGGAAATATCTTTGACTTCCTGGCTCCGATGTCGGTATTGATTGGCGTCACTGTCTATACCTCAGATATGTTTATTGCCATCGTCTGCACCTTGGCCAGCTGTCTGTTGCTCTATCTGCCACGTAAGAAGATGACATTCACCCGCTTTGTGGAACTTTTCTGGGACGGTTACAAGGATATGCTGCCGGTGCTGGGTATCCTCTTGGCCTGCTTTATGACCAAGCGTGTGTCGAGCGATATGATGATGCCAGAGTACGTCATCTCGCTGGTGGAACCGCTGATGGATGCACATCTGATTGCGGCTATCACCTTCCTGGTCATTGCGGCGTTGACCTTCGTAACCAGTTCGTTCTGGGGTATTGAGATCATTGCCATCTCTATCGTCGTACCGCTTGCCATTGCCGTGGGTGGCAACGTATTGCTCGTCCTCGGAGCGGTGGTGTCTGGTGGAGTATTCGGCAGTCATGCTTGTTTCTATGCAGATGCGACGGTACTCTCAAGTTCGACCTGTGACGTTGACAATATCTCTCACGCCGTGACTCAGTTGCCGTATGCGCTGCTGGGTGCCGCCATCGCTACCGTAGGGTTTGTGGTGATGGGGTATGCGTTGTAAATAATTAATGTAACTATATAAAACTGAAAACAATGAAAAGTGTCAAGATTTTAATGGCTGCAGCAGCCTTGTGTGCAGCAATGTCTGCGGAAGCACAGACGCTGAAGATGAAGAATCAGGTGGTACGCGTAACTGCATACGAGGCATCGACCGCCGTGAACCTGGTAGTGGTTAAGCCTGAGGTAAAGGTGGAAACCCTTGATCCGAAGTCGTTTACCGTTGAGACCAATGGCGTTGCTCGTACTGTTAAGGCCATCTATACCTGCGATGACCGTGGCGAGTGGTGTGACAATGGCGAGTATCTGGCATTCGGCCTTGAGAACGTTGCCGACCGTAAGGCTCAGCCATTGATCGCTATGGGTAGAGGTACCTGGAGCACGGCTTATCCAGTAAAGGTCGCTTTGGCTAAAGGTAAGTCCATCAAGGCTGGAGGCAAGAAATATACAGCAGTAGAGTGTGAGACCCCTCATGCTCTTCGTAACTTCCTCTCTGAGTCGGACTTCTTCCGTCGCGGCACCTATACCGGTATCGCTACAGGTAAGACCGGCAATCAGACATTGACCTACGGTGCTTACGAACCACAGGCTCTGAAGCTCGACGGCAAGAAGAACCCAATGATCATCTGGCTGCATGGTGGCGGCGAGGGTGGTACTGATGTCTCTATCGCATTGATGGGTAACGAGGTCGTTTCGCTGATCCGCGAGGATATCCAGTCGCACTTCACTACCGAGGGTGGTGATAAGGGTGCATACGTGCTGGCCGTACAGTGTCCTACCATGTGGATGGATACCTCTAAGGGTATGGGTCATGGTCAGTATCCTTCGCTCTACAGCGATGTGCTGATGGCTACGATCCAGCACTATCTGGCAGAGAATCCGGACGTTGATCCTAATCGTCTTTACATCGGTGGTTGCTCAAACGGTGGCTATATGACCATGAACATGCTGATCCGCAATCCTAAGTTCTTTGCAGCTGCTTATCCTACCTGCGAGGCTTATCTCGACAGCAATATCTCTGACAATGAGATCAAAGCTTTGACCGAAGAGAACATCTGGATTGTGCAGTCATACGATGATACGACTGTCGATCCTAAGGTACACTGCATACCTACTTTCAACCGCCTGGTAGAGGCAGGTGCCAAGAACGTCTGGATGTCTATGTTTGAGAGCGTGGAGGGTATTGACAACCCTGGCACCAAGCTCTACGGCCACTTCTCATGGTGCTACCTCTTCAACGATGCTGTTACCGCTTCACAGGAGCAGGGGGGTGAACTCAAGCCAAGCAACAACGGTGGCGGTTCGGTAGCTCCTCAGGGTTATAACAACATCTACGAGTGGATGAACGCTCAGGTACTGAAGGATCCTGTGGCAGATTTCCCAAATCCATTTGCCAAGAACGTAAACGCTAGTCAGCGCGTCGACGAGAACGGCAAGCAGCGCTATTGATTGACGACTATTCCCAACGTCGCACTAAAAGAAATTATCACGGTATGAAGAAGTTGATTCTATTGCAAGCCATGATTGTATTATTGTCAATGGCTTCATGTGCTCAGAAAGAGTCAAATAATATCGGTATACCTACAAAGGATAACACAGAAGCATTCGAAGCATTTGCAGAGCATTTCGGTGAATCTGAATCGTTCGCTTATGCTACCGTCTCTGATGTCAAGGTTATGCTTGTCTCACAAGAGACCTTCGGCAATAACATGAACTCTGATCTCGAAGCAGTAGAAGCCTCCCTATTCGCCTTGGATCCCAAGGGAAAAATCGTAAGTCTTGGCTCTATTCGTTCACAAGGAACTCTCTACCCAGTTTCTTTGCTCGATGGTAAACTGATGGTTGCAGGACATCATTTTGTGAAGATATATGGCATAAGAGGCGATATTCCGGAACTCGTGCTCGATGACTATGAGGATACTGATGGTCCGAAGCTCACGGAATTGTTCGAGACCTTCGAGAAAGGTGAACCGATAAAATTTGAAAGATCTAAATAGAAAACTATGCAATTCGTAATAAAAACTTACAGCGTTATCTTTTTGTTTTCGACCCTGATGCTTTCTGCTTGTGGTGGAAACAAGGCGCAGAGCAATGCGAGTGAAGAGTCTGCAACAGAGAATGTTGAGGTAGCTGCTGCCGAAGGCGTAACTTCCGAAAACAGCCAGGAGCTGCTATGGGGCTTTGTAAGCGTAGGCAACGACCAGCTGGACGCTATTGATGGAGTCGACCGCGAAGAGTTTTACATGGCACAGGAGTTCCTGATGGAGGTGCTCTCCCCGGGCGAAGACGTTGATACTTATTCGGAGGAATGGATTTCGGCTCATTGCTCAGCTGAAATGAAGCAGTTCTTGCGTGATCAATATGATTATGATGGTGAAGGCTACGCTAAGTGGCTGATGGAGGGACGTTTTGCCGGAGAAGGAGAATACGACACTGAGGTGACAGGTTTCGGCTATGGAAATCGCAAAGGCAAGCCAGTATATGCCATCGAGAAGCACTACGCCTTCGAAGGAATGGAAAGCTTTGTCCGTAACCTCTACTTCGGTCTGCAGCGTAAGGGTGATGACTTTATCATCACTTCGTTTGAGATGAATCTGGAGGCAAAGGATCCTACGGTGAGTGCTCTATAACGTATACTTACATAAAACAGTTTAATCAATGAAAGTATTACTCATCAACGGCAGTCCACGACACAAGGGCAACACCAACGTCGCACTCGAAGAGATTGCAAAGCAGTTGGCCAAGCACGATATTGACAGTGAGATCCTATGGATCGGTAATAAACCGGTACGCGGCTGTATTGCTTGTGGCAAGTGCGAGAACAACCGCTGCAACTTCAATGACGATATCGTGAATACGGTCATTGAGAAAATGGAGCAGTGCGATGGTCTGGTCATCGGCTCACCTGTGTATTACGGTCAGCCAGCTGGTCAGGTATGCTGTCTTCAGCAGCGAATGATGTATGCTGGAAGCAGTGTGTTCGCTAATAAACCAGCAGCTGGCGTATGTGTCTGCCGTCGTGGTGGTGCTACCGCAGCCTTCCAGACACTCAATATGCCTTTCCAGATGACCAACATGCCAGTTGTCACCTCACAGTACTGGAATATCCTCTACGGTTGTGGCGAGGGAGAGACCAGCCTCGACGTGGAAGGTCTTCAGACCGTGCGCATCCTGGCAAACAACATGGCTTGGATATTGAAGAAGCTTCATGGTATTCCGACTACCGACCAGCCAGAGCGTGAGGGCAGGACTCCGATGAACTTCATCAGATAATGGCATTACAGACACTGCATCGCAGGCAACAAACGAATTATTATGATGAGAATAGCTTTATTATTCCTTCTTCTCTTGACCAGCATTGCAGGATGGGCGCAAGGGGAAGGTGTGTTTACAACCGACAAGAGTAAGCTCATTGATGCTAAGGGTCAGGTATTCGTGATCCGTGGCATGAACAATCCTCATGCCTGGTTTGGAGAAAAGGCATACCTCGCACTTGATGATATCCATGCCGTGGAATGTAATACGGTACGTATAGTGTGGGAAACTCGAGGCAAGGATTCCGACCTCGAACGTATCATCAAGCGTTGCATCGAGCTTGAGATGATTCCAATGGTGGAGCTGCATGATGTTACAGGCAATAATTCGGGTGAGCGCCTCGCCGAGATGGCACGCTGGTATGCAGAGCCAGAGCGCGTTGCCATGCTCCAGAAGTACGAAAAGTTCCTTTTGCTCAATATCGCCAACGAATGGGGCGATAACAAGATGAAGGGCGACGTCTGGAAGGAATCGTACGCTTTGTGCATTGACATCATGCGTGAGGCTGGCTACCGGATGACGCTCGTGATCGATGGTCCTGGCTGGGGGCAGAATATTGATCCGATAGAGGAATACGGACAGTCGCTGATTGAGCAAGATCCTTTGCATAACATCCTTTTTTCAATCCACATGTACGGCAGCTGGAACAAACCTGGTAGAGTCAGAGAGAAGCTGACACAGTGTCATCAGAAGAATTTGCCTCTCATTGTCGGAGAGTTTGGTTACAATCACAAAAAAGGTTTCAATAACTTGGGCTGCAAGGTCGACCATACAGCTATTCTTAACACCTGTAATGAGCTGGAATATGGTTACATGCCGTGGTCATGGACTGGCAACAACAAACAGAATCAATGGCTTGACCTTGTGGAGCCCAGCGACTGGAAAACTCTCACTTGGTGGGGACAACAGGTAATCACAGGGCAGGGTGGAATCTCAGAAACTGCTCATAAGTCTTCGGTATTCGGTCCTTCACTTGAGGGCAAGGACGAGGTTACGCACGTTGACTAATGTTTTCCGACAGAGAACCTCAATCCAAGATTCAGATTGAAGTCAAATACTTTGTCTTTGAATACAGTTTCGAGCGATGAATGATCGTCGAAATAGTAGCTGCATCCGGGTTCGACATAGATGGAAAGCAGCGTATTGAGGTTGTATTGCACACCAGCCTTGGCTCCAATTGACCATTGCATAGGCCGTGACAAGATAGCGTTGACCTCTTCTTCTCCTTGCATTTTGTCGCCGATAATGTATTTCTTGCGTGATTGGCCAGAAATGCACTGTTCTGCCAATATATTGGAAGACAAATAAAGATCAAGACGGTTCCAGGAAAGCAGGCGGTAGGTGGCACCCAGAGGAATACCTACATAGTGCAGTTCTTGCTTTTCTTCGATGAAGTTGGATACACTTCCCTCATGGAAGTCAGAAGAGGCAAAGGCGTAGGATATTCCGCTCTCGATGCTCCATCGGTCATTGAGGCGATAAGAGAACGAAAGTCCAGTTCGGATAGGAGCGTGGTGAGTTACTTTCCTCTCTGTTTCTGCTCCTCGGTTAAGCGCCATGATGCCCAATAGAGGGCTATCCATCCAATCCGATTCGCTCAGTGTAGAACTTGCACTGGCGTAGCCCCCTTGGAAGAGTTGGCGATTGTCTGAGCCGATGCCACCAGAGGTAGAGAGACTTACCGAAAGGTGAGGATCGTTGTTACGCTTCTTGGGGCTGGTTTGCGCTAAGTATTTGTAGCGTTTCAAGGATTCTTCTTGCTTGGGTTCCGAATGTTTTTGGGTGTCCGAATGCATTTTGCTCTCAGATGGTTTTACCTCCGATTGCATCAGACTATCAGTATTATTTTCTGCTGTTTGCAAGCTATGGATGTTCTTCTTGCCTGAAGTCGCTGCTACAATGGTCTGTTGCTCTGCTTGTTCCGGATCTTCCGTAAGAACCTTTTCCTCAATTGGTGTGCGATGATCTGTCGAAGCGATTTCTTGTGTAGGAAGTGACGGAATCTCAGTTCCCTGCTCTAAGTCAGGTCGTATGAGCCAGAGAAGGATCATGCTGGCAGCGACTGCAGCCGAACTACCTATCCAGATTTTGTAATCTTTCTTCTGAGGAACGATTACAGGTGTTTCTTTTGTCGTAGCTTCTGCCGCACAGATATCATCCCACAGGCCTTGAGGCTCCTCGGTCTCAAAGTCTGCCATTCTGTCGTGAATGTCTTTCAGCCAGTCTTTTTTCATCGTTGAAAGTCTTTACTATTTCTGAATCGGGTTATCTTC
>JAZUDJ010000050.1:0-2440 GCA_045639585.1 Bacteroidales bacterium
AGCATCGTCAGCTACGTTGAGGAGCTTGTGGAGCACATCGGTCATGGTCTTGCCAAGGAAGGCCGAAACGATTGCTGTTGGTGCCTCGTTAGCGCCAAGACGGTGAGCGTTGGTTGCCGATGCGATAGAAGCCTTGAGCAATGCACCGTGGCGCTTCACTGCCATCAGGATATTTACGAAGAAGGTCACGAACTGTAGGTTTGACATTGGATCCTTGCCAGGAGCGAGGAGGATCACACCCGTGTCGGTAGAGAGTGACCAGTTATTGTGCTTACCCGAACCGTTGATGCCATCGAATGGCTTCTCATGGAGCAATACGCGGAAGCCGTGACGACGTGCAACCTTCTTCATGACGCCCATGATGAGCATGTTCTGATCGACTGCCAGGTTGGTCTCACCGAAGATAGGAGCGAACTCGAACTGGTTAGGAGCCACCTCATTGTGGCGAGTCTTCATTGGGATGCCGAGGCGATGGCCCTGGATCTCAAGATCCTTCATGAAGGCCTGCACACGGGTAGGAATCTGTCCGAAGTAGTGGTCATCCATCTGCTGGTTCTTGCTCGAACCGTGACCCATCAGGGTACGACCGGTAGCAATCAGGTCAGGACGTGCAGAATAGAGAGCGTCGTCAACGAGGAAGTACTCCTGCTCCCAGCCAAGGTTGCTGGTGACGTGCTTTACTGCTGGATCGAAGAGCTGGCAGACAGGAACTGCAGCGTCGCTCACAGCCTTGAGGGCCTTCTTCAAAGGAGCCTTATAGTCGAGCGCCTCGCCCGTGTACGAAATAAATACGGTAGGGATGCAGAGGCAGTCATCAAGAATGAACACTGGAGAAGTAGGATCCCATGCAGTATAACCACGTGCCTCGAAGGTTGCACGGATACCGCCTGAAGGGAAGCTTGAAGCATCTGGCTCCTGCTGTACGAGGCTCTTGCCCTCGAACTCCTCAATCATACCACCCTTCCAGTCATACTCCATAAATGAGTCATGCTTCTCAGCGGTGGTCTCGGTCAATGGCTGGAACCAGTGGCAGCAGTGTGTCACACCATGCTCCATAGCCCACTGCTTCATACCAGCAGCTACACCGTCAGCGATCTTGCGATCGAGGTGCTGACCATTATCAATACAGTCAAGCAATGCCTTGAGAGTTTTTGAATCAAGATACTTCTGCATCTTCTCACGGTTGAAGACGAGTTCGCCGAAATACTCTGATGGACGACCCTTAGGGGCTTCAATCTCTACTGCGTGCTTTTTGAACGCCTGCTCAATAGCATCAAATCTTAACTTGCTCATAACACAATGTTTTAAATTTTATAATTTTCTTAGAATATTGTCAATAAATGTTGTCTATTTGATGGAAAATTTCCAAGTTTCTTTGTTTGACGGTGCAAATTTACACCAAAATCTATGTTTTGCCAAATTTTTGCTCGAAAAAATCACTTTTGGCCATCAATTTTATACTTTGGGTGGGTGTAATATGTAGAAAATGTAAATCAAATATGGCAAAATTAAAACAATATGCCACCAAATTGTTTGAAAACGGTAGCATATTGTTTGATTTTATTTCCCTTTCTTCATCGTATCGATAGGAGTGGAGTGGGCAAAGACCTCCGTATAGGACTCATCGAGGGCCTTGAGATCTATGCAGCGTACACCGGTATGCAGACAGAGTGCCACTATAGAGCGTATGATCTCGCGGTGTTTGCGTGGATAAAGCGAGGGCGGCTGTAGGTTCTGATATCCTTCTATTTCTGTAGCATGGCACACCTCCCATACGAAATCGTCAAACTTCATCCCCTTTATTATATATAATGTACCATCGACGCTCAGCTCCGGCCACCACGAACGTATCAGGCTTCTCACGCAGAAACGTCGGCCTTGCTGCTCCAACAGTTGCCGCGTGTGCTCCAGCCGAAGCCAGAGCTGCATGTAGCATTCTTTTGTATTCTCAATTGCAATCATACATTGTCAAAACTGAAAAAAGTTTTTGATAAACTGATAACTGATAATTTTTATCCTTTCTCCTTCAGATTTTTCACATACACATTCTTCTGACCCTCAGGATCATCCCCGATATACCCGCGGCTCTTCCAGTTGGCCAGCATCGAAGCCGTATGTTCAGCATCAAGGCCATTCTGGCGACGCACGGCAATGGCTTCTTCTGCGGTGAAGCGCTCGGGTAGGAGGTCGAGCAGGTTCTTAGGTCCTCGCTTATGGCGCTGGCTGCTGCCGTTTGCCTCGTCGATAGCTTCGCCGAAGAACTGCATCTTGCACCACAGGTCATACTGCCCCGACCAGCGGATAAATTCCTCGATCGTCTTGTCCCATTGTTCGCCCTGTGCCACATAGAGCACCATGGCTTTAAGGAAGGCGATGACATTGGCACGGAAGCTGAGGTTCTCGAAAGTTCGCGATCGTGAGAGCTCTGCAAAACGCTTGT
>JAZUDJ010000051.1:0-9894 GCA_045639585.1 Bacteroidales bacterium
CGCAGTATTTCGCTAACCGCTCGTTCATTGCGAAGCAGGTAGGCGATATGCGCGATGTAGGATTCCATATTGGCTATGATTTCTATACCTCTGGCGACAACAAACGCAAGGTGGTGAGCGTGGATGCAGGTGTATTCAATGGATCGAACCTTGATAATCAAAAGACGGCATGGTTTTCGGGACCTAGTTATTCGGCTCGTATTCAGTTCTTTCCTATCAGTGGATGGGTGATCGTGCCAAGCATTCAGCACCAGAAGATTGCGGAGCGTAAGGCGGCTTATACTTCGTTGGATTTCGGCACTTACTATGAGAAGAATGGCTGGCACATCGAAGCTGAATATCTGCACAAGAGCTATCGACACGGGATGTTTTCGGATTGCAATGCGGTGGATGCGATGGTGATTTATAAGCAGGGGTTGAAGGGCAAGAAAGCGTATTTTAATGGGGTGAGCTATCTGCTTCGATATGATTTTATGAATGATCATAGTGATGGTAAGAAAGGGTTTCGTGTAAATGAGGAATTAGGAGTGAGGAATGAGGAATTGATACTTTCGGATTATGAAAGACATCGCCTCACTGCGGGATTGACCTTCCACATTGATAATAAATACTTTCCAACGGATCTCAGATTGAATTATGAGAAGTATTGGTACCCGAATGGGGGGAAGGCTAAGGAGAGTGAACAGGATAAGATTGTGTGTGAGTTGATGATAAGGTTTTAAGCCCAATCGTAAATGGTAAATGCTTAAATGGTAAATGAATAGATGAAACTAACCGAAAAGAATTATATTGAGCGCGATGTGTCATGGATGGCGTTTAATTATCGCATCCTGGCGGAGGCGCAGCGTGAGGACATTCCGCTGATGGAAAGGCTGAACTTTCTGGGTATTTATTCGAATAATCTGGATGAGTTTTTCCGCGTGCGTGTGGCTACATTGAGCCGCATCGTGGAGTTGGCGGATAAATCGAGCAAGGATCTGCGAGAGCGTGCAGAAAGGGCGTTGAAGACTGTAAATAAGCTCAATAGCAAGTACGCACAGATCTTTGAAGATACTACACGTAATGTGACGGAGGCGCTGGGCGAACAGCATATTCACCTGGTGACAGAAAGTGATCTGGACGAGGAGCAGCAGCAGTTTGTGCGCATGTATTGCTTGCAGAACCTGGCTGGCTCTTTGTCACCTTCGTGGCTTTCGGCAGTTAAGGCGCTGACGGCTTCGGCTGACGATACGATCTATCTGATGGTGCGACTGCAGCATTGGAAGGAGAATAAGAAGAAACCGGAAAAGAACTACGCGATTGTAGAATTGCCAGTGAGTCAGTTCGGTAGATTCGTGCAGTTGCCTTCGCGCGGAGAGGATCATTATATTATGTATCTCGATGACGTGATCCGTTGCGCGTTGCCTTATATGTTCCCGGGTACCCAATATAATCACTTCGAGGCGTGGTCGTTTAAGTTCACCAAGGACGCTGAGATGGAGATAGAGTCGGATATCCGTGGCGGTATGCTCCAGAAGATTGCCAAGGGCGTGAAGAGCCGCAAGAACGGCCTGCCGGTGCGCATGATCTATGACCACCAGATGCCTAAGGAGGTGCTGAAACGGCTGATGGAACACCTCAATCTCTCGTCGCTCGACACGATGCTTTCGTCGGGTAGATACCAGAATCACAAGGACTTGATGAAGTTTCCCGATTGTGGACGCGCCGATTTGAAGTACCCGAAATGGGCGGCTGTGAATCCCGAATGGGTGAAGGATGTACTCGACAATCAGGGTTCGTTCCTCCAGAAGATCCGCGAGCGTGACCGCTTCCTGCACGTGCCTTATCATTCGTTTGATGCGTATATCAATCTTTTGCGCGAAGCGGCTGTCAATCCGGAGGTTAAGGGCATCAAGACAACGCTTTACCGACTGGCGAAGGAATCGAAGGTGATTGGTGCGCTTATCGCTGCGGCTCGCAATGGCAAGAAGGTGACGGTGGTCATTGAATTGCTGGCGCGCTTCGACGAGGAATCGAACATCGACTGGAGTAAGAAGATGGCTGACGCGGGCATCAATGTCATCACGGGCGTGGAGGGATTGAAAATCCACTCGAAGGTGACGCTCATCACGGCCAAGAGTGGCGATGTGGCGGTGATCTCGTCAGGCAACTTCCATGAAGGCAACGCGCGAGCTTATACAGATATGATGCAACTCACTGCACGTAAGCCGATTGTGAGCGATGTGGCGCGTGTGTTTGAGTTCATCGAGCATCCTTATCTGCCTGTGCGATTCAAGGAACTGCTGGTGTCTCCTAACGATATGAAGCGTCAGCTGGTGGCATTGATCAATCAGGAGATCAAGAACCACAATCAGGGCTTGCCGGCTGGCATTCTGGCGAAGTTGAACCATGTGACGGATGAGGTGATTGTCAAGAAAATCTATGAGGCTGCTTCGGCTGGCGTGAAGGTTCAGCTGCTCGTGAGGGGGAACTGCTCTCTGGTAACGGATCTGCCTGAATTGGGTGGTAATCTGCGCGTTAATGCTATCATCGATCGCTATCTGGAGCATTCGCGCATCCTGATCTTTGCGAATGGCGCGGATCTGGAGCATCCGGAAATTATTGAAGAAGATGGGTCGCACAGAAATTATAAGGTCTTTGTGGGTTCTGCGGATTGGATGCCTCGAAATCTTGATCACCGTATTGAGGTTTATACGCCGGTGTATGATGCGGATATCAAGCGGGAGGCGAAGCTGATCGTGGAACTGGGATTGAAAAATGAGAGGGGTGTTTTCCGGTCACAGGAGGAGCTTTATAAGCATTACACAAGTCAAAAAACTTTTTGACTTGTCATCCTGAGGCTTGCCGAAGGAACTCATAGCATCAAATAATATTACGCGTGAGATTCTTCGCTTTGCTCAGAATGACATTCCCATTCGAATATAACAAATAATATTAAGAAAAATAGTGTAGTTCTATAACACGAATCATCATGAATTGTCATGAATTATTCAAAAATATATTTATGAAAAATTCGTGAGCATTTATGGACATTCGTGTAAAAAAAATAAAGATTATGATTCCTGAATATCAGAATGATTCATTCAATTTGGCAGCCATCGATATCGGTTCGAACGCTGCGCGATTGCTCATCAAGAGCGTGACGAAAGAGGAGGATGGGACGTTGCAGTTCCAGAAGTTGCAGTTTGTGCGATTCCCCTTGCGATTGGGTTTAGATGTATTTTCCCAGGGCAAAATCAGCAAGGAGCGCGAGATGCAATTCCTGCGCATGATCAAGGCCTTCCGTCAGCTGATGATTATTTATAATGTGGTGGATTTCCGCGCGTGTGCCACCTCGGCGCTGCGCGATGCTGAGAATGGTGCAAAGATCATCAAGCGCATCAAGCACCTTACCGGCATCAACATCGAGATCATCAGCGGCGAGGAGGAGGCGCGCACCATCTATGACAATCACATAGAGAAATTGCTTGTGTCTTCGGCCAGCGCGGAGGAAGGCGGCAAGTCGTATCTCTATGTGGATGTGGGTGGCGGTTCGACCGAGGTGAGCTACATCACGGGTGGCGAGCTGAAGGCAAGTAAGAGCTTCAATATCGGCACGTTACGATTGCTGAGTGGTACGGTAAGCCTCGACTCGATCACGGCGATGTGCGAAGAGATCTGCACGATGATCGCTGGCCAGACGGAGGTGGAAATCATCGGCTCGGGCGGTAACATCAATAAGCTGTACCGACTTGTACCGAAGAAGGCGAAGCTCAAGGATCGCATCTCGCTGGCACAGCTCGTAAAGCTCTTCGGGCAGCTCTCGTCGCTTAGCGTGGAGGAGAGAATCAGGGAGTTTGACCTGCGTCCTGATCGCGCCGATGTGATTGTGCCGGCGGCTCAGATCTTCATTGCTATTGCACAGGCCATTGGGGCACAGGCGGTGCTTGTACCAACCATTGGGTTGTCGGATGGAATCATCAATCAGTTGGCCAATAGTAATTCGTAAATTCTAATCTTTCCAATATGGAAACTATTTATCTTTGTTTCGTTATTTTTCTGTTCGCTCTTGCCGTCTTTGACCTGATGGTGGGTGTGAGCAACGATGCGGTAAACTTCTTAAACTCAGCCATTGGCGCCAAGGCGGCGCCATTTCGCACGGTCATCATCATTGCGGCCATCGGTGTGTTCTGTGGTGCGGCGATGAGCAACGGTATGATGGAGATTGCGCGTCATGGAATCTTCCGACCAGAGCAGTTCTTCTTTGAGGATCTGATGTGGATTTTCCTCGGCGTTATGATCACGGATATTGTGTTGCTCGATATCTTTAACTCGCTGGGAATGCCGACCTCGACTACTGTTTCGATGGTGTTTGAGTTGCTCGGTGGTACGTTTATGCTAGCCATCGTCAAGCTGATCAGCGACACTACAGGAACGTTGGCACTGGAGGATCTGATCAACGGTGAGAAGGCGCTGTCGGTCATCATCGGAATCTTTGTAAGTGTGGCTATTGCGTTCTCGTTCGGTGCGCTGGTGCAGTGGTTGACGCGACTACTTTTCGGTTTTAATTTCCAGAAGAATCTGAAGTATAAGATCGGTATCTTCGGAGGTCTTTGCGCCACCGCCATCATCTACTTTATGCTCATCAAGGGCGTGAAGGACCTGACCTTTATGACGGGCGACACCAAGGCGTTTATCAAGGAGAATACCTGGGTGATCATCGGTTGCTGCTTCGTGGTATTCACCATCTTGATGCAGGTGCTTTATATGTTGAAAGTCAATGTGTTTAAGGTGATTGTGCTGATGGGTACCTTCGCCTTGGCTACCGCTTTTGCGGGCAATGACCTGGTCAACTTCATCGGTGTGCCATTGGCAGGATTCTCTTCGTTTGCCGATTGGCAGGCAGCGGGAGCTCCTGATCATTCGTTGCTGATGGATTCGCTCAATGGACCTGCTTCGACGCCTACTTATTTCCTCATTATTGCCGGTGTGATCATGGTGTGGTCATTGGCTACGAGCAAGAAGGCGCAGAATGTGGTGAAGACCTCTGTGGATCTGTCGCGTCAGGATGAAGGTGACGAGATGTTCGGTTCATCGCACATGGCTCGCTGGATGGTGCGTAACTCTTCGTCGATGGCTGAAAGCATCGTGAAATATACCCCTAATTCGATGAAACGATGGATTGAATCGCGCTTTGACCGTACAGATTTGGCGTTGCCTGAAGGTGCGGCTTTCGATATGGTTCGTGCATCGATCAACCTTGTGCTGGCAGGTTTGCTCGTGGCATTGGGTACCTCGCTTAAGTTGCCACTCTCAACTACTTACGTGACTTTCATGGTGGCTATGGGTACTTCGCTGGCCGACCGTGCTTGGGGGCGTGAATCGGCAGTTTATCGCATCACGGGAGTACTGTCGGTCATTGGTGGCTGGCTCATCACTGCGGGTGCGGCATTCGCAACTTGCGCGCTGGTGGTTGCGGCTATGTATTATGGTGGCGTGGTGGTGGCTATCGTGCTCGTGGTGGTGGCCATTGGCTTGCTCATACGCAGCAATATCCAGTTCCGTCGCAAGCAGAAAGAGGAGAATGAGGCTGACACTTGGCAGCAGTTGGTACGCGTCAAGAATCGCGACGAGGCTTGGAAGATCCTTACCCAGCTTGTGGTTGAGAATCAGATCTTATGCGTAGAATTTGCCAAGAGTACCTATAGTCATTTAACAGAGGGATTTGCTACCGAGAACCTGCGCCTTCTGCGCAAGGCTTCATCGGAGATCCGTAAGGCCAAGCCATTGCACAAGATCAATCGCCGCCGTGAGATGATCGGCCTTCGCAAGATCGATCCATCGCTGGCCATCGAGAAAAATACTTGGTTCCACCTGGGTGAGAATTCGGGTATGCAGATGCATTATTGCCTCTCGCGAATGTGCGACCCGACTTTGGAGCACGTCGATAATAACTTTGAGCCGGTCAGTGAGCGCTGCATTGAGGAGTTTCGCCCGATGCGAAATGAACTGATTGCCTTGTTCGATAAGACTCGCACCCTGCTTGAGCGCCGTCGTTTCCGCGATGCGGATGCGCTGCGTGCCGAGTGTGACCGCGTAAAGGAGGAGTTTTCGCTGACCCGTAAGCGACTCATTGACAGGATGCAGGACGAGTCGGAGAGCCTCGGCGCCAACTATGTGTATCTCAACCTTCTGCAGGAGAGTCAGGAGCTAATCTCGGCGCTGCGACATCTGCTGAGAGCGGCGCGAAACTTCCAGACGGAGGTGAATATCTGATCAGAGGAACCTAATCCTCCACTCTTGCGGATAGAGATTGTTGCTACGGTTGCCCATATTCTTGACGAAGCCGAGAGGGTGACCTTTGTAGCAGACGAGGACGAAGCCGGTAGGGGTGGTGTCGGGCAGGGTGATGGCCTCTCGTCGCAGGTAGTTGAGGGCAGTTTCGAGGTCGAGTTCGGCGCGAGGGAAGGCGTCATCGCGGAGGGCGGTGGAGAGAGCCAGGGCGTGAGCAGGGATGAGATCCTTGCCCTTGATGGTGCCGAGCTCTATGCCGCTCTGGAGCATGAAGAGGCCTTGTGAAGCCAGGGCGTCATGCAGAGGCTTGTGGGCGTTAGGGATGAGTCGGACGTCGCCTTCGGGAGTCACGTCGAGCGAGCCTTGCTCGTTGACCCATGACTCATATTTAATATTTGGTAGCTGTACTTTAGGGTTATTCTTGCCCTTGGTATTGCTGCCATTTTTGTTTTTTGAGGACGCTTTGTTGAGGTCGAAAGGAGCATATTCTTCGTCATCGCCCTTGCGGATACAAGCCATGAAGAGGCCCTCGCCCTGGGTGTAGTGTGGCATGAAACGGTAGCATGGTTGTGTACCCATGAGGGGTGGATGAATGTTCCAGGCAGGGTCGATGGGAACTTCAAGACATTGACCACCAAGCTCTTCGCAGATCCATGCTACATTCTCTTCGTCTTCGTGCACATTGAAGGTACAGGTGCTGTAGATGAGCAAGCCACCGGGTTTGAGACACGGCCAGATAGTGTCTATGATCTCGCGCTGGAGGGTCGCACAATCTTCCATCTTCTGCTGGCTCCAATCCTTGACTGCACCCTCGTCCTTGCGGAACATACCCTCGCCGGAGCATGGCACATCGGCCAGAATCACGTCAAAGAGCGAGTGCAGCTTGCGGAAATCCTTGGGTGCATTGCCCGTGACGGTGATGTTTGAGGCTCCCCATTTGGTCACATTCTCGCTCAGGATACGGGAGCGGCGGCGGTCGATCTCATTGCTCACCATCTGGCTGCCGGTGGGGAGGGAGGAGAGGAGCGCGGTGCTCTTACCACCCGGAGCGGCGCAGAGGTCGAGGGCGGTGACGGGTTCATTGACCAACGAGCGGATGACGTGTGCCACGAACTGTGACGAGGCCTCCTGCACGTAGTAGCAGCCGGCGTGGAGGAGTGGGTCGGTGGTGAAGTTAGGACGCTCCTTGAGATAACGACCCAGGGTGGGGTTCCATCCGATGGGCGTGAGGTCTTCGCGGCTGGCTGGAAGCTCGTCATCGGTCATCCCTTTCTGTGCATTCATACGGACGCAGGTGGTCTGTTCGGTGTCGGTAAGAGCGTGAAAAAAGGCCTGCTGCTCACTTTCGCTGAGATGGGCAGAAAGGTCGTTGATGAAGGCTTCTGGCAGTGTCATAGATCAGAAAAATCAAGTTCTATAGAGCGATTATCGGACGAAAAACCGCAAGTTGAATAAAAATTGCTGCAAATTTATCACTAATATTTTGATTTACCAAATTTTTTATCTATTTTTGCACAAAGTTTTGCCCTTTTAATAGCAACATTCAGTAAAATGACAGCACCTGCACTCTATCTTATTCCGTGTACCTTAGGCGATACGCCTATCGATCAGGTATTACCCGCTTACAACCGTGAGGTGATACTGAGCTTGCGTCATTTTATTGTGGAGAATGTGCGTACGGCACGTCGATTCCTCAAGAAGGTCGATGCGTCGATCGACATTGATCAGCTGACGTTCTATGAGCTCAACCAGCATACCGATCGCACCAAGCTCGACACGTATCTGGAGCCGATCAAGCAACAGCAATCTATCGGAATTATCTCCGAGGCGGGTTGTCCTGCGGTGGCTGACCCGGGTGCTGATGTGGTGGCTTTGGCGACGAGGAAGAAGATCAAAGTCGTGCCATTGGTAGGTCCATCGAGCATCATCCTGAGCGTGATGGGATCGGGGTTCAACGGCCAGAGCTTCTCTTTCCACGGCTATCTGCCTATCGAGGAGGGGCAGCGTGTGGCTCGACTCAAGCAGCTCGAAGCGCGCTCGTATGCTGAGAACCAGACGCAGCTGTTTATCGAGACGCCTTATCGCAATCTCAAGTTGCTACACACGCTGGTATCGACGCTTCGTCCGCAAACGCGCATCTGTGTGGCATCGAACATCACTTGTGCCGACGAGCAGTTCAGGACGCTCACGGTGTCGGAGTGGAAGAAGCTGCTTTCGTCGGTCAAGACGGAGGATGATCAGCAGAGGTTGGTGCCTCGCGTGCCGTCGATCTTCTTAATTTATAAGGGGTGATTCTAGGTTAGAATACAAACTCTCTTAACACGAATTATCAGAAATTTTCACGAATTATATCATAAATTATTTATGGAAAATTCATGACCATTCATGATAATTTATGTGTAAAAGAATACTTATTATAACAATACGTGCTTAAATTCTTAAGTCTTTCAAGCGGCAGTAGTGGCAATTGCTACTATCTCGGCACCGAGCAGTACGCGATACTGATCGATGCGGGAATCCCTGTGCGCACCATTCAGAAGGTCCTTCGTGAGAATGGCCTCTCTTTTGGCAAGATCATGGGCGTGCTGATCACGCATGACCATACCGATCATATCCGCTCGGCAGGAAGCCTCGGCGAGCTCTATCATCTGCCTGTCTATAGTACCAAGGCGGTGCATTCGGGCATGGAGCGCAACTACGGCATGTCGAAGAAGCTGTCGGCTGCTTCGCGTCGCTATCTGGAGCGTGACGTGGTGTTCGACATCCCGGGTACTGATTTCCATATCACTCCATTTACCGTACCGCATGACTCGACGGATAATGTCGGCTATTATATCGAGTTTGGTCCTGCTTCTAATCCTGTGCGATTCTGCTTGGCCACCGATGTGGGTTTTGTGACTTCGGATATCCGTCACTTCCTCGGTAAGGCCGATCATGTGGTCATGGAGAGCAATCATGACATTGATATGCTGATGAATGGCCCTTATCCTAATTATCTCAAGAAGCGTGTACGTGGCGAGGGTGGTCACATGAGCAACCGTGAGTGTGCAGAACTGATCCACGACATCTATCATAAGGGGCTTCGCCACATCTTCCTTTGCCATTTGAGCCAGGAAAACAATGATCCCGATTTGGCTTATCGCACGGCTGCGAAGGCGCTGCAGAGTGAGGGCGTGAGGGTCGGCGAGGACGTGGTACTGAGCGTATTGATGCGCAATAGCCCTTCGCTGGTGTATAACCTCCTGCCATCGGGAGTCACTCCGGCTCAGCATAAGGTGGAGAATGTGCCGAGTGCCAAGCAGTTGGAGATTTCGTTTGAGGATGAGGACTGATTCGCGGGTTGCCGCGAATGAATATCAAGTATTAGGTATCAAATATCCACCCCCATTACAGAGCATTGTAATTGGGGGTGGATAATTTATTTCTGTTCAACTGTGATCTGTGATTTGTTCACTTCTTCTTCCTGATCTTCCTCCACACATTGTCCTCCTCCAAAAAAAGTTGAATGGATTAGACGTTAACTCCAGCCTTAGTTGAATGCTTTTAGGCTTAACTCCGACAAGAGTTGAATGATTATCTCTTAACTCCAAAACCTGTTGAGTTCAGCCTTGTCTGGCCTGT
>JAZUDJ010000052.1:0-30435 GCA_045639585.1 Bacteroidales bacterium
GCATCTATTGAGATTATCAAGGTCGCACTTAAGAATAGATACCCTGTGATTCGTGTTGTGTCAACTCAGTTGGTAGAGGCGGGAGTTGATTTTGACTTTCCTGTTGTCTTCAGGCAGGAGGCAGGGCTAGACTCCATATTACAAGCTGCTGGTAGATGCAATAGGGAGGGTAAGAACGTAAAGGGAATCACAAATGTGTTCCGTCTAGAGAATCGACCGACGAAAGGCCATCTGGCAAAGTCAATGAATGCATTCATGATGTGCCAAGATAATGTAAAAGATTGGTTTTCGCCAGATGCTATGAAAACCTATTTTAGGAATCTATATCTCAACTCGAAATTTGACGAAAAGAAAATAGATAAACAATGTGAGTTCAGTACTAATGAGGGTTCTCTCATATTGAACTTTGAAACAATACACAATCTATTCAAATTGATAAGTGACAAAGATGTTAATATCATTGTTTTATGTCCAGAGATTCAATTACAGATAGACGAGATAAAAAAGAAAGGTTTCCTTTGCCATACAGATATTAAGCAAGTAAGCAAATATACTGTTGGTGTAAGCAAACGAGATTTTGAGTTACTTAATTCAAAAGAACGACTTATAGCAGAAATCATACCAAACAGTAACCTATATGTTACGACATCGCTGTCTCAGTATAGTGCAGATACGGGTCTGCGGTTCGAGAATGTTGAGCTGCAAGAAACTTACATAATATAGAAATTAAATAACAATTCATATATGGAACATTATGATAAAGAATTTTGCTTAGAGGTTTGGGGTCCACTAGCTTGTTTCACTCGGCCAGAGTTTAAGGTCGAACGTGTAAGTTACGAGGTAATAACTCCATCTGCTGCAAGAGCAATATTTGAGTCTATTTTTTGGAAGCCTGCAATTCATTGGCAAGTTTCCAAGATTGAGGTACTTAATCCCATTAAATGGACAAATATTAGAAGAAATGAGGTAAAAGCTATGGCTAAATGGAGCGATGGTACATTTATCCCTTCAAATAAAATTAAACAACTTTTTATAGAAGGAGACAACCGCGACCAGCGTAATACTCTCCTGTTAAAAGATGTCCATTATAGAATATGGGCAAAACTTGAGTTTATTCCTAAATGGAAAAGGAAGGACACTCGTAATCCTCTGATAGATGCGGAAGAGGCAGACCTTTTGCGCAGAGATGAGAATCCTGGGAAGTATAATGCAATGTTTGAGCGTAGAGCACGTAAAGGACAATGCTTCAACACTCCTTACTTAGGGTGTCGTGAGTTTTCTGCAAATTGGAAATTCGTGGAAACACCAGAAGAACAACTAGAACATCCATTAAAGGAGACCCAGGAGGGAAACAAAGATTTTGGTCTTATGTTTTATGATTGGGATTATTCTGACAATATACAAGCACAGTTCTATCCAGCAAAAATGGAGAATGGGATTATAGTAGTTGACAAAACAAAAGTAAAGAAGTTATGATACTAAAAGCTCTATATGACTATTACCATCGTTGTAGAAAACTCTACCCAGAAGAAATGCCTGCTCTAGGCTTCGAACGGGTAACGATGGATTATGTTATTGTAATCAAGGAAGATGGTACTTTTGCAAATATAATACTCTCGGACTACGATTGTATTGCCCCTAGAGCAGTGTCGAATAAAACAGGAACAAAAGCACCTGCAAATATCCTATGGGATAGTGCAAAATATATGTTAAATGCAGGAGTTGAAGATATAGATACGCCAAGTAGTCATTGTAAGATGGTCATGGAAATGATTACAGAACTCTCTGCAATGTTTCCTAATCGAAAAGATTTTTCTGCTCTTTTAAAGTTTTACCAGAAGAAAGAATTTAAGAAATTGGAGAAGCATGATTTGGCTAAGAAACTCATGAAAAGTAAGGCTATAACCTTCATGCTTAAGGGAGAAACTCTTCTTGTCTGTTCTGAAACTACAGAATTGGAAAAGTATATATCGCATTTAGCTCAGAAGAATCCCAAAGCTCTCTGCCTTGTGACTGGTAAAGAAGCTAATATTTTTTTGACCTCTGGTGGTGTTCCCCTAGGAATGGCCACAAATGGTAAACTTGTATCTTTTATGGAAGATAAAGGATATGATAGTCAGGGGAAATCACAAGGAGAAAATGCCCCGATTTCAGTCTATGCAGAATATGCTTATACTGCAGCCATAAAAAAAATGACAAAATCAGAAAGAAACACATTCAATATATTTTCAAAAATAAAAGGAAAACTCATTCTCGACAAAACATTATTGTTTTGGTCTTCAGCTATAGATAAAGAAAGGTCGGAATCGCTTGAGAAGAACCTTTCTATGTTCGCACATTTAGCTCAAGACAATCCTGATGATGTCGATTCTGTAAAAGCCTTTTTCTCAGATATAAAGCGAAAGGGGGTAACTGGAACATACGGAAAAGAGTCCTTCTATTTTCTGGAATTGGTACCTACAACTAAGGGGAGGATTGCAATATCTTTTTGGAACGAATGTTCTGTAAAGGATTTTGCAGATATAGTCTTACGTCATATGGATGCAATGAGTATAGAAACCAATCGCAAAATAAAATATGATGCGTTGAGCATGGTAAATAGTGTATCTCTCTGTAAGATTGACAACGGATTTCCTGCTTATGACAGACTTCCTAATCTTATTGACTCTGTATTCCGTAGTATATTCACGGGGATTCCATATCCAGAAGTGTTGTTCAAAACGTGTTTAAATAGGATTAATGCGGAACAAAATAGGCCAAATCCTAAATCAGAACCAAACGATTATGGACGTTTCGAAAATAGAGACGCAGAACGTGCTGCTATCGTAAAAGCGTATTTGTATAGAAATGTAAAACAAAATATAAATAAAATGTTAAACACAGAAATCAAAGACAGAGGTTATCTCTGTGGACGTTTGTTTGCTGTTCTTGAACGTACTCAGGAACTTGCAAACCATGAGACAAGTAATGAGTGGAAATCAGACCTTCGCTCAAAGTATATGAATGCAGCAATGACTACGCCAGCAACCGTATTTCCTGCAATCTTGTCAAATTCGAACTACTACCTTGACAAGATTTCTTCGATAGGATGGATAGAAGAATTAAAGCAAGAAATTATTGGTAAGTTTGAGGATGTTCATTGCTTCCCTTCGATACTTTCAATGGTTGAACAAGGTAGTTTCTTTATTGGTTATTATCAGCAACGCCAGACTTTCTTCCAAAAAGATAATCAAACAGAATCAGAAGAATAACAATATAATATCTCAATAACATGGCAAATTTAACAAACAGAATTGATTTCGTTTACATTTTTGATGTAAAGGATGGTAATCCTAATGGCGATCCTGATGCTGCAAACTCTCCTCGTGTTGATGCAGAAGATATGCATGGTATCGTAACTGATGTATGTCTTAAGCGCAAGGTTAGAAATTATGTCTTGACTAAGTGTTATGATGCAGAGACAAATAGGATGAAGGACGGCTTTGATATCTTCATCAAAGAGCGAGCTGTATTAGATACTCTTGTGAATAATCAGTACGAATATATCTCAGTACAAGAGAAATCAACAACAGAAGAGAAAAAGGCGGAAGCCAAGAAGCAATTATGCAAAAACTATTATGATATACGTACGTTTGGTCAGGTAATTGCGACAAGTGGCAAGACAGATCAGGTACGTGGTCCTATTCAATTGACTTTCGCCCGTTCTGCTGATAAGATTACACCTCGATCATTTTCTATAACTCGAATGGCTGTGACGACAGAAGAGGAAGCAAAGAAGCAGAGTGGCGACAATCGCACTATGGGTCGCAAGGCTACTATACCTTACGGTCTTTACATCTGCCACGGCTTCATATCGGCCAATCTTGCCAAGCAGACTGGTTTCACAGAAGAGGATCTCAATCTTTTCTTTGAGGCGCTTCAGAATATGTTCGATGTTGATCGTTCTGCAGCACGCGGTCTGATGAGTGCTCAGAAACTCATCGTGTTCAAGCACGATTCTGTCTTGGGCAATGCTCCTGCTAATAAGCTTTTTGATCTTGTAAAGATTGAGAAGGTTTGCTCTGGTGCCCCTCGTTCTTTTAAGGACTACAAGATAGAAATTGCAGATTGTCCATATTCAGGAGTAACAGTTGAAGATCTGATTTGATGCCATACACCGAAGACGATATGCTCATGCTGTCGGGGATACAACACTATGTGTTTTGTCCTCGGCAGTGGGCGTTGATACACATGGAGCAGCAGTGGGAGGACAACCGATTGACGGTTGAAGGCTCATTGCTGCACCAGCATGTCGATGACCCGTTCTACAGACAGAAGTGTGGTGACTATATTTCATTGCGGTCGGTACATATAGCTTCCCAGAGTTTAGGGCTCTATGGTATTACCGATGTCGTTGAATTGCATCCGAGTGATTCGCAAGAGAATTGTATCACACATCCGAAGTACCCTGGCTATTGGCGTCCGTTCCCTGTGGAATATAAACATGGTAAGCCTAAAATAGATGAAAGAGATGCCGTACAGCTGATGGCTCAAGCGATTTGTCTGGAGGAGCAATATAATATTCATATCGGAGCCGGAGCGTTGTTCTATGGAGAGACCAATCATCGCGAGACAATCGTTTTTGATGAGCCGTTGAGGCAACAGACTATACGATATGCTCAAGAAATGCACGCTGTATATGAAAAAGGCGTATTGCCAGATATTATAAAGAAAGCGCATTGCCGAAATTGCTCTTTGGTGAACATGTGTATGCCAGAATTGGCCAATTGCAAGAGAGTCGCTAATTACCTAAAAGATTATCTTTATGCGGAAACTTCTTAATGTTCTCTATGTCACGACGCCAGAATCCTATTTGAGCAAAGATGGGATGAATGTCGTTATCAGCGTCAATCAGCAAGAAGTCTTTCGTATACCTATTATAAATATAGAGGGTATTGTCACTTTCGGGTATATGGGAGCAAGTCCTGGCCTTATGAAGTTATGTGCTGATCATGGGGTATCACTTACATTTCTGTCTCCTCAAGGTCGGTTTATTGGTCGATTTCAAGGAGCAACACATGGAAATGTCTTGCTGAGGGTCGCCCAATATCAATATGCTAAAGACGAGGCATTTTGTCTTCATATTAGTAGGTTGATGATTGCAGGTAAGGTCCAAAACTATCGTAGTATTTTGATGCGATGCTTGCGCGACTATGGACCAAATGAAGATGTCTCTGTGGCAACACGTAGGCTGGAGGTCTTGAAGAATCAGATTCTTGGTTCTACAGAGATTGACATTGTCAGAGGTCACGAAGGAGATGCAGCAAATGTTTATTTCGGGGTATTGCCTCATTTAATCGTAGCACAAAAGGATTCTTTCGTCTTCCATGGAAGGAACCGCAGACCTCCTAAAGATCCGGTCAATGCATTGCTTTCTTTTGTATATACGCTTTTGACCAATGAAGTGTCTGCAGCTCTTGAAACAGTAGGACTTGATCCTTATGTGGGGTTCATGCACACACTACGACCTGGACGTACTTCTCTTGCTCTTGATTTGATGGAAGAACTGAGAGCGTATATGGGAGATAGGCTTGTATTGTCTCTGATAAATAGAAAACAGCTTTCGACAAAAGACTTCCGTATGCAAGGCGAAGAAGGAGTTGTAATGACAGATAATGCAAGAAAAACGGTAATATCGGCATGGCAAGCACGAAAGAAAGAAGAAATCAATCATCCATATCTCAATGAAAAGGTTCCTATTGGGTTATTGCCATATATTCAGGCAATGCTTCTGGCTCGGTTTATACGAAAAGATATTGATGATTACCCAGTATTCCTCATACGCTAAATATATGATAATATGATGGTGTTGATAACATACGACGTTGATACGATTCATGAAGATGGAGCTCGTCGATTAAGACGAGTTTCTAAGGCGTGCTCAAATTATGGATTAAGGGTTCAGAATTCTGTTTTTGAGTGTGTGCTTGATGAATCTAAATTCGTTCTGCTTAGGGAAGAACTATCTTGTATTATAGATAAAGACAAAGATAGCGTACGCTTCTATTTTTTAGGCAACAAATGGCAGAGGCGCGTAGAGCAAATTGGACATAATGATTCTATCAATGTAGAATCTACTCTTATTATATAACGCGAACCTAAAGCTATACAATTTATATGAGAGAATCGCAATAGCTGATTTTCAGATATTTTATATATTTATTGTTTGACAAATAGCATTATAGATATATACTATATTTATGGTTCGCGAAAATGAACATATTGGCAACTGAAATGCAGATTGTTAAATATGTAGAGTCACTCCCCGCGTGGGAGTGTGGATTGAAACTGGGGCAAGTATGGCATTACGCTGAGCACTCTTGGTCACTCCCCGCGTGGGAGTGTGGATTGAAACATCATCGGTGAATGCGAAGCACAGATCCGATGAGTCACTCCCCGCGTGGGAGTGTGGATTGAAACACACTTACCGGCATGGAGTACATGGAGCGCCACTGGTCACTCCCCGCGTGGGAGTGTGGATTGAAACACAATGAAGGTTAACACCGGTTCTGGAAATGTCTCGTCACTCCCCGCGTGGGAGTGTGGATTGAAACTGTGCCGAGTTTGTGCTTGTGGCCAACATGCGAGGTCACTCCCCGCGTGGGAGTGTGGATTGAAACACGTTGGCGGCGCGGCGTATCACCTCGTCGAGCGTGACTCCCCGCGTGGGAGTGTGGATTGAAACTCGTATCGACTCCGGAAGACAGATGGCAGCGAAGGTCACTCCCCGCGTGGGAGTGTGGATTGAAACGCTCTTTGCCAGCACAAACTATAACAGTGACGGTGTCACTCCCCGCGTGGGAGTGTGGATTGAAACCACGAAGCTGAAGACATTGAGGTGCAAGCCTCCAGGTCACTCCCCGCGTGGGAGTGTGGATTGAAACCCTATGCTGATTCGCGATAAGCAAGGTAGGAGGAGGTCACTCCCCGCGAGGGAGTGTGTAGGTGTGTTATTTCACCATCATTGACGAGGCTCCTGATGCCATAGAACTGGGATTGTGTAAGAAGTGAAAGAAGATCAAGGTAACACACCTTATATTATATATAGAGTATTCTTTTAGGTTTATTGTTTGCTATAAGATTCAGTTGTCAAATATTACTTTACAACTGAATATTTGCTTAACTCACATTCTTTCAGTATTTTAGAGATGCGTACGCTGAAGTTGGAAAGTGAGGTCCAAAAAAATATTTACTCTGCCAACAATCCTTTTCTTTGCAGCACAAAAAGTGCAGCACAAAAGGTGCTGTAGATAAAATAGAGCAAACATTCAATCTGAAGCAGCTACTACGTGCGTGAATTATTCCCAATCCACGTCAGTCGGTGCCAGATCTCTTCGAGCGGACCACGGCGATGGTGGGTGGTCCAGTAGCGGCAGAAGAAGTGGAGGACGATGAGGAAGGTGATGGCGAGGAGGATGCTGTAGCCGTGGCTGCAGGTGTGATAGAGGGCCAGGCCCCAGTTGTAGAAGAGGAAGGTGCCGACGGCTGACTGGAGGAGATAGTCGGTGAGACTCATCTTACCGATGTACTTGAGCTGGTCGATGGCTGCGCGCAGGCGTGTCTTATAATATAATAAGGTGAGGCCAGCGACGTAGAAGGCGGTCATGGCAAAGTTGCGCCACATGGTGAGCTGGATTTCGAGGCTCTTGCCGATGGCTGGTGGCATCTCGTCGAATGAGGTCAGATTGAGCAACAGCTGGGTGCAGGCAAAGGCAATGACGGACATCAGGCAAATCTTCTTCCAGATCTGCAGGTGGTCACCTTCGTCAATGAAAAGGCGCTTGCGGCCCAGGAGCATACCGATAAGGAAGGCAAAGAGCGTCTGCGAGAGGCGGCCATGCTCAAGTGCCCAGCCGTAATTGGCCTGAAGACCATACATCAGATTGGCCTGAGCGACGTCGAGGAAGCTGCCACTGGCACAAGGCTTGTAGAGCTCTCCCCAGAAGTGGCCGAGGCCGAGATCCATAGGCTTTGTGGCAGGATCGATGAGTCCGAGGATGATATACACGAGCTCGATAGGCTGTAAGAGCAGGATGACGATGGCAATCCATAGCACCTTGTCTGAAGCCTTGACAAAGGGGATGAGCAGGAGGCCGATGACGGAGTAGGAGACGAGGATGTCACCGTTATAGAACATCAGGTCGAGCAATCCCCACATGAAGAGCAGCAGCATACGCCAGGCAAAGCGAAGGCGGAAGTCGTAGCCACGCTTCTCCTGATTGTGGTGCATGATGTAACAGCTGAGGCCGAAGAGAATTGAGAAGATGGCGTACATCTTGTTCGATCCGAGGTAGAAGATGGTGTCCCACAAGCCTTGTTCGAAAGGTGTAGGATCGGGGAACGCGTAGAAATTGAGATGCTCGAGGAAGTGGATGAGGATAATGCCGATGACGGCAAAGCCACGTAGGCTGTCTACTACACTGATACGCTCAGATGCTGCCATGATATTTGTTATTTGATACAATGATATTTATAAAAAAAGGAGCTACACAGCTCCTTTATTTATTTGCTTCTGTTCCACCCCAATTGGTGATGTCGCACAATTCTATGCGGAAGAAGAGGTTACTATATGGGTCGATGCTCGGCAAGCTGCCGGCCTGACCGTAGGCCAGAAACCATGGGATGAAGGCCACGACATGGTCGCCGATATACATCTGCTGCAGGATGTCGCCCCAGCCGGTGATGACGGTATTAGGGGTGAAGTCCTTGAAGAAGGCTACCTGGCTCGATTCGAGTGTGTCGGCCTTGAGCTTGTTGTCCTCTGCATTGGCAAAGAAGATGCTGTCCATAGCACCGCCAGGGTTGCGCAGGAGATCCTTCCAGGCCTCGTCAGAGGTCTTGCTCGAAGACTTCATAAGCTCCTCCATCTTCTTATAGACCGATGAGGTCTTGTAGAGAGTGTAGTGCACAGAGAGGGTGCTGGTAGAGAATGGACGGAAGTCCTTGCGAGGCTTCAGTGCTGCGAGGCTGTCGATGTTGGCCTTATGCACGATGTGATAGAGCGAGCTCCAGTAAGGTTCCTTGAGCGATCGGACAGCGTGTGAGAAGTAGGTCGATGCCGAGTCTTTCTGCTGCAGATCGGTGGCCATAGTCAGGATAGACTGGTTCTTGTCGCGCCAGTCATAATATTCTGTGTAGTCGATCTTGTCGCTTTCGTTACAAGCAGACAGGCAGAACAGAGAGACACCAAACACCAGATACCAAATGGCGCTGACCATCTGGTATCTGAAGTTGGTTTTATGATTGTGGAATAATTTCATTAGTCGTTCTCGATCTTGCGGAGAAGTGAAGAGATGTTTACTGAATCACCGATGATCTTGTGGAGGTCAGCGATAGCAACGCGCTCCTGCTGCATGGTGTCGCGGTAACGGAGGGTTACGGTGTTGTCCTCGAGGGTCTGGCCATCGACGGTGATACAGTAAGGAGTACCGATGGCATCCTGACGACGGTAGCGCTTGCCGATAGAGTCCTTGACCTCGATCTGGCAGGTGTAGTCGTAACGGAGGTCCTTCATGATCTCCTCAGCCTTCTCTGGCAGACCATCCTTGTTGACGAGTGGGAGGATAGCAACCTTCACTGGAGCCAATGCTGGTGGCAATGAGAGGACAACGCGGGTTTCACCCTTCTCACCGACAACCTCCTCCTTATAAGAAGCGGCCATGACTGAGAGGAACATACGGTCGACACCGATAGAGGTCTCGATAACGTATGGGATGTAGCTGCTGTTGGTCTCAGGATCGAAGTACTCGATCTTCTTTCCGCTGTACTTAGCGTGCTGAGAGAGGTCGAAGTTGGTACGAGAGTGGATACCCTCAACCTCCTTGAAGCCGAATGGCATGTTGAACTCGATGTCGGTAGCTGCGTTAGCGTAGTGAGCGAGCTTCTCATGATCGTGGTAGCGATACATCTGGTCGCCGAAGCCGAGGGCCTTGTGCCAGTTGAGACGGGTCTTCTTCCACTTAGCGAACCAGTCGAGCTCGGTTCCTGGCTTGATGAAGAACTGCATCTCCATCTGCTCGAACTCACGCATACGGAAAATAAACTGACGAGCAACGATCTCGTTACGGAAAGCCTTACCGATCTGAGCGATACCGAATGGGAGCTTCATGCGGCCGGTCTTCTGAACGTTGAGGTAGTTGACGAAGATGCCCTGAGCGGTCTCTGGACGGAGGTAGATCTTGAGTGCGCCATCGGCAGTAGAACCCATCTCGGTAGAGAACATGAGATTGAACTGACGGACGTCGGTCCAGTTGCGGGTGCCAGAGATAGGGCAGACGATCTCCTCGTCGAGGATGATCTGCTTGAGCTCCTCAAGGTTCATGGCGTTCATAGCGTCAGAATAACGCTGGTGGAGAGCGTCCCACTTAGCCTGGTTCTCAAGGACACGAGCGTTGGTAGCACGGAACTGAGCCTCGTCGAAAGCCTCGCCGAACTTCTTACGAGCCTTCTCGACCTCCTTGTTCATCTTATCCTCGATCTTTGCCAAAGCCTCCTCGATGAGGACGTGAGCGCGAGAGCGCTTCTTTGAGTCGCGGTTGTCGATCAATGGATCATTGAAAGCATCGACGTGACCAGATGCCTTCCAGGTGGTAGGGTGCATGAAGATAGCAGCGTCGATACCGACGATGTTCTCATGGAGCTTGGTCATAGCCTCCCACCAGTAACGCTTGATATTGTTCTTGAGCTCTACGCCGTTCTGACCGTAGTCATATACTGCGCCGAGACCATCATAGATTTCACTTGAAGGGAAAACAAAGCCGTACTCCTTGCAGTGTGAGACGAGCTTCTTGAATACTTCTTCCTGACTTGCCATATTATTTTGAATAAATTACTAATTACAAATTACTATGCAAAACTGAAAGAAATGAATAGAAATGAAAAGAAATGATTTCAGAAATATTAAGTATTTATTTCTGAGAGAAATTTCTTTTAATTATTATAATTTCTTTCAGTTCCCGCGGAGCGAATGAATACTATAAGTGGGTGCAAATATAATTAAAATGTGCGAAAGGGGGAAATTATTTCATAATTATTTTCAAAAACCTCACCTTTTTATGCTTTATTTAGAGCTTTTGGCAAATCTATTGACCCATTGACCCCTCTATTTTTATGTTATACGACATGTTTTTAGCATTTTTAGACGTTAATCTGTGGGTTATTCCAGATTTTTTGCTTATCTTTGCCGAGAATTAAGATGAACAATGCCGCTATTAGTAACACACTTATGCACATGAAAAAAACTTTAGTATTATTGCTGGTCATGGCTTCGCTCGCCTGTATGAACACCGTGTCTGCACAGAAGACAATGAAGGCTGATGCTCCATTTGCCATGCCAGAAGTGACCTTGCCATCCATTCCAGATAACCACGTCGACGTCACTCAGTTTGGTGCCATCGGCGATGGTGGTACGCTCTGTACCGAAGCCTTTGCCAAGGCGATGGCCGCGCTTGACAAGATGGGCGGCGGTCATCTCAACGTGCCTGCTGGCATCTGGCTGACGGGTCCAATCCAGTTCGTTGCCAATGTGGATCTGCACGTCGAGCAGGGAGCTTTGGTGCTCTTTACGACCGAATTTGACGCTTATCCTGAGGTGACGACTATCTACGAAGGTAACACCTCGACCCGCAAGATGGCTCCTCTTTGGGCCTACGAGGTAGACAATATCTCGATCACCGGTCCTGGCTCATTTGATGCGCAGGGTGAGGCTTGGCGTCCTTCGAAGAAAGGTAAGTTTACAGGCGATCAGTGGAAGAAACTGACCTCGGGTTCGGGTGTCGAGCAGAAGAGCGTCTGGTATCCTAATGCTAAGGAGGATGATCAGAAGGGTACGCCTGAGAAGCCGGATATGCGTCGCTCTTTGCAGCGTCCTGTCTTGCTGGAGTTTACCCGCTGTAACAAGGTGCTCCTCCAGGATGCTACCTTCTCAAATTCACCTGCTTGGAATGTACATCCTTTGATGTGCGACGACCTTGTAATCGAGCATGTCAACATTCGCAACCCTTGGTATGCACAGAATGGCGATGGCCTTGACATCGAGTCATGTAACCGTGTGCTGGTCCTCAATTCGACCTTCGACGTCGGCGATGATGCTATCTGTATCAAGAGTGGTAAAGACAAGGAAGGTCGTGACTGGAAGCGGCCTTGCCAGAATGTCGTTATCGAAGGCTGTACCGTGCTGCATGGTCATGGTGGCTTTGTGATTGGTTCGGAGATGTCATCGGGTGCCAACAATATCTATGTGCACAACTGTCTCTTCAATGGTACCGACACAGGTCTCCGTATGAAGTCGACCCGTGGCCGTGGTGGTGTGATCGAGAACATCTACATCGACCAGATCAATATGTGTCACATTTCTGGCGATGCCTTCACCTTCGACCTTTACTATGCTAATAAGCCTGTAGGTGGTAAGGCTGACAAGGATGCTTCGGCCAGCGATCCTGTGCCACCAGTCAGCGAGGAGACTCCTTGCTTCAAGAACCTCTATATCTCTAATATTATCTGCCAGGGTGCTCAGCGTGCAGTCTTCTTCAATGGCCTGCCAGAGATGCCTCTCTCGGATCTGAAGATGAGCAATTCGCTCTTCGTCTCGGAGAAGGGTTGCGAGCTGCACTACGCGAAGGATATCACCTTTGAGAATGTGAAGATCCAGCACTCGAAGGGAGAAAAGATCACACTCGATCAGGTGAGCGGATTTGTGGAGAAATAATTCCATTAACTCCAAAATAGATTATCAGCGGTTTATATATCATAGAGTTTCTCGATGATTATAAGTCGCTGATTTTATATAAAATAAGGAGTATTTCTGCTTTATATTGTTTATATTCTGTAAAAGGCGTGGCAAAGTTATCGAAAAAAGTAGTATCTTTGCACCATGATAATCTAACACTAATCGTATGCGAAAGACATATCTTACCTTAGGTCTTGCCTCTCTCTGCTGGGGAGCCATGGCACAGACATCCTTTATGACCGACCAGAATGTGGCGGTGTTCTATCCTGCCAACTATCAGTCGGAGGCTCATTCTCCTTCTCCTATTTTCCTGCATGATCTGGCTCCAGTAGGAACGGTTCCTGCTGATTGGCGCTTGCGTCCTGTCTATACTGAGGTGGACGGCAAGAGCGTGGCCACGATTAAGATTGCCGCTGATGATGACCTTTATGGCACTGGCGAGGTGGTAGGTCCACTTCGTCGCAATGGCCGCGAGACGGTCTTCTGGAATCGTGACAACTATGGCTATTTTGCCAATGAGGGTAAGAACCTCTATCAGAGTCATCCATGGGTCCTCGGCCTGCGCAAGGATGGTACGGCTTACGGTGTGATTGCCGATAATACCTGGAAGTCGCGCGTCACCCTCGACGGTGAGATCCGCTTCGAGAGTGAGGGACCTGCTTTCCGCGTCATTATCATTGAGCGTAATAGCACCAGCGAGGTGCTGGCAGAGTTGGCCAAGTTCTCAGGTCCGATGGAGCTGCCACCACTTTGGGCCATCGGCTATCAGCAGTGCCGCTACAGCTACTTCCCTGATACTCGCGTCAAGGAGATTGCCGATACTTATCGCCAGAAGCAGATCCCTTGTGACGTAGTTTGGATGGACATTGATTATATGGATGGCTTCCGTGTCTTCACGTTCTCGCCAGAGTATTTCCCGAATCCGGAAGGCTTGGCCGACTACCTGCACCAGCGTAATATGAAGGCGGTGTATATGATCGACCCAGGTGTGAAGCTTGAACCAGGTTACTTCCTCTATGATCAGGGCAAGGAGTATGACTTCTTCATCAAGGACGCTGAGGGTAAGGACTATCAGGGCCGTGTCTGGCCAGGACAGTGTGTGTTCCCTGATTATACTCGCACCGAGGTTCGCTCGTGGTGGAGTGGCCTGACTCGCGACTTCATGCGTCGTGGCGTGGATGGCCTCTGGAACGATATGAACGAGCCTGCCATCTTCGAGGGCGTGGATGGTTCGATGGATCCGAGCGCTGTGCACATGCCAGGCGAGGGACATTATGAGTTCGGTCCTCACCTCCGCTATCATAATATATATGGTATGAATATGGTACGTGCGTCTCGCGATGGCAGTCTCCTGGCTCATCCTGACAAGCGTCCGTTCGTATTGAGCCGCGATAACTTCCTGGGTGGCCAGCGCTATGGCGCTACCTGGAATGGTGACAACATGTCGTCATGGGAACACCTCATGCAGAGTATCCCGATGACCATCAACCTCGGTCTCTCTGGCCAGCCATTCAATGGTCCGGACATGGGTGGCTTCGGTGCCGACTGTGATGCTGAGCTTCTCGCTCACTGGGTGGCTACGGGTATCTACTTCCCATTTGCTCGTAACCATAACGCCAAGGGATGTATCGATCAGGAGCCTTGGGTCTTTGGCCAGAAGGTCGAGGATGTCTATCGCACAGCCGTCAATCGTCGCTACTTCCTCATGCCATATTTCTATACGCTCTTCCATGAGGCAGCTACCGTGGGCACGCCAGTGATGCGACCACTCTTCATGGCCGACGAGAAAGATCCTGCATTGCGTGAGGAGCAGCGTGTCTATATGCTCGGCAATGACCTGATGATCATCCCACGATGGGCTAACCAGACTTTGAATGGAATGGCGTCGGCGAATACTCCTAACTCCTCACTCCTAATTCCTCACTTACCAAAGGGTGATTGGGATATTATCAAGTTCGAGGAGACAGAGGATAACTATCAGGCTTTTGTCGCACAGCGTCCTGGCTCGATCGTACCAATGGCTAACCTCGTGCAGAGCACCGATTTCTACTCAGTCGACAGCCTCACCGTGCTTGTCAATCCTGCAGCCGACGGCACCGCCACTGGCAAGCTCTATGAAGACGCAGGAGAGGGCTTCGCTTATCGCACAGGTGATTATGCCATCTCAACGATATCTGCTACATCTGATGCTAAGACCATCACCGTCAGCATCTCACAGATCGAAGGCAAGCGTCAGAGCGCTGTCAAGTACCTCCGCGTCGGTATCGTGACCGACGGCAAGGTTACCTATTCACCATGGACAGCAGGAACTTCTGTAACCATGAAGCAGGTAAAAGATAAGCTGACCAGCATCGATCCTGCCAAACTCAAGTGGTCAGATATCGATATTGCCAGCCAGCCTACAACTCAGCAGAAGTTGGATATCCAGACAGAACGCGCCAAGAAGACTGGTCAGGCGTTCGAGTGGTAATCCTTATTATTTTACTAAGCTAAATCCTACACCTTCGATTGACTCTTTGAGTTGGTCGAAGGTTGCTGTTCCTTCTACTCGAGCTTCCTTTGAAGCCAGATCGACAGAAGCAGAGGTAACGCCTGGGGTGTTGAGAAGCGCTTTTTCTGCGGCTGCACGGCAGTGATTGCAGTTCATGCCTTCTACGTGATAGATGTTTACGTTCATAGTTGTGTTATTATTAGTTTGTTCATGTTCGTGGCAGTGGCAATGCTCATGGCAGAACTTGGCGCGGTAGAATGCATTGGCCAAAAGGAGGAAAAGCACAGCTGTGCAGAGCCAACTGAACCATGAGGCTCCTTCTTCCATACAACAGGCATCTTTCATTACCAGTGCGCCTAGGAAGTTGACGCTGCCGCTGAATTGCAAATAGTCGATGAGGTAACCGAACCCGATAGCGCCGAGGATGATAGCTGCTAAGTAAAGCATCTGAGTTTTAGCTCCCAGTACCTTGCGGATCACCAGGATACTGGCCATATTACAGGCCGGTCCAGCCATCAGCAAGACCAATCCTGCACCTGGAGTGAGGCCTTTGAGCATCAGCGCTACTGCGATAGGGATAGAGCCTGTGGCACAGAGATACATTGGGATGGCGATAAGCAATACCAGCACCATCGAAGCCAACGTATTGCCTTCAAAATAAGTGAATACGCTATCGGGTACCAGCACTGTGATCAGTCCAGCAATGACCAAACCAATCACCAGCCACTTGCCGATGTCTTGCATCATCTCTATAAACGCGTATTTCAGTGCGATAACGATTTTCTGCATGAAGGTAGCGTGTGTAGGAGTTTCTTCACAGCAACCACAGTGGTGGTCATGCTCCTCGCCTTCGTGGCAGAAGTTTACCATCGCGCCACCAAGTAATGCCGTTGCCAGCGCAGCAACTGGACGTATGACAGCAAATGGCCATCCCATCAAACTGTATGTTGCCAAGATTGAATCAACTCCCGTCTGAGGCGTAGCAATCAGGAACGATGCGACTGCTCCTTTCGAAGCTCCTTCCTTGCGCAACGACATCGCCGTGGGGATTACGCCACACGAGCAGAGTGGCAGCGGTATACCAAAAAGCGCAGCATTGATCACCGACTTGAATGTAGGTGTAGACAGATACTTGCTATAATAATGTCCTGGAATGAACGCATGCATCAATCCCGCCAGCAGGAATCCCAGTAGCAGGTACGGTGACATCTCGTTAATCAAATGAAGAATTTCGTCCATAGCTTTGCTTGTATTTTGTTTTCATGGTGCAAAGGTAGGACGTTCGGAATGCAAATAGGTTGCAAAAGAAGAGAGATCAGCTATTATGGCAGCAGCAATCCGGTTGCTTGCCATTAACAGTCTTGTGTGCACAGTGAGGGCAGATGCCTTGTATAATATAAGATATGTGTTTTACCATGAATCCTTCTGGCACTTCTACCAGCGGGATGTGTTGCTGTTTTAAGCAGAATGTCTTGCCACATTTCAGACAAGTCAGGTGCACATGCTGGCAATCATTATGGTGATGATGAGATTCATGACCTTCGTGGGTGCAGCAATCTTCTTCAGCGCATGTGCCATGTTCCTGACATACGCAATATTTCTTTTGTCCGCTACCATCGTCAATGACGTGTAGCATTTCCTTGTCGGCAAAAAGCGTCAAGGCGCGGAAGATTGTACTACGATCGACAGAGGGCAACAGCGCCTCAAGGTCGCTCAGCGCAAAGGCGAAGTCCAGCTTCGCCAATGTGCGCCAAACGAGAATGCGGACGGCTGTTGCCCTCACACCGTGATTTTCTAAATGTAGTGCAATCTCTTCGGTCATAACGTATGATTATGACGTGAAAAAATAGGGAACTTACTTCTTGTTGATGTAGTCAACGATCCAAGCGCCGACCTCCTTAGTGCCATACTTAGCACCGCCTTCAACCTGAATCTCAGGAGTGCGGACGTTCTGGTCAAGTGACGCGTCGACAGCCTCGCGAATGAGTGCGCCTTCTTCCTTGAGGTCGAAGTACTCGAACAACATAGCTGCAGAGAGGATCTGTGCGAGTGGGTTAGCGATGTTGAGGCCCTTACCCTGTGGCCATGAACCGTGGATTGGCTCGAAGACTGGGGTATGCTCGCCGGTAGAAGCTGATGGGAGGAGACCCATTGAACCGGTGATAACTGAACCCTCATCGGTGAGGATATCACCGAAGGTATTCTCAGTAACCATGACGTCGAAGAAGCATGGATCCTGGATCATACGCATAGCAGCGTTGTCGACATACATGAAGTCGGTAGTAACGTCAGGGTACTGTGGAGCCATCTCCTGAGCAACCTTACGCCACAGACGTGAAGACGCGAGGACGTTGGCCTTGTCGACTACGGTGAGGTGGTTGCGACGCTGACGAGCGTACTGGTAAGCGACCTTGAGGATGCGCTCTACCTCTGGACGGGTGTAGTAGTTGGTATCGAGAGCCTCCTCAACGCCATTCTCGTTGATGGTTGGCTCCTCCTTCTTGCCGAAGTACATACCACCGGTAAGCTCACGGATGCAGATGAAGTCTGCTCCCTTAACGATAGCGTCCTTAAGTGGTGACTTGTGGATGAGGCAATCGAAGGTGGTAACAGGACGAATATTGGCGAAGAGACCGAGCTTCTTGCGCATAGCGAGAAGACCCTGCTCAGGACGAACCTTAGCGTTAGGATTGTTGTCGAACTTAGGATCACCTACCGATGCGAAGAGAACTGCATCAGCGTCCATACAAGTCTGGAAAGTCTCCTCTGGGAAAGGATCTCCGACCTCGTCGATAGCGTGAGCGCCACAGAGAGCTTCCTTGAAGCTGACCTCGTGACCGAACTTCTTAGCAACGGCAGCCACAACGGCTACACCCTGCTCCATGATTTCTGGTCCGATGCCATCACCGGCCAGAACTGCGATTTTGAGTTTCATATTGGGATATTTTAAAAAGTTTCTTCAATCAGGTTGAGCATCTTGATGGTCGCCTTGATAGCAGCCTCTGTCTGATCTGCGTCGAGGCCACGGGTACGGTAGACCTTACCATTGAACTCCCACGTGATAGCGGTCTGAACCAACGCGTCGGTACGGCCTCCTGGAGGAATCGTGACGACGTAGTTGGTGAGCCAAGGGAAGGTGCGGCTGAGGCGTAGGCGATAGATGTGACGGACGGCGCGGACGAAGGCGTCGAACATACCGTCGCCGGTGGCTGACTCCTCGTACTCCTCACCATTGACTTCCAGTTTGACACAGGCCTGTGGATGAAGACCGTAGGCGGTAGAGACCATATAAGAGACGAGCTTGATGCTGTCGCTTGGAGCGTCGTGATGCAGGACGTCGGAGATGATGTAAGGCAGGTCGTCGATGGTAACGAGCTCTTTCTTGTCGCCAAGTTCGTTGATTCGCTTGGTGACGCGACGCATATCATCGTCATTGAGGTGAATACCCAAGAGCTTGAGATTCTGCTCAATGTTGGCTTTGCCACTCATCTTGCCAAGAGCGTACTCGCGACTACGACCGAAGCGTTCAGGAAGGAGCGCGTTGACGTAGAGCTTGCCTTTCTTATCGCCATCGGCATGGACACCGGCTGTCTGGGTGAAGACATTTTCGCCGACGATAGGGGTGTTGGCTGCGGTGCCGATACCTGAGTAGCTCTCGACGATACGGCTGATGGTGTTGATCGACTCCTCGCTGATGGTGGTCTCGGCATCTTTCAGCATGTCGTGCAAGACGGCGACGACAGAAGAAAGTGAAGCGTTGCCGGCTCTTTCGCCCAAGCCATTGACGGTGGTGTGAATGCCACGGCAACCGGCTGAAGCGGCTGCGAGGACGTTGGCTACGGCCAGGTCATAGTCGTTGTGAGCGTGGAAGTCGAAGTGGAGCTCCGGGTAGAGCTCTACCATTTTTAAAAAGTACGCGCGTGTCTGGCCAGGAGCCAGGATACCGAGGGTATCGGGCAACATAAAGCGACGGATAGGTGCTTCGCGTAAAGCATCGACCATGCCGAAGACGTACTCTGGCGTGTCTTTCATGCCGTTGCTCCAGTCCTCAAGGTAGATGTTGACGCTGAGACCAGCTTTGACAGCCAGATCGATGTTGCGACGTACATCCTGCCAGTGTTCTGCAGGTTCTTTCTTGAGCTGGCCGCGACAGTGTTTCTCCGAGCCTTTGGTTAGGAGGTTGATGACTTTGCCGCCGGCATCGCAGATCCATTGGATAGAGGCGCCATTATCGCAAAATCCAAGAACCTCAATCTTTTCAAGATGTCCGGCAGAGGCTGCCCATTCGCAGACTTTCTGCACACACTTGAATTCACCTTCGGACACACGAGCAGAGGCAATCTCCACACGATTAACTCCTACTTGCTCAAGAAGACGACGAGCAATGGAGAGCTTCTCAGACGCGCTGAACGCTACGCCTGAGGTCTGCTCTCCATCTCTGAGTGTTGTATCTAGGATTTCGAATTTCAATTGAAAATTGAGAATTGAGAATTGACAATTTACTTTGCAGCCTCGTAAGCCTCAATGTTTGCGGTCTTTGACAACAAGTAGTCGATGTCGTCATAGCCATTGAGGAGGCAATACTTCTTATAACCGTTGATTTCGAACTTCTCAACATGGCCAGTAGCCTCGTTGGTAACGGTCTGGTTAGGAACGTCGACGGTAACGATGGCGTTAGCATCAGCAGCTACGGTAGCAAGCAACTCCTGACGGAACTCCTCGCTCACGATAACAGGGAGGACGAAGCAGTTGAGGAGGTTGTTGCGATGGATATCAGCGAAAGAAGAAGAGATAACTACGCGGGTGCCATAACCTGCGATAGCCCATGCTGCATGCTCACGGCTTGAACCAGAACCCCAGTTCTTGCCACCGATGATGATCTCACGCTTGCCCTCTGAAGGAACCTCGTTGAATGGAGCCTGGTTCATCACGAAGTCTGCTACTGGCTCATTGTTAGCGTTGTAGCGGATGTCGTGCATGAAAGCATCGCCATAGAACTTAGGATCACGAGTGGTGAAAGCCAAGTAGCGAGCTGGGATGATGTTATCAGTATTGTTGTTGTCAATGTTGATTGGCAGACAGGTAGACTTCACTACATTAAATGCCTTGTGAACACTCTTGGCACCATCGGCCTGAGCGGCAGCAGCGGTCTGTGCTGTACCGAAAGCAATAGCAGGACAAGCATCTGGCTGAGCAGCAGTGACCTTGCGGAGATTTGCTGCTGGAGCGAGGTCTGGAGCCAACATGGTGCGAGGATCGGTAACTACACCGGTGATAGCAGAAGCTGCTACGGTGAGAGGCGAAGCAAGGATGGTACGAGCACCAGGACCCTGACGGCCTACGAAGTTACGGTTAGAAGTTGAGATAGCGAGCTTACCAGTAGGAACCTTATCTGGGTTCATTGCCAAACATGCTGAGCAAGATGGCAGGCGGAGTTCGAAACCAGCCTCCTCGAGGATCTTGTCGATACCCTCGTCAATGATCTGCTGACGAACGAGCCATGAACCAGGAACGAGCCAAGCGGTAACGTTAGCCGCCTTCTTCTTACCCTTAACAACAGAAGCGAAAGCGCGGAAGTCCTCAATACGGCCATTGGTACAAGCACCGAGGAAGCAGTAATCAACTGGAGTACCCTCGAGCTTCTGACCTGGCTGGAACTGCATATACTCGAGCTGAGCCATGAACTGAGACTTCTCAGCCTCGCTCATGCCGTCGGTGGTAGGGATGCAAGCATCTACAGCGATACCTGCGCCTGGGTTGGTACCGTATGTGAGGCGAGGAGCGATGTCCTCTGCACGGTAGGTAACCTCCTTGTCAAAGACAGCGTCATCGTCGCTCTTGAGTTTCTTCCACTCCTCGACAGCCTTGTCCCAAGCCTCCCCCTTAGGAGCATACTCACGATCCTTGAGGTAAGCAAAGGTTGTCTCGTCTGGAGCGATGAGGCCAGCGCGTGAACCCATCTCGATAGAGAGGTTGCTCAAAGTGAGACGGCCCTCCATAGACATATTGCGAACCACTGAACCAGCGTACTCAACCGCATAGCCAGTAGCCCCAGAAGTGGTCATCTGAGCCATGATGTAGAGAGCCACGTCCTTAGCGGTAACGCCAGGCTGGAGCTCACCTTCTACATTGATACGCATGGTCTTTGGCTTGCTCTGGAGAATACACTGCGAAGCAAGTACCTGAGCAACCTCAGAAGTACCGATACCCATAGCAATAGCACCTACCGCACCGTGAGTAGAGGTGTGTGAGTCGCCACAGACGATGGTCATACCAGGAAGCGACAGCGCTTTCTCAGGTCCAACAACGTGGATGATACCATTGTCCTTAGTACCCATAGCGAAGTGCTTGATACCGAACTCTGCGCAGTTCTTCGAGAGTGTCTCTACCTGCTTGCAGCCGATAGGATCATCGATCTTGAGCTGCTGGTCAGATGGAGTATTGTGGTCAGGCATTGCTACGACATGATCAGCGCGGAAAGCACCGATACCCTTGTCGCGCAAGGTGTCGAAAGCCTGTGGAGAGGTTACCTCATGAGCAAAGAGGCGATCAATATAGAGCTGTGTAGGACCATCGTTGACAACTTCAACAACGTGAGCGTCCCAGATTTTGTCGAAAAGAGTATTCATTGGGAAGAAGAAATTTACTTGAATTTATTGATACAATCAATATAAGCCTCAATAGAAGCGGTGACGATATCGGTATCGGTGCCGAAACCATAGTAAATATGGTTATCATGCTCTACCTGCATGTGTACCTTACAGAGGTCATCAGAACCCTTAGAGATAGCCTGGATAGTCATCTCCTTGATGGTCATCTCACGCTTGATAATCTGCTTGAGCGCCTTGATAGATGCATCGACAGGACCATTACCTACGCCGGCAGCCTCGAAGAGTTCATTGGCCACCTTGAGGCGGATAGCTGCGATAGGTGTGACACCCTTACCAGTAGTAACCTGCAGAGATTCGAGCTGGATGTGATTGCCTTCAGCCTTCTCTGCGCCAACGAGCATAAGGAGGTCGTCGTCGGTGAGTTCCTTCTTCTTGTCGGCGAGACGAAGGAATGCTTCATATGTCTTGTCAAGCTTCTCGCCTTCGATCTCGATGCCGAGGACAGAAAGACGATGGCGGAGAGCTGCACGACCAGAACGTGCGGTAAGTACGATAGAGTTCTCGTCGATACCCACGTCCTTAGGATCCATGATCTCGTAGGTCTGTACATTCTTGAGGACACCATCTTGGTGGATACCAGAAGAGTGTGCGAACGCGTTCTTGCCGACGATGGCTTTGTTAGGCTGCACAGGCATGTTCATCAACGAGCTGACCAGACGGCTGGTTGGCCAGATCTTGGTGGTGTTGATATTGGTCTGCACTGGCATGGTAGCCTGGTGGCACTTGATGATCATGGCAATCTCTTCGAGCGAAGTATTACCAGCACGCTCGCCGATGCCATTGATAGTTACTTCCACCTGACGTGCACCGTTGACTACACCTGAGATGGTGTTAGCCGTAGCCATGCCGAGGTCATTGTGACAGTGAGTAGAGAGAATGGCGTCGCCATTGGCAATACCCTCTACATGATCGCAGAGGTACTTGATCTTCTCGCCGAACTCCCATGGCATGCAGTAGCCAGTAGTGTCAGGGATGTTGATGACCTTAGCACCTGCACGAACTACTGCATCAACCACCTTGGCAAGGTACTCGTTGTCAGTACGGCCAGCGTCCTCAGCATAGAACTCTACCTCGTCGACGAGGTTACGAGCATACTTGACAGCAGCAACGGCACGCTCGATGATCTCCTCGCGTGTAGAATTGAACTTATACTTGATGTGGCTGTCGCTGGTACCAATACCAGTATGGATGCGCTTATGCTTAGCGTACTTTAGGGCCTCGGCTGCACAGTCGATGTCCTTCTGCACGGCACGTGTAAGCGCACAGATGGTAGGCCAGGTAACGGCCTTAGAAATTTCAACAACTGAATTGAAGTCTCCCGGGCTCGAGATAGGGAAACCTGCCTCGATGATGTCTACACCCAGAGTCTCAAGAGCCTTGGCCACCTGGATCTTCTCCACAGTGTTCAACTGGCATCCAGGGACCTGTTCTCCGTCACGCAATGTGGTGTCGAAGATGTAAAGACGGTCGGTCATAACGCAATATTATTTTGAAAAATAGTTTACTCCTTTTAAATATATAATAGCTCTGGTAACGCTTACAGGGCGCCACCCAGCGTATAAATGTACTGCAGGAACTGCTTCTTAGAATCTCGCTTCACCTTGATGGCAGTTGGCAGGATATAGTTGCTGACAGATAGCACAGCACCACTCGAATTAGATGTGACGTCTACAGGAATGATGGCCAAGCGGACAACATAGCTGTCGAGCGCCTTCTGAACCTCTGTGCGGAGAGCGGTGTCCTTGCGGTAGTCTTCGTTGGTCTTGCTGCTGAGGTTGATCCAAGGCAGGAAGGTAAATGGATGCTTCTGCTGGATTTTCTTAGCCCACTCGATAGGCGTATCCATCGACTTGTTCCAGCCGCCATGAGCCTCTGAACTGGCAAGACCCAGCACCATGGTACTTAGGTTGCCGAAGTTATAGTAGTAAATCTGGCTGGTGATAGAATCTGCTACATAGGTACCTACGGCCGAAGAGTTGGCTTCAGGAGTCTTGCTGTCCTCGAAGAACTGGTTCATACGTCTCTCTTCAACCAGCAATACATGGTTGACAGGGTTGCTAGAGAGCAATGCGCCTTGTGGCTTCTGGCACATCAAACTGAAGTTGGCACCACCCAGGAAGTATGCCGAATCTTGACGGTCCTCATGGTCCATCATGTGTCGGATTGCATGGCCGAGAGGTAAGTCGAGGGTAGTATAGTATCCCTGTGGAGAGGTGATATATGCTGACTCTTGATCCTTGAGGCGCTCGTCCTTCTTGATATCTTTCAAGCTGAGGCTAGTCATCTGCACGACATCAGGAGTGACGGCCATGATCTGCTGGTGCGAAGTCACATAGGTAGAGTCGGCCGTATCGGTAGAGTTACGCAGGATAGTTCCATCCTTGTTAAAGCGATGGTATGAACGGTAGTAGAACCAGATTGCCGTGTTAAATACCTTGATGATCGAACCATCACCAAACGTCGGCTGGACAGATACACCAGACAGGAAGTTCTCTCGCATGGTAGCAATACTAGAGAAGATATCCTTATAAGCAGGATAGTTCTCCTTGCCGGCTTCATCTCGTGCGATGGCAGCTTCTACAATACTATGGAAGAAGCGGTTCTTGAAGTCGTCATCCAGTCGGATCACGATATAGTTCGATCCTACCTTCGTGCGGTCAGCCTCTGGCAGAACACGGTTGGCTGCAGTATAGGCCTTCCTGCCGAGCAGATTGTTGGTGTTGTAGTACTTTGAGAAGTCATAGTTGCTGTAGAACGCCTTTTCTGGCTCGGTCTCCAGCTTGGCATCCTTGTTGAGTGCATAGACACTGAACTGCATTGGCGTGAGCGAATCACCATAGTAAGTGGTGTAGTAGATTCGCATGGTCAATGAGTCGATGTCATTGTTCATCAGCGAGTCGAAACGCGACTTATAGACATTTTTCGAATCCAATCCCAACGTCTGAGGGACAGAGGTGCGAAGAATATCAAAGGTGATAGAATCTCCATCGATTTGGTTCAGGCTCAGCTTTGTGCTGGCATAGAACTGTGCCAGATAGCCGGCCTTGATGCTACCGTACTCCGGGTCAGTGATGTTGCCGAGCAACGGATAACCGGTCTTGACATAGATCGAGTCGCGATAAGCAGTAGCTACGCCACACTGCAGCGTATCGGTCACGATATGTATCTTGTCGTTGAGAGGTCGGGTGGAATAACCAATTTCAGACATTTCATCATTGCAGGATGAAATGCTGATCAGCATGCCTATTGCCAATGCGAATGACATGATTCGCTTGGTGACAGAAAAAAGTATATTCACGTGAAATAGATATTAATCTTCGTTGTCGTCTGGTTTTGTATTGAATTGCTCAAAGTACGCCTCGTACTTGTCGATGTCGATCTCCTCGTCGGTGGCATCAAGTACTGGGATGCCGAGTCCTTTTGCATATTCGCGGACGTTATCTGCCTCAGGAGTCACGTCGGTGATGATGAGACCATCGCTGAACTTGGCAGCGATGCGGCAGAGAGCAGCGCAGTCGATCATCTTGTCCTTCAGCTCTACGATATCGGCCTTCAGCACACCTTCGCGCTTGACGGTAGCATAGATGTTACCATGCAACGGACCTGTAAACGCGTTGTCGAACATGCCGAAGACGACCTTGACACCACGGAAGCATGGGTCTTCTGCAAAGGCCTTCTTGATGTAGACAGGAGCGATGGCACTGAACCATCCCTGGCAATACACTACATCCGGCTTCCAGCGGAGCTTGCGGATCGTCTCGATCACGCCACGAGCAAAGAAGACGCAGCGCTCGATGTTGTCCTGATAGTATCCCTTCTCGTCTCCGTACATCTGTCGACGGGTAAAGAAGTCGTCATTATCGATAAAGTAGACCTGCATACGAGCCGCCTGGATGCTCGCCACCTTGATGATCAGCGGATGGTCGGTCTCGTTGATGATGAGGTTCATGCCCGAGAGTCTGATCACCTCATGCAACTGGTTTCGGCGCTCGTTGATGGTGCCGAAGCGTGGCATGAATGTGCGGATTTCATGTCCTGCATCCTGGATGCCTTGGGTCAACTGTCTGCCGATAGCCGACGTGCGGTCTTCCGACATGTAGGGCATGACTTCTGTGTTGATGAAGAGAATCTTGGTTTTGCTCATACGTCTAAAAAATCTCCTTTAGTTACGTTTTGGATGGAGAATTGGCGCAAAGGTACTCATTTTTTTCGAAATATGGGCAAAATATTTGTTAAAATCGCGTCTGCGCGTACAAATTAATATATTTTTGCTGCAAAGGGGCAGCTGGATATTGCGTTATTTTCCCCTTAATGAGCGAAATAATCCTCCAATTCCTGCAGTGTACTGCCAGGTTCGTTGGCCAGATCCTTGATCATCACGCCCTTTTCAAGCAGCAGGATACGCGTGCAGATATCGGTCACTGAGGTCAGGTTGTGACTGGAGATAAGGATGGTGGTGCCGAGCTCTTTATTCATCTTTTCGAGCATACGAGCCACGAGGATCTGGCTCGACGGATCGAGGTAGTTGAAAGGTTCGTCAAGGATCAGGAAGCGGGGGTTGATGACCATGGCGCCGATGATACCGATCTTCTGTCGGTTGCCCATCGAGAAGTCCTTGATCAGCTTGCCGGTGCCGAGCACCTCGCCTGCCATCAGCTCAGAGTAGTCTTCCAGACGGTCGTGCATCACCTCTTTGTCAATGCCATAGACTTCGGCGATGAAGTCAAAATATTCCTCAGGAGTATAGAAGTCGATGAGGAAAGTGTCATCAATGAACGAACCGGTATATTCTTTCCATGCCGCATCGGTAGCTACTGGATGTCCGTCATTGTCGACGTTGCCTTCCGTGGCCTGGATGAGGTCGAGGATGAGGCGCATCAAGGTTGTTTTACCAGCTCCGTTATTGCCTACAAGGCCGATGACTTCTCCTTCATTGAGGGTGAGTGCAGGGAGGTTTAGGACGGTATTCTCACCGTAGGTTTTCTTGAGGTTATTTATCTGGATAGTCATAATGTTATGCAATGATATTTGTTATTGTGATACTTGTTATTTACAAGTTTACTTGTTCTGGTATTTCTCCATATATTTGTATTTGTTCTTCTCGAAATCTCTCATGATCCAGTCGAAAAGTTTGCCACGCAAGAGGTGTCCTGCAATGCCAAGGCCAGAAAGGGTCAGACAGAACCAGATCGGAGAAAGAGCGTACCAGAGAAAGACCGGGAGAATCATGATGATAAGCATTACTATAATCAGCCTCACCGAGAAGGTCGAGCCGCCTCCCTGATAGTTGAAGAAGGTCTTGCCGAAGATGTCGAAAGGCGAGCATTTGAAACCATTGATCAGGATCATCGAGTTACAGAATCCGATGCCAAAGATCAATACGCCGATCAGTTGCAGCCAAGATATCCAGCCCAATAGACATGCTGGCACATAGATCAATGAGGTGCAGCAAGTAATGACGGCATAGAGTCGGTACTTATCTTCGAGCAGGCGCTTAAGTGACAGCGGTTTTGTCCAAAGTCCGTTGAAGTAATTCGCCTCAATTCCCATGGCGTATTGTCCGAGATTGATCGATGGGAAAGCGACGGCAAACAGCATGAAAAAGAATCCGATGAACTGCACATCTACTTCTCCTCCGACCACAGAATTATAAGTGTTGACATATCCGAAAATGGCAAAATATGCCGTCAGGAAGAGGGTAGAGGTCTTGAGTCGTTTTGAGCGCAGGAAGCTCTTGATCTGCAGGGCAAAGACACTACTCTTGGTCAGTCGCTCCACAAATCCGTTCTCTTTGGCTTTGAGCGTCTTACGGGTCTGCTCATTGTACAGGCTTCCTCCTCGGAGCTCCATCAGCGCAATGCCATTGAATACAGAGATCAGGTAGAGCAGAAAGAACAGACAGAACGCCCATCCGAACGGCAGGACGAAAAAGATAAGCGGTGCCCAGATGACGCTCATCTGCAGGTTCTCGGTCTTCCAGAGCTGCTGTAGCCACAGGAAGCGTTCCCACTTCTCCTGGCTGATAGGTCGCGACTTCAGGAAGGCATCCATCGCAATCTTGTCGTCGGTGAAGATGAACTTGTAGAAAAGGTCAGGCAGAAAGGCCACGGCCGAGAAGATGGCCACGATGGCAGGCGACAGGCGAGCGATCAGATTAGCGATCTGCTCGTCATAGGTCAGGCCGTACCCCAGCGAGAGTTCGATGGCCCAGAGGCAGAAGAGGATATATCCCTTGCCGATCCAGGATTTCTTGTCTGCTGTTCGCCATAGCTGGCGGAAGTAGAGGGTGGTTAAGGTTTTCATTTTTGTAAGAATATTGCGTTCTTTTGTTATGCGATGCAAAGATAAGGGATTCTCCGTGAACTTCCCAAAATCTGACAACGTTTTTATCATTTTGCTCTTAATCGATGGAAAAACTTGGTAAATTGTTATGCATTTGTGCCAAGTTGGTTTGTTTTCCGCCTTTATTACCTATAAATAAATAGCGAAATTTGGAAAGAATGAATAAACATTGTATCTTTGCACCTTGAAAATGAATCAATAAACAATAGACGCAATGAGTAAACAGAGATTTGATGCCATTGAGCAGGCTTTCAAGAAGCGTGCAGTGGAAGTGGAGGTGCCTAAGGGACGGCCTTCAGAGTATTTCGGCGAGTTGGTATTCAACCGCGAAAAGATGCAGAAGTATCTTGACGCCAAGACCCTCCACGCTCTCCTTGACTGTATTGACAATGGTCATCATCTGGATCGTAAGGTAGCCGACGGAGTGGCTGCTGGTATGAAACAATGGGCCATGGAGCATGGTGTGACACACTGCTGTCACTGGTTCCAGCCTTTGACCGACACTACGGCCGAGAAGCATGACTCTTTCATGGAGTATGACTGGAAGGGTGGCATGATCGAGGAGTTCGCTGGTTCGAACCTCGTGCAGCAGGAGCCTGACGCTTCCAGCTTCCCTTCAGGAGGTATCCGCGCCACCTTCGAGGCGCGTGGCTACACCGCATGGGATCCTACTTCGCCAGTCTTCATCATGGACGACTGCCTCTTTATTCCTACCGTATTCATTTCATATACAGGTGAGTCGCTCGACTATAAAGCTCCTCTCAAGAAGGCGCTCAAGGCGGTCAATGACGCTGCTGTCCCTGTCTGCCAGCTCTTCGATCCGAATGTCACCAGCGTCCGCGCCAACCTCGGTTGGGAGCAGGAATACTTCTTGGTCGACGACGCTCTCTACGCCGCTCGTCCTGACCTGATTGCTACTGGCCGCACCTTGATGGGTCACGGTTCGAGCAAGAACCAGCAGATGGACGACCACTATTTCGGTCAGATTCCTACCCGTGTGCAGGCCTTCATGAAGGACCTTGAGATCCAGGGTCATCGCCTCGGCATCCCGATGAAGACGCGTCATAATGAGGTGGCTCCTAACCAGTTCGAGTTCGCTCCAATCTTCGGCGAGTGCAACCTGGCAGTCGATCAGAACATGCTCATCATGGGTGTGATGAAGAAGATCGCTCGCAAGCATGGCTTCCGCGTCCTCCTGCATGAGAAGCCTTTCGAGGGTATCAACGGTTCGGGCAAGCATAACAACTGGAGCCTTTCTACCAACACCGGTGTCATCCTCCTCGCACCTGGCAAGGATCCGATGTCTAACCTCCAGTTCCTGACCTTCTTTGTCAACGTTCTGATGGCCGTCAAGCGTCACGGCGCTCTCCTCAAGGCTACCATCGCGTCGGCCACCAACGCTCATCGTCTCGGTGCTAACGAGGCTCCTCCAGCCATCGTCTCAGCCTTCCTCGGCAAGACCATGACCGATGCACTCCGCAAGCTCCAGACCGTCCCAGACGACACCGATATCGTCCTCGCTGGCAAGCAGGCCTACGACCTCGGCCTCGTCGAGATCCCTGAGATCTTCGTCGATAATACTGACCGCAACCGTACCTCGCCATTCGCCTTCACCGGCAATCGCTTCGAGTTCCGCGCTGTCGGTTCGAAGGCCAACTGCTCGGCTGCGATGACCACACTCAACGCGATGGTCGCAGAGCAACTCATTGATTTCAAGGCCGCTGTCGACAAAGAGATGGCCGCAGGTGCCAGCGTCAAGGTAGCAGTCATGCGCTGCTTGAAGCCTATCATCGCAGAGATTATCGACACCGTCTGCTTCGACGGCAACGGTTATTCTGACGAGTGGCCAAAGGAGGCTGCCAAGCGCGGTTTGGACGTAGAGCGTTGCGTGCCTAAGATGTTCCTCGAGAATGTCAAGGCCTACAACGTCGACATGTTCGAGAAGCTCGGCATCTTCACTGCCGCCGAGCTCCGTGCTCGTAACGAGGTGAAGTTTGAGACCTACGTCAAGCTCATTCAGATCGAGGGTCGCGTCCTCGGTGACCTGGCCGTCAACCACATCATCCCTGCAGCCATGTCTTACCAGAGCCAGTTGCTCAAGAATGTCTCGATGATGAAGAATCTCTTCCCTGGCGCCTGGGAGACCCTTTCTGCTCCTGAGATCG
>JAZUDJ010000053.1:0-44941 GCA_045639585.1 Bacteroidales bacterium
GAACGTAGTGTTGGGTTTCCATATCGAGGAGATCAACACTACGTTCCTGTTGTTGGTTTCGTTGATGTATGTGTCTAACACTACGTCCGTAGTGTTAGACTCGGAGGTCTGTGATATTAACACTACGGACGTAGTGTTAGACTCATTGATACAGAATACTGACATATGGTACCAGGTGTCAGTATTCGTGGTCAGGAATATCAACACTTGGTACCAAGTGTTGATATCATGAATCTGTTATCGCTTGAACTTGAATCCGGTCTTCATACCTTTGAAATTCTGAGCAAGAGCTCCGATATTTCCTAAGGTCGACTGTCCGTTGTTGAGGTTGCCTGCTGCAGAGAAGAGGGAGAGAACCTTGCTGCTGTCGAAGCAGAGGCTCATGAGATTGCCGCTGATAGTCACGTAAGCATTGATCTTGGCTCCATTGGCCGTGGTGATGTTAACCATCTTGTTCTGAGCATCAAAGACATAGGTCCCTGTAGCCTGACGGCTGCCGATGGCATAGTTGACTTTGCCATCTTTGGTAAAGGTAAAGGATACCTTGCCAGGAGTGATACCTACCATCTGATAGATTGAGACAAGCTGTTTCTCGACCTTCGCAGCTGCGGCAGCGCCACCGGCTTGAGTGAGAAGATTGTCGCTTTCGAACTGCACGCTTGGCTCGGTGTAGGTCCAAGTGCCGACCAGGTTGGCCTGTGTAGTAGTGATACTGCCAGTCACGCTGGCCAGAATATTGCCTAAGATGTCTCCTAAGGAGCTCTGAGCAGCACCGGTGGCCGGTGTTCCTGCTTGTGTCGTTGTCTGTGGAGTAGCTTGGGTATTGCCTGCCTGTGGATTATTCATTGCCATTGGAGCGATACATCCGCTCAGGAGGGCCATAGACATGGCATAAACTGCGATTTTCTTCATTTTTGCGATTATTATTTATTCTGTAGTTTCTTGTGGATTTTCATCTTTGTCCTGTGCCAGACGCGTGAATCGCTGGTCGCAGATGAGCAGGCTGTCGCCAAGTTCCATCATGCTGGGTTGGAAGAAGCGGTTGGTGCAGTCTTCCCATCCGATGAAGCGATGAGTGAGGCGTTCGAGGACGACGAACTTATAGCGCAAGGGGAAACGGATGGCTGAGCGGTCGAACGAGACGCTCCAGATGCCACGGCTGACCTGCTCCATCGGGAGGGAGAGAGCGGGGTTCCAGTTGCCGAGCACGTCGGTATTGCCGATGAGTGCTAACTGCCAGTCATCCTGTAGTTTGCCGGCCTCGCAGACCATCGTCATGCGGTTTGGAGCCAGTTCATCGACCAATGGATGCGCGGTGTTATAGAGCTGCTGTATCTCGTGACGACGACGGAAGGCCAGCGAGAAGAAGCTGCGAATCTGCGGCAGGCGGCGCCAGATATCCCAGACATGAAGCGTCGGTACTCCGTTCGATTCGCTGATATCAGCAATCAGATGACCATTGCCGAACTCATTTCTCAGCACGTGACGCTGATAGGCCAGTACGTAGTGATAGTGCTGATTGTTGAGACGGTCGGCCTCGACCTCGACAAACCAGTTTCCACGGCCGTCATTGTCCATCTCGATGGCATTGTTCGGGAGCTTGCTTCCGATAGCTGGCTTTTTGCCCGTGGTGACATAGAGCTGTGCACCCCATTGTGTCTGGTATTCGATATGCAGGAAAATGGTCATAATCGTGTCAATAATTACTGAAATAAAAGGTCTGAGACGTCGAAAGGATTGACTTTCTGAGGGCGAATATACAAATAATGTCTGTAGTGGCAAAATTTTTTCGGCCAAAAGTACACATTTTAAATAATATTTGTGCTTTATAGGTGTTTAAAAACATACTTTTAGTTGGGAATAACAGGTTTTTTCACTATCTTTGCGCCGCGAAAAAACGGGCACAAAAGCCCATTTATTTTTATGTATAATAACAATCAGAAAAAAACAGTCAAGTGGAAGCGCTTCAGTGGCGCTTCGTACGCTGCTTTCCAGAGCCTCCATCGCGAGGTAGGAATCGGTGTCCTGACCGTGGCTATGCTCTGCAGTGCTGGCTTGAAGGCTATGGCAGGCGAGGCTGGCTCGATGTCTGTTGCTGCGGGTGCTCGCTCTAATGCAGGGGCTCTCGACACGGCAGGCGCGGTCGGTGACGATTCGCTGAAGGTAGACGTATTGCAGGACGTTGAGGTCCTTGCCACTCGCGTGTCGCTCACTGCTGAGCAGACACCACGTATGGTGACTGTACTGCGCGCTGCAGATATCGCAGCGGCTGCGGTACACAGTGTGAATGATCTCTTGGAGTATGCTGTCGGCGTGGATGTGCGGCAGCGCGGAGAATTTGGAGTTCAGACCGACGTTTCGGTCAGAGGTGGAAATTTCGATCAGATTACGGTTCTGCTCAATGGCGTGAATATCTCTTCACCCCATACTGGGCATCTGACAGCCGACTTCCCAGTCACTGCGCTCGATATCGAGCAGGTGGAGGTACTGGAAGGTCCGGCGGCGCGTGTCTTTGGCACCAGTGCATTCACGGGTGTCATCAACATCGTCACGCGCAAGGCTGTCGTGTCTGACGATGATCCGCAGCAGTTCGGCGGCAAGGCGCATGTCTATGGCGGTTCGTACGGCTATGCCGGTGGCGACCTCTCGTTGACGTCGGCTAACTCGCTGGGACAGAACACCTCGCTGACCAATCTGCTGACCGGTGGCTACAGCCGCAGCGATGGTGCTACTCCTAACTCCGATTTCGGTTCGACCCGAGTCTTCTATCAAGGCTCGCTACAGCACAAGGACATGACGGTCGATGGTCAGTTCGGCTATAGCTACAAGGACTATGGAGCCAACACGTTCTATGGCGCCTCGTCGACTGACCAGTGGGAGAGTAACGAACGCCTGATCGCAGCTTTACAGATGCAGGTGCCTCTCGGCAAGTCATGGAACCTGAAGGCCGGTGCCGACTGGAACCGCTGGTATGATCATTATCAGTGGCACAAGGACAGTCCTGCCGGTGAGAACTTCCATCAGGTCGATGCTGCTGCCTGGAAGGCCTTAGTCAATCATTCGTCTGCGCATGGCAAGACTAACTTCGGCTATGAGGGACGCTATGAAGGTATTTTCAGCACCAAGCTCGGCCTTCCGCTCGAAGAAAAAGAGTGGAAGAAGACGGCTGGCCATGATGCGGATGGTGACATATATTATAAGTATAAGGACAGCCGCGTCAATCACAACCTCTTCCTGGAGCATGATGTCCTGCTTGATCAGTGGACCATCAGCTTAGGTCTGTTGGCCAACAGCAATTCGGGTCTCGATCACCGCTGGCGCTTCTATCCAGGTGTGGATATTGCTTGGAGACCTTCTTCTTTCTGGAAGATGTTTGCCTCTTGGAACATGGCGCTCCGTCTGCCAACCTTCACCGACCTATATTATAGTGGAGCCAACATCATCGGCAACACCGATCTCAAGCCAGAGAAGACGCAGGATGTGAGCCTCGGTGTCCGCTATCGCTGCACCGGCTGGCACATCGAGGCGCAGGCCTTCTATAGTCATAAGCAGGATATGATCGACTGGGTTATCTTCAATCCTTCGGAGAAGCGTCCTGGCGAGGATGAATCCTTTGCGGATGGCAAGACCTTCCACTCGACTAACTTCCGTCTGGATAACGTCGGCATCGAGACGCAGATTGCCTTCCTGCCACGCGAGCTGAACCCAGAGTCTCCGCTCCAGAAACTGAGTTTGCAGTGGGCTTACCTCGATCAGTCATCGTCGTATGAGCGCTCTATCCTGTCGAGCAAGTACGCCATGATGTACCTCCGCAACAAGCTCGTTGCTCAGGCCGAGACGCACTTGTTCTCGCATCTTGATTTGTCTGTCGCCTGGCGCTGGATGGACCGAATCGGCGATGAGAACCCAAGTTATGGCCTGTTGGATGCACGCCTCTCATGGTCGATGAAGCGTGCTAAGATCTATTGCGATCTGACCAATATCTTCAACAAAAAGTACTACGAATATACCTTCGTCGAGCAGCCAGGAATGCTGTTTAAGGGAGGAATTTCGTTCAATTTCTAATCTCAAATCGGTCATTTATTAAAACTAATTAGCAAAAGAAAGTGTTGATAAGTCTCAAAACAACGCTTTCTTTTGCTTATTTTTTGCCAAAAAAAGAAAAATTTAACCAAATTGGAAAGCGCTGAAAATCAAGTCATGTAACATTAGAGAAGATAATTGTAACAGATATTATTGTAAAAGTAACAATTTCTTCGATGTCTGCAACGTGAAAAATTTGCTTTTTTTATCAAAAATTAGTATCTTTGCCCCGTTATTTTTAATAACACGTGAACAATTACTACACGAATCACATTACCTAACACAATATTTTCCTAATTCTTGATGACCTTATTTTGTCATCCGTTGAGCAGGCCGTCGGATTTCTATAATCCCTATTTATGGATTGATTAAAATCCGACGGTTTGCAAAAACGAAAAACACAAAGAAAGACGAGATGTCTGGTAATGCACTTCGATCAAGAAAATCACAAAACAATTATCTATTATAAAAACTAATTCACAATGAAAAAAACAATGCAGAAAGGACAAAGGCTCCTCGCTTTGTTGATTGCGGTTTGGTGCTTCTGCGCTACGGCGTGGGCACAGAATGCAACCATCAAGGGTGTTGTAGTAGACTCTCAAGGCGAGAGTATCATTGGAGCAACGGTTGTACTCAAGACAGACAAGACTGTGGGTACTACAACCGACCTGGATGGTAACTTCACCTTGAAGGTGCCAAGTGCAAAATCTACCCTCGTGGTTTCTTACGTGGGTATGAAGACTGTGGAGGTCACCGGTAACGGTAAGAACCTCCGTATCATCCTCGATGAGGATAACGAGCAGCTGGAAGAGGTAATCGTAGTAGGTTACGGCCAGCAGAAAAAAGCATCTGTCGTAGGTGCTATTACCCAGGCTTCTGGTAAGACTCTCGAGCGTGCGGCTGGTATCACCAGCGTCGGTGCAGCTTTGACTGGTAACCTCCCTGGTGTTGTAACCATGACTTCTTCAGCCGTTCCTGGTGAGGAGGATCCAAAGATCGTCATCCGTGGTTCTTCATCTTGGAACAACAGCGAGCCTCTCGTGCTCGTCGATGGTATCGAGCGTCCTATGTCTTCTGTAGATATGGGTTCTGTAGAGAACATCTCTGTATTGAAGGATGCATCTGCAACTGCAGTCTACGGTGTACGTGGTGCTAACGGTGTCATCTTGATTACCACTAAGCGTGGTCAGGAGGGTCGTCCTTCGATCAACGTAAGCGCTAACGCTATCATGAAGGTTCCTTCAGCTCTTCCTGGTAAGTCTGACTCTTACGATGCTTATATGATGCGTAACATCGCTCTTGAGCACGAGATGAACCTCAACCCAGGTTCATGGGAGAACTACCGCCCTATGAGCTTCATTGAGAACTTCCGTAATCAGACCACACAGGAGCAGAAGGAGCGTTATCCTAATGTCGACTGGCAGAAGCTCCTCTTCAAGGACTACTGTATGTCTTACAACGCTGCTATCAACGTCAGCGGTGGTACAAAGCATGTACGTTACTTCGCTGCTGTTGACTATGTAAACGAGGGTGACCTCTTCGAGACATTCGACAGCGGTCGTGGTTATACTCCTAAGTATGGTTACAACCGTATCAACGTCCGTTCAAACCTCGACTTCCATATCACCAACACCACCGTCCTCAAGGTCGACCTCTCTGGTTCTACCGGTATTACCGAGGCTACCTATGAGAATGCTAACTTGGATGATTGGCAGGTTTCTCAGCAGTTCGCTGGTGCATTCAACCTTGCTCCAGACGTATTCCTTCCACGTTATTCTGATGGTTCTTATGGTTACTATCCATTGGTTTCGAACGTTACCAACTCTGTTGAGAAGTTCACCTTGGCAGGTACCAACAAGACCACTAACTCTACTATCAATACCAACTTCACCCTTGAGCAGGATCTCAAGTTCATTACCCCAGGTCTCTCATTCCGTGGTAATGTAGCATGGGATAACCGCTTCCAGGAGAAGAACCGTGGTATCAATGACCTTTATAATAACGCGCAGCGCACATGGGTAGACCCTGAGACTGGTCTCTATCAGCACACTCAGGACCGTGATGCTAACCAGCAGTTCGACTTCTCTGAGGGTCGCCACTGGAGCATCAGCAATGGTTCTGTACAGGACTGGGCTACCACACGTAACCTCTACTATCAGCTCCAGCTCAACTGGAACCGTAAGTTCGGCAAGCACGACTTGAGCGCCATGGGCCTCTTCAACCGTTCGGAGTATACCACCGGTTCTAACCCTACCTCATTCCGTGAGAGCTGGGCATTCCGTGCTACCTATAACTATGCAGATCGTTACAACGCTGAGTACAACGGCGCTTACAACGGTTCTGAGAAGTTCGCAAGCAAGTATCGTTTCGGTTTCTTCCAGTCAGGCGCTGTAGGTTGGACTATCACCAACGAGCCATTCATGAAGGCTGTCAAGAACCTCAAGTGGGGTGACACTCATGTATTTGATTTCTTGAAGCTCCGTTACTCTTACGGTGAGATCGGTGATGATAACGTCGCAGGTCGCTGGCTCTTCATGAACGCATGGAAATATGATGCTAACAGCCAGTCTGTAATGGACGTTAACCAGGGTGGCTCTATCTATCATTGGTATCGTGAGGAGTCTCTCGGTAATCCTGATATCCACTGGGAGGTTGTCCGCAAGCACAACTTCGGTGTAGACTACTCATTCCTCAACGGTATGGTAGCAGGTGCTGTCGATATCTTTAAGGATACCCGTTCTGACGTCATCGTAGGTGCTAATGACCGTGCTATCCCAAGCTATTTCGGTACTGGTGCTCCTACTGCTAACCTTGGTAAGGTTAAGACCAATGGTTATGAGATTGAGCTTCGCCTCAATAAGACCTTCCAAGGCGGTCATCGCGTTTGGGCTAACATGAGCATGACTCATGCAGAGAATAAGGTTATCCAGAAGGATGATAAGCCATTGCTTCCTAACTACCAGAAGTCACAGGGCTATGCTATCGGTCAGCCAACCAGCCACATCAACAATGGTTTCATCAACACTGTCGATGAGCTCTACGGTTCTCCAAAGCATGACTCAAGTGACGGCCAGAAGCTCGTCGGTGACTACTATATCGTTGATTTCAATGGTGATGGTGTCGTTGACCAGAATGATGCTGCTCCTTATGGCTATACTGGTACTCCTGAGAATACCTACAATGCAACCATCGGTTATGAGTGGAAGGGCTTCAGCTGCTTCGTTCAGTTCTATGGTGTAACCAACGTTAACCGTTACGTAGGTCTTGGTTCATTCGGTGACAAGTTGAACGCTGTATTCGACCAGGGTTCTTGGTGGAGTCAGGAGGGTAGCAGTGCAGATGTTGTAACCCCACGTTACAACACAACTCCAAGCTACTTCTATGGTACACAGATGAACTATGATGGTTCATACATCCGTTTGAAGAACGTCGAGATGGCTTACACCTGGAATAAGGGTTGGGTCAAGAAGATTGGTTTGACCAATCTCCGCCTCTTCGTCAGTGCAAACAACCTCTGGATGTACACCAACATGCCAGATGACCGCGAGGCCAATGGCGCACAGACCTCAGCTTATCCTACCGTTAAGCGTATTAACTTCGGTCTTAAGTTCTCGCTCTAAGCTAACGAAAACAAGTATTACAACGATAACTTAGAAGAAAACGATAAAAAATATGAAACACATTATATATAATATAGCAGGCTTGTCTCTTAGCGCCGTTCTGGCCATGAGCGCAACATCCTGCACCGATTATCTGGACCGCGATCCGTCTATCGAGGTATCTGAGACCGTCGCTTTCCAGAACTTCACCAACTTTCAGGGCTTCATCGAGGAGATGTACAACTGTATCCCTGAGAAGGAGAGTTGCTTCTGGTGTACTACCTTCAACTGGGGTGAGGATGAGATTATGAACGATGGTGCTGGCAATACTCACTTGAGCCATCAGATGGACCTTGGCAACTACCGTCACTGGATGACTGATTCGCAGAACTATCTCGGCAAGTCTGAGAATGGTATTCATGCTGTTGGTGGTCTTAGCTCTACTTCTACCGATAAGTTCGCTCATCGTATCTATGGTCACTCATGGTATTGCATCCGTAAGTGTAACTACGGACTTAAGGCAATGGAGGATGGTCTCTTCGTTGGCTCAAAGGAGGAGCAGAACATCCTTCTCGGTCAGCTTTACTTCTTCCGTGCTTGGTGGCACAATGAGGTAATGATGTACTTCGGCGGTATGCCATATATTGATAAGGTGCTTGACAGCAATGAAGAGATGCTGTATGCACGTCTCTCATATCAGGAGTGTGCACGCAAGGCTGCTGATGATTTCAAGAAGGCTGCTTCTTTGCTCCCTCTTGATTGGGATAAGTCAGGCCCTGGTAAGAAGACCTCTGGTCACAACCAGATCCGTGTTACCCGTACAGCAGCTCTTGCTTATGCAGGCAAGTGTCTCCTCTGGGCAGCTTCTCCATTGATGGAGAATCACGATCAGGGTGTGATGAGCGCTGGTGATATGACCTATAAGTACAACACTTCTCTTGCTCAGGAGGCTGCAGAGTGTCTCGGTACTGCTCTTAACGAGGTTGAGGGTGGCAAGACTCCATACACTCTCTGCTCTTATGATTATGAGGATGTATATAACCACATCAAGGCTGCAGGTATTACCAATAGCTTTACCGACATTTTCTATACTACAGGTCAGGGTTGGAAGCAGCCAGGTTCTGTTGAGGCAATCTTCCGTGGTCCTCAACGAGATGTCAACGGTTCTAACTGGAACTTCGCTAAGCTTTGGGGTTCTAAGATCGATGGTTTCGTTGAGCACGATAAGATCATCCACATGCCAACTGCTAACTACGTAAACTACGCTTACGGTATGGCTAACGGTCTTCCTATCACCGACCCTAACTCAGGTTTTGACCCAACCCATCCATTCAAGGATCGTGATCCTCGCTTCTACCACGATATCGTATTCGACGGTATGCGTGTAGCTACCACTGAGATCGGAGCTAAGGAGGCTGAGCGTGCACAGCAGTATGCTGACTTCCAGACTGGTTCTGCGCTCCGTAATGCAGAGCTTGGTAGCCGCAGTGGTTACTTCTGCCAGAAGCTTGTGTCTAAGTCTGCTAACAAGTTTGATAAGATGTATGACTGGGCAGGCGCTCTCGAGTGCTACCTCCCATACCTCCGTCTGGCTGATATTTACCTCATGTATGCAGAGGCTACCGTAGCAGCTAAGCAGGGTAATGGTACTATCGGCTATAAAGGTATTAAAGCAGCTGAGGGTAACACAGGATCGGCTGTTGATGCCATCAATGTGCTCCGCGACCGTGTAGGTGCAGGCCATGTTGCCGAAGGCTATGTTGGTGACTACCACAAGTTGATGGATGAGATCCGTCGTGAGCGTGCTTGCGAGCTCGCTTTCGAGGGCTTCCGTTGGAATGACCTTCAGCGCTGGCTTCTCCTTACCGACTCACGTTTCAACAAGAAGACCTCTCAGGAGTTCAAGCGCGTCAAGGCTAATGAGACCAATGAGAATGGCATCATCGTTGAGAATGCATGGTATCGCGAGAATGACCCACGTGATGGTGAGGTTTCTGGTTGGAGCGAGAAGTTGATCTGTGATCGTCTCCTCGGTACCAAGCACTACTGGTTCCCACTTCCAGACAAGGATGTTTATCTCTATCCAGAGTTCAACCAGAACCCAGGTTGGTAATTAAGCTACTCGAAGTATAAATTACTTTATTCAAAGAAAAACAATGAATACACAATATATCAAATATATGCTGCTTCCTGCAGCGCTCATCTCTACCGTGGCAGTTGGCCAGGAAGAGACTAAGAGTGAGCAGGTCAATGTAGCATTCCGCACGGTAGCTGCTGAGGATGTGTTGGGTGGTATCTCATCAATCAACTATGAGGAGATTGCTGCAAAGAACAACGAGACCAACAGCCTCTCAAACATGCAGGGTTATACCAGCGGTTTTAACGGAGCCTCTCTTTGGGGTATGTCTGACTATCTCGTACTCGTCGACGGTGTACCTCGTGACGCAGGTAGCGTAAAGCCAGAGGAGATTGCTTCTGTTACTTTCATGAAGGGTGCTAATGCAGTGATCCTTTACGGTAGCCGTGCTGCTAATGGTGCTATCCTCATCACCACTAAGCGTGGTAAGCAGGGTGACATCCAGATTGATGTACACGCTAACACCGGTTGGAACACCATCAAGGCTCTTCCTAAGTACCTCGGTTCTGCAGAGTACATGACTCTTTACAACACCGTCGATCCTAAGTATTCTGAGAATGACATCTACGGTGCTTACGCTGGCGATCAGCCTTGGGGTGAGTATACCGCAAACAATGACTTCCTTTCTAAAGACTTCATCAAGAAGGCTTTCAACCGCTGGGAGGTTGTTGCTGAGATCAAGGGTGGTGGTGAGCGCGCTCGCTACTACAGCAACATCGGTTATTTACGCAATGGTTCTGACGGTGGCAGTGAGTTCGTCAACTTTGGTAATGCTAAGCGCAACTACAACGACCGCCTCAATGTACGTGGTAATGTAGATATGAACCTGGCAGATTGGGTTACTGCATACGTTGATGCTAACGCAACTTTCTACACCGGTCGTAGTACTCGTGGAACCAATTTCTGGGAAGGCCAGGCAGAGATGCTTCCTAACCGTTTCCACCTCTTCATCGATCCTTCTGAAGTCAGTGAGTATGCCAGCGGTGCATTGGATGTCCTCCAGAATGCACAGCTCGTCAATGGCATGCTCCTCGGTGCAAAGACTGGTACCAACGAGACCAACTTTGTAGCTGATATCTATCGCAAGGGTATCAACCACTACTACAACCGTAACTTCCAGTTTACCGCTGGTATCAATCTCGATCTTGAGCGCGTTACCAAGGGTCTCTCATTCAAGACCATGATCGGTGTTGACTATGCTAACATCTATCAGGTTTGGATGGATGATAACTATGCTACCTATGCTGCTGACTGGTCAGCCTTCAATGGTACTCCTCAGATTACTGGCCTTACTCAGCTTGGTAAGGATGAGCATACTGGTAACCAGACCACTGGTGGTTCAAGCACCAGCCAGACCATTGCATTCAATGCACACTTTGATTATGATCGCTCATTCGGCAATCACAACGTATTTGCAATGTTGCTTGCTAATGGTTTCCAGCAGACCAAGTCTGGTGTTTACCACTCAACAGCCAACGCAAACATGGGCTTGAGCGTTGATTACAACTATGCACATAAGTACTATGCACAGTTGGGTTCAGCTCTCGTTCACACTGCTAAGCTTGCTGAGGGTCATCGCAATGCACTCAACTACTCAGTAACTTTGGGTTACAACATCGCTAAGGAGGCATTTATGGAGGATGGTATCTTCGACGACTTGACCATCAGCGCCAGCCACAGCCAGATCAACCAGGACCTCGACCTCTATATCGGTTCAGGCGATAACCGCCGTGAGTTCTACCTCTATGCAGGTAACTTCAACCAGGCCGATGGTGCATGGTGGGATTGGGGTGGATCAGACGGTCGTGAGTCTACTCAGTCACGTCGTGGTCAGAACCTGGATCTCGGTTTCGTAAAGCGTATCGAGTATAGCGCAAGCGTACGTGCTTCTCTTCTCCAGAAGAGCTTGAAGCTCAACGCTTCCTTCTTTACCAACTCTATCGAAGGCAAGCCAATCGAGCCAACCTCAATTATGCCAAGCTACTTCTCAATCGGTTATCCTAACACCTCATTCAACCCTGTCATTAACTATAATAATGACAAGCGTTATGGTTTCGAGATTGGTGCTAACTACGACAAGAAGATCGGTGAGGTAGAGCTTGGTCTCGGTGCAAACCTTACCTGGTATGATACTAAGGCAACCCGTCGTGAGGATACCGCTTACGGTGATGATACCTATCGCTACCGTCAGGGTAAGCGTCTTGACACTATCTGGGGTCTTGAGTGTCTTGGCTTCATCAGTTCTGATGAGGAGGCTGAGGCTTATGGTAAGACTTCTGAGCTCGGTGCAGTTCGCGCAGGTGATCTCAAGTATAAGGATCAGAACGGTGATGGTGTTATCAACGGCAAGGACGAGATTGATCTCGGCCGTGGCGGCTGGTACGGTGCTCCAATGACCCTTGGTGTAAACCTTACTGCTAAGTATAAGAACTTCACTCTCTTCGTCCTCGGCGTAGGCGGTTGGGGTGGTCATGCAAGCAAGCTCGATAAGGGTACTTACTTCAAGTTCGCTGGTGAGAACAAGTATAGTGTTTTTGCACGCGACACTTGGGGAGTTGCTACACACCCACTTTATCCACGTATCTCTAAGGACGCTGGTGACAACAACTATCGCGCTTCTGACTTCTGGCTTTATAAGACCGATCGTTTTGACATTGCCAAGATTCAGTTGACTTATGACTGCCCAAGCTCTTGGTTCCAGAGCCAGCGCGTCGTATCAGGTGTTTCACTCTTCGTCAATGCTAACAATGTATTCACCTTCGCCCCAGAGAAGGAGCTTCTCGAGCTCAACGTTGGTTCTGCTCCACAGTCTCGCTTCTTCCAGGGTGGTATGACAGTGACATTCTAAGTTAAAAAGTAAAAAGTTTTGACTCAAATGAAAACATATAAATATATTCTGCCAATTCTTTGTGCTGGCGCTGTCATGGCATCGTGCGATGATGTGTTCGAACCAGCCAATGAGATGATCAGCGATATCGAGGTGATGTACAATGACCCTCTTTTCGCCTCAGGTCTTCTGGGCAATGCTTACATCCTTATGCCATACGATGGCACCCCTCATAGCGACCTGACTACCGATGATGCTGTTTCAAATGAGAACGGCAACGCTTATCGTCAGATGGCTGCTGGTTCATGGAGTGCTATCAACGACCCAATGTCACAGTGGCAGGCTCGTAACAATGCCATCCAGTATTGTAACATCATGCTTGAGAACGTCGAGAAGGTAAAGTGGTCAGGCGATGGCCCAATCAACCAGATGTTCATTGACCTTATGCGTGGTGATGCACTCGGTATGCGTGCTATCCAGCGCTTCTACCTCCTCCGTGCTCATGCCGGCAAGGTAAATGGTGAGCTCATGGGTGTTCCGTTCTTCAACGAGTATCAGACAGGTGCTTCTGATCTGAACCTCGCACGTCTCTCATTCCAGGCGTGTGTCGACAGCATTCTTGCAGATCTCAACACTGCTATCAATATCCTTCCTGAGAATTACGCTTCTATTTCAGATAAGAGCCAGATTCCTGCCAAGTATCAGGCTATCGGTGCTGATATGGGTGGTTACAACCGTGCATTTGGTGATCATCACCATGGTAAAGTCTGTGGCCAGATCCTCAAAGCTGTTAAGGCTCAGGTACTTCTCTTCGCAGCCAGCCCAGCTTACGGTACTGCTACTTGGGAACAGGCTGCAGAGGCTGCTGCTGCTGTCATCGGTGATAAGAAGGTTGTAGAGGGAGGTAACACCTGGTATGCAAACAAGTCTGAGATTGACGACGTAAAGCGTACTCAGAATACTCCTGAGGCTATCTGGATGACCAATCCAGGTAACAGCAACTCACTCGAGTCTGATAACTATCCTCCTTCAATCTACGGTAATGGTCGTACCAACCCTACCCAGAATCTCGTAGATGCATTCCCAATGGCTAATGGTTATCCTATCACTGACCCTAAGTCAGGTTATGATTCAAAGAACCCATACGCAGGCCGCGACCCACGACTTGAGAAGTATATCATCGTCGATGGCGCTAAGGCTGGCGTTGAGGAGGCTACCATCTGGACAGGTAACTACAGCGGCGACAAGGCTACCGATGATAACCTTGACCGTCAGCAGGGTAAGTCTACCCGCACTGGCTACTATATGCGTAAGCTCCTCCGTGAGGATGTAAATGTCAACCCAACTTCAAAGACCGAGCAGAAGCACTATACCGCTCGTATTCGTTGGACTGAGCTCTTCCTTGCATACGCAGAGGCAGCTAATGAGGCTGGCGGTCCTGGCACTAAGATCGGCAACTGCAAGAGCGTCAAGGAGATCATCAAGGATATCCGTGAGCGTGCAGGTATCTGTGTAGGTGTTACTGATCCTTATCTTGAGGAGTGTGCATCGAGCAAGGAGAAGATGCGCGAGCTGATCCGCAACGAGCGCCGTCTGGAGCTCTGTTTCGAGAACCAGCGCTTCTATGACCTGCGTCGTTGGAATGCTGATCTCAACACTACAGCTAAGGGTATCAATGCTGCTAGCATGAGCATCATGGATGTTGATCCTCGTCAGTTCCAGTCTCACATGGTCTATGGTCCTATCCCTGATTCTGAGATCAAGAAGTATAGCAACCTTCAGCAGAATGATGGCTGGAGATAATCTCTACTGTTAATAGATTAATATAGTATGAAAAAATATATTCTTCCAGTTCTCGCTCTGAGTGCAGTTGCTTTCACTGCCTGTGAGAACGCAGATAAGACTTTCCCTGACTATGAGGGTGGCACATCAGTATACTTCGCATATCAGTATCCTGTCCGTACCATCGAGCTGGGTGAGGACAACGAGATCAATACGGATCTCGACAATGCTCACAAGTTCAAGATCGTGAGCGCAATGGGTGGTGCCTACAATGGCAAGAACATCCAGGTGCAGATCAAGGTCGATGAGTCACTTTGTGAGAACCTCTATTTTGCTAATGGTGCTCCTGTCAAGCCAATGCCAAGCAGCTACTATAGCCTTGCTTCTACCACATTGACTTATGACAATTCTTTCGCTAACTCTCTGATGGGTCAGACTGAGGTTCAGCTCACTGATGCTTTCTTTGCTGATCCTGCATCTATTACCACTACCTATGTCATTCCTGTTGTGATTACCGGTCAGTCGGGTGCGGATCGCATTCTCTCTGGTACTCCATTGGTTGATGGAACAACTCCTTCTCGTGTTGACAGCAAGAAGTGGGATACTGCTCCAATGGATTATGCACTCTGGTGTGTACGTTTCGTTAACAAGTGGCATGGAACCTACCTCGTCAAGGAGGCAGGCAAGGAGATTGACAAGACCACTAAGCGTGTAGCTGTTAAGACCACTGGCCTTAACGAGTGCACCTATACCAACGTTGATGGCAAGACTGTCACCCTCCAGTTCAGCGGTGACAACTGCACCATCACCGGTGCCGGTGTAAGTGGCAATGGTGAGTTTAAGCAGAAGAGCGAAATCAAGGCATGGGGTAACAAGGACCGTGATGCCCTCTACCTCAAGTATACTGTTGATGGCAAGAGCTATGACGAGACTCTCGTGGCTCAGGTTCGCACCACTGAGGGCGATCCATACAACACTGTTGTAGAGTTCGCTGTCGAGTACAAATAATAAATAATCTGATAGTATTATGAAATATACAAAATGGTTGGTTGCCATGGCTGGAGCAGCAATGCTCACTTCCTGTGTCGATGACTTCGACACCAACGGCTACGTTGTAAACAAGCCAGGCAACAGCGCTGATTACGAATATTTGAACGACTACGAGCCTCTCAAGAACTACGTAGATCGTACAGCACATCCTAACTTCAAGGTAAGTGGTGCTCTTAATGCTTCTGAATTCAATAATAAGGGCAATGTCTACACTCTCGCTCGTGCAAACTTCGATGAGGTTGTTGCAGGCAATGCCATGAAGATGTCTTCAGTTGTTAGCGATAAGGGTGAGTTCAACTATGGTACTGTTTCTGATTTCGTGTCAGCAGCAGAGGCCGGCGGCCTTACCGTCTATGGTCACACCTTGGCTTGGCACTCACAGCAGCCAGTCAAGTGGCTCAGCAAGCTTATCGCAGATAAGCCAAAGCCAGTAGATCCTTCTGGTCCTACTGAGATCAAGCGAGAGGAGGTTAAGAAGGTCACCTATACCGATGGTAACTTCCCATTCTATCCTATGGGTTGTGAGCCACCAGTAATCAATGGCGCTATCCACTTCGTTCCATCTGGTGAGTGGTCACAGTTCTTCATCACCAACGCTATTGGTCTTCAGCCAGGTAATTATGTCGCAATCCTTGAGATCCAGTCAGATAAGGCTGGCAAGGTTACCCTTACCGCACAGAATGGCTGGAGCGACCAGCAGTTGCTTAACGGAGACGTAACCCTTGAGGAAGGTTGGAATGAGGTTGCTGTTGCTTTCAACGGTATTACCTGTGAACCTTCAGAGAATTATGACTTCATCCTCAAACCAGAGATGTTTGACGGCGTCCTCGACGTTAAGTCACTTACCATCTGTGAGCTCAAGGAGGTAGCTGGTTCTTCAACCGTTACCGAGGATAAGGATATTACCACTGTGAAGTATACCGATGGCGGCTTCCCATTCTATCCAATGGGTTGTGAACCTCCTGTAATCGGTGGTGCTCTCCACTTCGAACCTTCAGGTGAGTGGTCACAGTTCTTTATCACCAATGCCATCAAGTTGGAGCCAGGAGATTTCTCAGCTATCCTTACCATCAAGTCAAGCAAGGAGGGCAAGGTTACCCTTACCACTCAGAATGGCTGGAGCAACCAGCAGTTGCTCAACGGTGATGTCAATCTCACCGGTGGCGATGACTTTGAGGAGGTAGAGGTTAAGTTCAATGGCATCAACTGCGAGAACTCTGAGAACTATGACTTCATTCTCAAGCCAGAGATGTTCGACGGCGTTCTTGACGTTAAGTCATTGAAGATTGTTCAGCACATCACCAAGACTGTAGGTGGTGACGCTCCTGTATATAAGGACGTCTGGACCAACCAGGTTACTAACTCTGAGATGAAGGAGGGTCAGCCAATGGAGAGCTTCATTGCTCGTGATCAGGTTAAGTCTGATGCTCCTGCTGACATCGTTGTCGGTGGTGGTCCTAACGGCATGAACAGCATCAAGATCGTAGGTAAGACCAATCCTGCAGAGGAGTGGGATACTCAGTTCTTCGTATATACTCCTAACAAGAAGTGGGAGGCAGGCGAGAAGTATAAGTTCCACATGTGGTACAAGGCTTCTAAGGGTATCGGTACTGATACTCAGGTACACGCAGGCCCTGGCGATTACAAGCATTGGCAGATGCTCAGTCCAAATCCAACCTTCACTACCGATTGGCAGGAAGGCACTTGGGAGGGTACTATCCCTTCTGAGGGTGGTGGCGCTCAGCGGTCTATCGCATTCAACCTGAATAGGAACAAGGAGTCTGCTCCTGGCACATCAATTATCTACGAGTTCGCAGATATCCGTTGGGAGTCTTGCCAGCAGGTTGAGGTGCCAAAGACCGAGATTGTTGTGACTGAATATGTATCCAACTCTGACATGGAGGGTACCGAAGCTGTAAACTTCGTCCGCAAGGAGAACAACGGTGCTACTGAGACTGTCATTACTGATGGTGTCGGTGTCGGAGGTTCTCGTGGTGTCAAGGTTACCAGCAATGCTGGCGCTGCAGAGGACTGGGATACTCAGTTCTGGATCAAGCTTAATCAACCTCTTGAGGAAAACGAGACCGTCAACGTCCAGTTCGACTATAAGGCTTCAGCTCCTGCTACAGGTGATACTCAGGCTCACGGTGAGCCAGGTGACTATGCTCACTGGGCATGTATTGGATCTCCAAACTTCACTACCGAATGGCAAACCTATACTCAGGTATTGAAGGTCGATGGCTCAATGGCTTCTAAGGGTGGCCTCAAGTCTATCGCATTCAACCTTTCTAAGGATCGTGACCAGCAGGTTACCTACTACTTCGATAACATCCGTGTATGGAAGGAAGAGGAGCACGAGATCAAGAGCACCATCCCATTGACCCCAGAGGAGAAGCGCGATACCTTGATTTATGCTATGCAGCAGTGGATCTACGGTATGATGGAGGCTACCGAGGGCAAGGTTAAGTCTTGGGATCTCATCAATGAGGCAGTTTCTGGTGGCGGTAATGTCAACGGCTACTATGACCTCCAGCACTATGAAGGCTACCAGTCTGGTACATGGGATGTAGGTGGCGACGCCTTCTACTGGCAGGACTACTTCGGCGCAGAGAACTATGGTGTAATTGTTGATAGTATTGCACGTAATGCTTATGCACAGCAGGAGGGCGCTAATCCAGCAGACCTCAAGCTCTTCATCAACGATTACAACCTTGAGTCAACTTGGGATGAAAACAAGAAGCTTTCTTCTCTCATTTACTGGATCGATGTTTGGGAGAAGGGTGGCGCTAAGATTGATGGTATTGGTACTCAGATGCACATCAGCTACTATCTTGATAAGACTTCCCAGGATAAACAGAAGAAGCACATCACAAAGATGTTTGAGGATATGGCTAAGACCGGTAAGCTCGTTCGTATCTCTGAGCTTGATATGGGTCTTGCAGTCAAGCAGTTCGATCCTTCGATCTCATCAGCCGAGCTCGCTGAGCGTCCAGATGGCTTCGAAATAGAAAAGGCTATGGCAGATTACTATCAGTGGATTATCGAGGAGTACTTCCGTATCGTTCCACCTGCACAGCAGTACGGTATCTGCCAGTGGTGTCTCACCGACTCTCCAGAGTCAAGCGGCTGGCGTGGTGGCGAGCCTGTAGGTCTCTGGTATCAGGATTACTCTCGCAAGCCTGCTTACGGTGGCTGGTCAGAGGGTCTTAAGAAGAAGTAATACTTCAATCCATAACATAAAAGTATCCGCTGTGGCAAAACACAGCGGATACTTTTTGTTATTACTGTCTAAATAACAAGATCGCCAACCATGCAAGACACATGGCTGGCGATACCTATATTTATATAGAAGGAGGTTAATCTTCAAATCCGATATAATCGATGGAAACTGGTTTGAATCCAAGAGTCCAGAATCCGATGATGTTTACGTTTTTTGTATCAAATGATCCTCCATCTGCACGTTTGATTTTTGCAATTTCTACGCGCAATTCTTTCTGGTTATTAAAATTGTATTCGGCTGCACCATCCCAATAGCCTTTGTCAAAGAGTCTGAATGATGGCTGACAAGAGAAATCAGTGCCATCACCGAGTCTTACCACAATATATTTGTGACAAGAGATATCAAGGCCGCTATAATGCCAACCCGCAAAACCATATTGACCGGTGGTGAATGTTTTCGTCGCCTCATTGTAGGTGCCTTTCTCCCAGATATTCACGTCAAATGACGCGGCATCTAGAGGGAATAGGCTTTTGACAATCACATTGCAATAGACTTCTTTGCCTAAAGCTTTTGCTGTCACTGTCGTCTCACCTTCTGCTACTGCAACGATTTTCTCTCCATCAATACGTGCAATGGAAGGATCTGCCGTTTGTGCTTCTACTCCTGAGTAAAGTGGGTAAATCACATTGCCCGTCTGAATGGCATTGACGATGAAGTTTCGTTCAGTACCAGCAGTCAATTTAAGACCTCCATCAGAACCTCCGATTTTGATACTCTCTGCACTTGTAGGTTGGATGCGACCTTCAGCGTATTCTTGGTACCAATGATAGATCTGCCATGGGCAACCTCTCCAGTCATTCCAGTAATTTGTACTTCCTGAAGCATATTTTGTGCCATAATCAGCGAGGTCATTAGGAGCTGTAAAAAGAATATATGAAACATTCTCGGTCTTGTCGGCCAAATATTTGAAGTTTGCGCCGAACCCACTTCCACCAGCTTCACCTGTAAAGCTTTTGCCCCATGACTTATTATAAATCTTAGGAGCCCAGTCCATCTCTGTAATCATGATAGGAGCGATTTCTGCTGCAGGAAGAATCTGGTTGTTCCAGCCTGCTTGGAATGCATCGTAGCCGCCTCCCATTGATCCACCAAGTTCTGCACTTTCTTGTTCGGCATCGCTGCCATACCAACCTGGATAGCAATGTACGGCAAAACCTAGGTCTTTGCCTTTCATCTTATATTTCGCATAACCGGCATACTGACTCTGGTAACCTGTGCCAGGCACCCAGATGATATTGCTGGCATTCTGGCGGATCAGGTCTACGAAATACTGCATATAGCGAGTCAGCTCCTGGTTGTGTGCATCGTCATTGTTGCCTACGTTGCCATTCGCCTTGATAGACCGTGGCTCGTTGACAATCTCAAACATGACATCAGTGTTGTTGCCCAGCTTAGGGTGCTTACTGATATTTGTCCATAGTTTCTCTAGAACCTTGAAGAACTGGTCTCCGTACTCCAGATATTCAGGAGCAGAGTATCCTGGCATTAATACGACATAGAGTCCCTTGGATATACAATATTCAACCATTGGAACGAAGACCTTATCAAGGTATTCCTTGAAAAGCGTTTCGTCAAAATCTTCGTATTCTTCGCGAGTAGTTGGCCATGGACGAGAACGAGAGACGCTCCAATAGGGATCCATGTGCAGGCGCATAAAGTCTACTTTCCAGCCAGCAGCAAGAATATTGTCAATCTCTTTCTTGTTGTAGCGTAGGCAATCATCGACATTATAGTCTCCCCAGTTGTGCACACCCCATGCATCTCCATTGAACCAAGGACTATAGGTCTGCCAGAATCCATGTAGGTTAATTCGTTCTCCTGCAGAGTTACAAAGCCATCGGCCGTCGACATGCAAAGGATCGAGTTTTGCTTGAACTACCGGAGTCGGATCCACTGGATCTGGTTTTGGATCCGGCTTTTGCGATGGAGTAGGATCAACGTAAGGATCCTGTGTCTCCCAAGGTTTTTTCTCTTCATCACAGGATGCTAAAAGCATGCAAGATAAAGAAATGAATGCGATTTTTTTTAGATTCATAAATTTTAGAATTATTTTTCTGGGTACAAAGATACATAAAATATATGATATAAGGACTGATTATATTGAAAATCTTCTTTATTTTCATCGCTCATGTTACATTCAACTCTTTTTTGCTATATCTTTTGCATTCTTTCACATATTTTTATTGTTTATCCCTTTTAAAATTATTATCTTTGCCCAACCGTACTGAGATAAACCATTAAAGAACATAAACATTCCTAATCATTACAACATGAAAGCAACGTCTCTCTTTGGCATGTGCGCCCTTGCGCTGGCCATGACTACCCTCCCTGCCAATGCGCAGAAGGAGGCAAAGGGATTGAAGGACGCTTACAAGGACTACTTTAAGGTAGGTGTAGCGCTCAATGTCCGCAACCTGACTCCTGAACAGGAGCAGCTCGTACTCAAGGAGTACAATAGTGTCACTTGTGAAAATGCCATGAAGCCTATCGAGACCCATCCTGAAGAGGGTAAGTGGACTTGGGAGCAGGCCGATGCCATTGCCGATTTCTGCCGCAAGAATGGCATCAAGATGCGTGGCCACAACTTGCTGTGGCATAGCCAGGGCACCGACTGGATGCTCTATGACAAGAAAGGCAACTTCGTCAAGAAGGAGATTTACCTCGCTCGTCTGAAGGATCACATCCAGACCATCATGAACCGTTATAAGGACATCATCTACTGCTGGGATGTTGTTAACGAGTCGGTAGCCGATAATGTCCGTCCTGCACGTCGTGGCCAGCCTGCTGGTTCTGATCTCCGCGAGGCTGTATATTACAAGTATAGTAAAGAGAAGCTCGGGTCGGAGGATGCCATCATCCGTTACGCTTTCGAGTTCGCTCGTGAGGCCGATCCAAATGCACAGCTCTTCTATAACGATTATAACGAGTGCGATCCTGGCAAGCGTGATCGTATCTACAACCTCGTAAAGCGTCTCAAGGAGCAGGGTGCTCCTATCGATGGTATCGGTATGCAAGGCCACTACAATATCTATGGCCCTTCGATGGACGACGTCGCTGCTGCTATCGAGAAATATGCTTCTATCGTTGACCATATCCATATCACCGAGCTCGATATCCGTGCTAATCAGGAGATGGGTGGTCAGTTACAGTTCAGTCGTCAGGGTTTGGACATCAAGCCATTCGTAGTGACTCAGCACACTGATCAGTACGCTCAGCTCTTCAAGACTCTCCGTAAGTATAAGGATAAGATCGATTGCGTTACCTTCTGGAACCTCTCTGATAAGGATTCTTGGGTAGGTACTGCTAACTATCCTTTGCTCTTCGATAAGGATCTTAAGCCAAAGGGCGTCTACAACGTAGTATGCAACTTCGATCCAGCACTTGATAACGTCGTAATTAAGGACGACTGGAAGCCATCTGAGCTCAACCAGCCTGGCCAAGAATATCCTCAGGTTAACTCACAAGGTTATGCACGTTTCCGCGTTGACGCTCCTCAGGCTCGCACCGTACAGGTAAGCCTTGGCCTTGGTGGCCGTGGCGGTACCGTACTTCGCAAGAATGCGGAGGATGGCATGTGGTATGGCGTTACTGAAGGCCCTATGGATCCTGGTTTCCACTATTATCACCTCACCGTCGATGGTGGTGTAGTTAACGATCCTGGTACACACAACTTCTTCGGTTCTTGCCGTTGGGAGTCTGGTATCGAGATTCCAACCAACGAGGATACCGAGTTCTATGCTGAGAAGAACGTGCCACACGGCAACGTACAGCAGGCCCTCTTCTGGAGCGAGAGCGGAAAGTGCATGCGCACCGCTTGGGTTTACACTCCAGTAGGCTATGGTCAGGTTGTTGACAAGAAGGGTAATCCTGTTGCCAAGGGTACCCAGAAGCGTTATCCAGTCCTTTACCTTCAGCATGGTTGGGGCGAGAACGAGACTACCTGGTTCCGTCAGGGTCACGCAGGCTTGATTATGGACAACCTTATTGCGGAGGGTAAGATCGAGCCAATGATCGTCGTAATGACCTATGGTTTGACCAATGAGTTCAAGTGGGGCCAGAAACGTCCTGAGAACTGGTGCGAACCATTTGAGAAGCTCGTCATCGAGGATATGATTCCATATATCGACTCACACTTCCTTACCCTCGCTGATCGTGATCATCGTGCTATGGCAGGTCTCTCGATGGGTGGTATGGAGACTCGTATTATCACTCTCGCTCATCCTGAGACTTTTGGCTACTGGGGTCTCTTCTCTGGCGGCCAGTACGCTCCTGCCGACCTTGAAGGCAAGCAAGCTCCTAAGCAGATCTTCATCAGCACCGGCGAGAAGGAGAATCCTGTAGGCGTCACCAAGGCTGCCGAAGACCTCCGTGCTGCAGGTTATAATGCTGCCAGCCATGTCTCTCCAGGTACCGCTCATGAGTTCCTGACTTGGCGTCGTGCTCTGCGTGAGTTCGCTCCAATGCTGTTCAAGTAATCTCTTAATCCAATATGAAGAAAACATTTATTGGCATTGCACTCCTCACATGGGGTGCAATGTCTCTGGTTAATGCGCAGGAGATCCTGCCATACCAGAATCCTGATCTCTCTCCTCGTGAGCGTGCCATCGACCTTTGTGGCCGCTTGACTCTTGAGGAGAAGTCTGTCATCATGCTCGATATCTCTGAGGCTGTACCTCGTCTGGGCATCAAGAAGTTCAACTGGTGGAGCGAGGCTCTGCACGGTATTGCCAACATGGGCAATGTCACCGTCTATCCGGAGCCTATCGGTATGGCTGCTTCGTTCAACGATGACCTCGTTTTTGAGGTCTTCTCACAGACTAGTGACGAGGGTCGCGCTGCTTATAACAAGTGGATTGCTGACGGCAACGAGGATACCCGTTTCCATTCGCTCTCTGTCTGGACTCCTAACGTCAATATCTTCCGAGATCCACGCTGGGGTCGCGGTCAGGAGACTTATGGCGAGGATCCATATCTTACTTCTCGTCTCGGTGTACAGGTTGTCAAGGGTCTGCAGGGTCCATCAGACACCAAGTACCGTAAGCTCTACGCTTGTGCCAAGCACTATGCCATCCACAGCGGTCCTGAATGGGGTCGTCACGTAGATAATATTAATAATGTAAGTCCTCGTGACCTTTGGGAGACCTATATGCCAGCCTTCAAGGCTTGTGTGCAGAAAGGCGATGTCCGTGAGGTGATGTGCGCTTATCAGCGTTGGGACGATGAACCTTGTTGCTCGAATACCCGACTTCTTCAGAAGATTTTGCGTGAGCAGTGGGGCTTCAAGTACATGGTTGTTTCGGATTGCGGTGCAGTAACCGACTTCTGGACTACTCACAAGACTTCATCTACCCCTCAGCTCGCCGCTGCCAAGGGCGTCCTCGCCGGCACCGACGTAGAGTGTGGCTTTGACTATGGCTACGCTCGATTGCCAGAAGCTGTACGTGCAGGCTTGGTCGATGAAGCTTCTGTCGATGAGAAGATTATCCGCCTCCTCGAAGGCCGTTTTGAGCTTGGTGAGATGGATGATCCAAGTCTTGTAAGCTGGTCGAAGCTCGGCCCTGAGTTGCTCAACAGCAAAGAGCATCAGCAGACAGCTCTTGAGATGTCTCGCCAGTCGCTCGTCCTCCTGCAGAATCGTGGCAACGTGCTTCCTCTCCAGAAGGGTAAGGTGGCTGTCATCGGTCCTAACGCTGCTGACGAAGTACTTATGTGGGGTAATTACAACGGTACTCCTAATCAGACGGTCTCGCTCCTCGAAGGTATTCAGCAGAAGGTCGGTAAGGGTCGAGTAGTCACCTTCAAGGGCTGTGACCTTGTGCACGATAAGGTACTCGAATCATATTATGACCAGTGTTCTATCGATGGCAAGACCGGTTTCCGTGGCATCTTCTGGAACGAGGATATCTGGACCCGTGGCGCTGAGCAGTATGACCCAGCCAAGGCTGCTGACATCAACAACCTGCCAGAGCCTGTCTCAAAGCGTCATCATGACCGCCCGATCAACGTTACCACCTTCGGTAACTACGCCTTTGCACCTGGCATCAACCTCAAGAAATTCTCTGGTCTTTACGAGACCGTGTTCCGCCCAAAGCAGAGCGGTACCGTATTGCTCGATGTAGAGGGTTGCTCTTATTTCGAGGTCTTTGTCAATGGCAAGTCAACTGCTCGAGAATTCACTTGGCGAGACACCGACACTCGCACTGTTTTCGAAGCCAAGGCAGGTGAGGAGTACAAGATCCAGATCCGCTATGCACAGATTCTCACTTACAATGCAGATCTTAAGGTCAATATTGGACGAGAGAATGATGTCGATTATGATGCACTCATCGCTAAGCTCAAGGGTGTAGAGACCGTAGTCTTCGCCGGTGGTATCTCTGCACGTCTCGAAGGCGAGGAGATGCCTATCAATCTCCCAGGCTTCAAGGGTGGTGACCGTACCGACATCGAGCTCCCTGCTGTACAGCGTAAGTTCCTCCAGAAACTCCATGAGGCAGGCAAGAAGGTCATCTTCGTCAACTTCTCAGGCTCGGCTATGGCTTTGGTTCCTGAGGTTGAATCCTGCGATGCTATTCTCCAGGCTTGGTATGGTGGTGAGCGTGGTGGCCAGGCCATCGCAGATGTGCTCTATGGCGACTACAACCCATCTGGCAAGCTCCCTATTACCTTCTATAAGAGCCTTGCACAGTTACCTGACTTCCAGGACTATTCGATGAAGGGCCGCACCTATCGCTACATGACAGAAGAACCACTCTTCCAGTTCGGTTATGGTTTGAGTTATACCCAGTTCAACGTAGGTCAGGCTCAGCTTGATCGCACTGAGCTCCAGAGCCAGCTCATGACGCTCGATATCCATCCAGATGGCAAGAAGCGTCCATGCATCACCCTCACCGTTCCTGTTAGCAATGTCGGCAAGCGCGCTGGTACCGAGGTCGTACAGATCTATGTCCGTCGTACCGAGGATACTCAAGGTCCACGCAAGTCGCTCCGTGAGTATCAGCGCGTCACCCTTAAGCCAGGCGAGACCAAGCAGGTCGAGTTCCTTCTCGACATTGACAGCTTTGAGAGTTTCGACGAGACCACTAACACCATGCGCCCAATCCCTGGCCAGTATGAGGTCTTCTATGGCACTAGCTCAGCAGATAAGGATCTGAAATGTGTGGATGTAAAACTGCTATAAGCAGAAAACATTTTATAACATAAATACAAATATCACCATTCTAGCGAATCTTTTCGATTTAGAATGGTGATATTTTCTATTCGGTATGTCTCTTTGGCAATCAGAGTTCAAAGTGCTGATAGTCCTTGCGATTGGACCAGTCGCCACCCCATACAAAGCCTTTGGAAGTGAAGAGCCTGTAGCAGAGGTCTCCTTTCGTAATTTTGTAATCAAAATCTTTGCTGCGATCCAGATATGGTTTACCTATCGCTGGCTCTATGACCTCAGTGCCATTGGCCGTTATCTTGTGATAAGGATTGTAGAGCGAGTTGATGTCTATGGCTGTTCCTTTGCCATGTTTTGAGACTAGGTTAGTATGCGAGATGAATCGGAAATTAAAACTCGATGAATTATTGTCTGTCATCTGTCGCTCATCATCCGCATCCCAGTAGTCAGGCAGACGCATCCGTTCTATAGGATACGCGGCGTTATAAAGTTGGCGGAAGATGTCGAGAACATCGTCGGCAATGCAAGTGTTTACGATCATCTCTCCGACCCAAGCTCGTCCATCTTTATCCCGGTGCAGGCAAAGCAAATAACGTAGCTCATCGCGGGGTGTCGTACAATTGGCTTTATAGGTTTTGCCTTGCATCAGTGCAAAAATTGTGTCTGGAATGGCGATGTTCTGGAAGAACTGTTCGCAACCATTCTGCTTCAAGAAATCATCCGGGACTTCATCTCCAGGATGATATTCACGGACAGGAGTAGGTGTTACTTCTGGACGCGGATCATTCTGAGCCTGAGGATCTGGAGAACTACATGATGCGATGGTTGTAATTGCCATGCTGACAAGTATTATTAGTTTGAGAATTCTGTGCATGAATAAACAAGTATTGAATACAATATTGTTGTTTTTCAAGGCACAAAGATAATTATTATTGAGCAAAATGTCTTGCTTTTGCTTGTATTTTCTCTTTTTTATGGTATATTTTCTACCGATTTTTTTGTAAAAAGCAAATTTTGCATCGTTTTTGATAAGATAGTATTAAAATAAGGTGAAAATGTTTTGAGTTTAGGTTTTATTTTTGTAACTTTGCCCCCATAATAAAAATGAACATCTATTCTAATCATTACCTTTATGAAACGATACCTACCTAAAACCATCATTTCGGCTATTGCTTTGCTATCGGCCTCAAACTTGATGGCAACAAATGACGTTATAAGCAGTCCTGATGGAAATCTGAAAGTACATCTTTCTATAGCAGATGGTGGTTGTCCTCAGTATAGTGTCACTTTCGGTAATGACACTGTGATTCTGAACTCTCATCTCGGCTTGAATACTTCCATTGCTGATTTTACCAAAGATTTGGCTCTGGTAAAGAAAGGCGAAGTGAAGCAGGTGAGCGATACTTACGATATCGCCACGCTCAAGAAGCGTAATATCTCTTATACAGCCAATGAACAGACTTTTACCTTCTCTAAAGACGGTAAACCTGCTATAGATATCCAGTTCCATGTCGACAATGACAATGTGGCCTTTCGTTATATGGTCTATCGCCAGAAGAAGGAGCGTCAGGATGAGCGTGTAGCTTGCCTGGTGACCGATGAGATGACAGACTTCACCTTACCTGTGGGAACCACGACTTTCATCTGTCCGCAGATGACACCACAGACGGGTTTTGCTCGTACTGCACCAAGCTATGAGACCTACTATGAGTTTGACGGCGAGATGGGCAAGAATGGACATGGTCGTGGCTATACCTTCCCAGCACTTTTTAAGGTTAAAAGTGAAAAGCTAAAGGTTAAAGGTTCTGCTGAACCAGAGAATCTATGGGTGATGCTGTGTGAGACCGATGTAGCAGGTAATTATTGCGGTTCACGACTGGAGTGCAAAGATAACGTCTACAAGGTAGCTTATCCAGAGATGACCGAGTTCGGCGGCGTAGGAAGCGCTGAACCAGGTATCATGCTGCCAGGTTATACCCCTTGGCGTACCATCACCGTGGGCAAGACCTTAGCGCCTATCGCAGAGACCACGATCATGTGGGACCTGGTGAAGCCTATGTATGAGGCTTCTCAGGAATATAAGTACGGCAAGAGCACCTGGAGCTGGGTGATTCGTATGGACGCAAGCTGTAATTTCGATGAGCAGAAAGAGTATATCGACCTCGCAGCAGACCTCGGCTGGCAATATGTACTCATCGACGCCTGGTGGGACGCTAACATCGGCTATGAAAAGATGGAGCAGCTCTCGAAGTATGCAGCAACAAAAGGTATTGGCCTTTTCCTATGGTATAACTCAAATGGTTATTGGAATGATGCGCCTCAGGGTCCTCGTGGCAAGATGCACCGTATGATTGACCGTCGCCGTGAGATGGCGTGGTTGCAGAAGGCGGGCATCAAGGGTCTCAAGATTGACTTCATCGGCTCGGACAAGCAGCAGACCATGCAGATGTATGAGGATATGCTTGTCGATGCAAATGACTTTGGGTTGATGCTGATCTTCCACGGCTGTACTATCCCTCGCGGCTGGGAGCGTATGTTCCCTAACTTCGTGGCTTGTGAGGCAGCTCGTGTGAGCGAGAACCTCGCCTTCGGCCAGTATGACAACGATCAGGAGGCTGTGGCTGGCACGATCCTGCCTATTCTGCGCAATGCCATCGGCAACATGGACTTTGGCGGTTCGACACTCAACAAGCACTACTCGAAGGACAACGTGCATGGCACGACCCGCAAGACTTCGGATGTCTATGCTTTGGCCACTGCCGTACTTTTCCAGACACCGGTACAGAACTTCGCACTTACCCCAAATAATCTCACAGATGCTCCTGCATGGGCAGTAGACTTCATGAAGACCGTGCCAACAACCTGGCAGGATATGAAGTTTGTAGATGGTTATCCTGGCAAGTACCTCATCATGGCACGTCAGGACAACGATGGCAAGTGGTACCTGGCCGGCATCAACGCCAACCGCGAGCCGATGAAAGTGAAGCTTGATCTCCGCCTTTTTGGCGAGGGACAGGAGGTGAATCTTTATGTCGGCAATGAGATGAAGACCGTCAAAGTGACCAAGAGCCTGCTGAAGAAGGGCCTTGAGGTGACAATGCCAAGCGATGGCGGTGTAGTAGTAAAATAATCACATTACCAATAAATGTTATGAAGAACAAAAGATTTTTTAGTGTAGTCGCCGCCCTGATGATGGGCTTGTCGGCTATGGCTCAGCACGAAGGTCCAGTGCTGACCGATTATTTTGAGGAAGTGGCAGCCACTAAGGTGTCAACTCCAGATGAACAGGGCTTCATCCGTCGCTGGATGTTGCTCGAACCAGTGGGCAAGCCTAACCGCTCGAACACTCCATTCGTGGATAGCTACCTGCGTGAGAACCTGACCCACGAGTATTTCAAGGATCAGATGACCATCATGCCAAAGGCTGGCCAGAAGGTGACCGCCACTTACACCGTAGAAGAGGTTACCAAGAACACTAATTTCTGGGAACCAACTCCTCCTGTCATCAAGAATGTGAAGGCTAAGCTGGCTTGGCACGAACTGGAGAGCAAGCGCTACAATGTGAAGCTGTTCCGTTTCGCATCAGGTCTCGACAAGGAGATCTATGGCGTGATCTTCTTCGCCGTAACAGTTATTGATTGCCCAGAGGAGATGAAGGACGTACGTCTGGCTATTGGCTCTAACTCTGGCTCTATGTGGTGGCTCAATGGCGAGGAGGCTCTTATCCTCAGCGGTGACCGCCGTATGGTTCAGGACGACTGCGTATCGAAGCGCCTTACTCTCAAGAAAGGTCTCAACGTGTTGCGTGGTGCTGTGATCAATGGCCCTGGCATGAGCGATTTCTGTGTACGTGTCATCGACGAGAAAGGCAATCCTGTGAAGGGTTACAGCATCGTATCAACCAGTGTGAAGAAATAAGATTGTTAATGTGTACTCATAAAGAGCACGCTGCAAAAATGAAAGAAAACTATGAAAAAGATGAACGTTTTTGCCACATTGGCACTCGCAACTCTCGCATATTATAATGCCGATGCTCAGATCGGTACTCCATACATCCATGACCCTTCGACCCTCGTAGAGTGCGATGGCAAGTGGTATACTTATGGTACTGGTGGAGGTGGTCTCGTTACTGCCGACGGTTGGTCATGGACCAGCCTGCCACGTGAGGCTCGACCAGGCGGCGGCGCAGCACCTGATGCAATCAAGATGGGTCCTAACAACTACCTCATCGTCTATGGCGCTACAGGTGGTGGCCTCGGAGGTCGTCACAATGGTACCATCCTGACTATGTGGAACAAGAACCTCGACCCTAATCACCCTGACTTCAAGTACACTGAGGCCGTACAGGTTGCTGCATCGGATGGCCTGGAGGACAATGATGCCATTGACCCAGGTATCCTCCTCGATCCAACAACAGGCCGTATGTGGGTATCTTATGGTACTTACTTTGGCAATATCCGCATCATCGAGATCGATCCTAAGACCGGTAAACGCGTGGAGGGCAATGTAGCTAAGGACATTGCTATTGACTGTGAGGCTACTGACCTCCTCTATCGCGATGGCTGGTATTATCTGCTCGGTACTCATGGCACTTGCTGCGATGGTGTGAACTCAACCTATAACATCGTGGTTGGCCGCTCAAAGAATGTGACTGGTCCTTATATTGATAATGTAGGTCGTGACATGCTTGCTGGTGGTGGTAAGATGGTCGTAGCTGCAGGTAACCGCAAGACGGGTGCTGGTCACTTTGGCCGTACCGTAGTCGATGACGGCGTAGAGATCACTTCTTTCCACTGGGAGGCTGACTATGATCTCAGCGGTCGTAGTACCTTGGCTATCCATCCACTCCTTTGGAAGAATGGTTGGCCTGTAGCTGGCGAGCAATTCAAGGGTGGTACTTTCGAGATTGAGTCAGAGCGTCGTGGCTATGCACTGGAGTTGGCCGTTGACTTCCAGCGTCAGCAGCAGGAGCGTGCACGTCACTGGCAGATTGATCCTAACGAGCCAGTGAAGGTGCTCCCAGTACAGACCCTTGACGAGGTCAAGGCTACCTGGCCAGAGGGTAACACCGAGATCCGTATCGGTGACTATATGTTCCGTCCTCACCAGCGTTGGACCATCACCCCAATACCTGAGGCAGGTGGCTACCTGAGTGCTCCTTACTTCAAGATCTGTATCGAGGGTACCAACCGCGCTTTGGCAGCTACTGAGAGCGGTGACGTGATCAGCGTTCCTGAGTACACCGGTGCTAACGAGCAGCTCTGGCGCATCGAGCAGTGTACTGATGGTACCTACCGTATCATGCCAAAGCAGATTCCTGGCCAAGAGGGTCTCAACACCAAGTATGTGCTTTATTCTATCGGAGACAGCACACCAACCCTCACCAACTGGGATTTCAGTTCGGACAACGCTAAGTGGAACTTCAAAAACCACTAATCAGAGTGTCGGATAACGGCACATAATAAAAATATACTATGAAGAGACTTGCATTAACAGCAATGGTCTTCCTGTCAACAGCCGCAGGCTCTTGGGCGCATGACTATCAGTTCATGCCTCAGGGCCTGCGTGCCTTTTTACAGGAGCAAGAAGTCGAAATCACCTATTTTTCGCCCAACATCGTACGTGTCCACAAGAAGCCTCTCGCTTCGAAAGTAGAGGAACTGCCCAGCTTCTCGGTCATTGCACAACCTCAGAAAGTGAAGGTGCAGGGCCAGGAAAAGGCGGGTTGCTTTGTGTTGAAGAGCGGCGATTTGACCGTTCGAGTAGATGAGCAGACGGGTGCTATCAGCTTCTATGACAAGAGAGATACTTTGCTGTTGAGCGAGTTGCCAGGGCAGGAGGCTTTCCGTCCGATTGACGACGCGGGCCGTGCCAGTTATGCGGTGACACAGACCTTCCGTCTGCGTCCTGATGAAGCTATCTATGGCCTTGGCCAGACACAGAGCGGTAAGATGTCGCAGCGTGGTGTGGAGAAGAAGATGATCCAGAACAACACGGAAGACTTCTCGCCTGTGATTCAGTCCGTCCGCGGTTACGGACTCTTCTGGGACAATGTCTCGCCTACCGTATTCAGAGACAATGAGCAGGGTACCACCTTCGCCAGTGAGGTGGGTGACTGCATGGATTATTACTTCGTCTGGGGTGGCTCGATGGACGGCACGGTAGCCGGCCTGCGCCAGTTGACGGGCGAAGTGCCAATGTTCCCACTCTGGACCTACGGATTCTTCCAGAGCAAGGAGCGCTATAAGAGCCAGGATGAGACGGTAGGCGTGGTACGCCGCCACCGTGAACTGGGTATTCCGCTCGATGGAATCATCCAGGACTGGCAGTATTGGGGATCGAACTATCTGTGGAACGCGATGGAGTTCCTCAACGATGAGTTCCCCGATCCACAGCGTATGATTGACGAGGTGCATGCGATGAATGCACATGAGGTCATCTCTATCTGGGCTTCTTTCGGCCCGATGACCAAGCAATATCGTGAGCTCAAGGCCAAGGGCGATAACCTCCTCTGGGGTATCAAGACCTGGCCACAGTCGGGCAGTACCCTCTGGCCGCCGAAGGAGGAGGATTATCCTTCGGGCGTGATGGTATATAACCCTTACCAGAGTGTGGCTCGCGACATCTATTGGAAATATCTTAATCAGGGAATCTTCCGTCTGGGTATGGACGGATGGTGGATGGATTCTACCGAACCTGATCATCTATATTGGCCGGACTCTGACCTCAATCTCCAGACGGGATTGGGTTCATGGCGCCGTGTCCGCAACGCTTTCCCATTGGTCAGCGTAGGTGGTGTGTATGACAATCAGCGTGCGGAGATTCTTCGGCTGAAGGAGAAAATCGCTGCCAATGACAACGTCGGCAAGAACGATATGGCCAATGCCAATAAGCGTATCTTCATCCTGACTCGCTCAGGTCTCATCGGCCAGCAGCGCTATGGCGCCAATGTCTGGACAGGCGACGTAGGTTCGAGCTGGGAGTCGTTCCGTGCACAGATCCCTGCAGGTCTGAACTTCAACCTCACGGGTATGCCACACTGGAACACTGACCTCGGTGGCTTCTTCTGTGGTAGCTACAATGGCCCAGGCTATAAGGCTGCACAGAATCCGTTCTATCAGGAGCTGTATGTGCGCTGGCTGCAGTTCGGTGTATTCTGTCCGATGATGCGCAGCCACGGTGCCGATGCTCCTCGTGAGATCTGGCAGTTCGGCGAGCCAGGAAGCGTGGTTTATGAGGCCATTGCCAAGAGCATCCGCCAGCGTTATTCGCTTATACCTTATATATATAGTACTTCTTGGCAGGTGACACATCGTCAGGGTTCGTTCATGCGCGCCTTGGCTATGGACTTCCCGACTGACCAGCAGGTATGGGATCTGAACAGTGAGTATATGTTTGGTGACGCTTTCCTCGTAGCTCCTGTGACCCGTGCTCAATATACTCCTGAGGTCGTCGGTCATATTGATGCGATGGAAGGCTGGAACCGTGACGCTAACAGCAATGCACAGAGCCAGAAGACCGTGGACTTTACTGCAACTCGCGATATGAAGATCTATCTGCCAGCAGATGCGCAGTGGTATGACTGGTATTCTGGCAAGCAGTATGAAGGTGGCCAGAGCGTTACTTATGCGACTCGCTTTGACGAGATTCCATTGATGGTTCGTGCCGGTAGCATTGTGCCAATGGGTCCTGAGGTACAGTACACAACCGAGAAGGCATGGGATAACCTGACCCTCCGAGTTTATCCGGGAGCAGATGCCTCATTTATCCTTTATGAGGATGAGTTCGATAACTACAACTACGAGGAAGGTAAGTATACTGAGATTCCTCTGAATTGGAATGAGAAGTCCCATACTCTTACCATTGGCAAGCGCCTGGGCGCTTACGAGGGTATGATTGGGGCTCGCTCCTTCAATGTCGTATTGCCAGACGGCACGCAGAAGAGCGTGCAGTATGATGGCAAGCCAGTGCGCGTGAAGTTCTAAGACATTATATCACATTTCCTATTCTATAAATCAATGAAAATCAAAAGCGTCTTTTCAGTCGGTTTGGCGGTGGTGAGTGTTTTCACTGCCTGCACCGAGCAACTGGAATATATCCCACCTGTCCAGGTTATGGTCGTTGATCATACGAGCGATGGACATAGTTCATTGAGCTTGAGCTATGTTTCGTCTGCTACACCTGTGGTTACTTTTGCTGAGATTACCCGTCTGGGTATGGTCACGCCATTGGATAGCGCTCATGTCTGGAAAGTCACCTCGGATAGCAAGCCAGTGCAGATCAAAGAGTCGTATGACATGCTCATCGGCAAGAGCTTGCATTGCGAGAATCTGGGCCAGCAGGTAGATTATATGCTTGAGGATGGTCAGGGACATCAACAGCGATTGGAGGTGCGCACCTATGAAGATGGTATAGCTTTCCGTTATGTGCTTGGCGAGGGTTATGAGACACCACAGCCATTACTGGGAGAAAATACGACTTTGCAGTTCCAGTACGATAATGGTTGCCAGCGCTGGCTCCAGCAGTGGACAGAGCCTTACGAGCATTTCTTCCCCAAGAATCCGGAAGAGAAGGAGGGTGACCATTGGGGTTATCCTGCACTCTTCAATCCTTGCCATCAGGAAGATACAGAGCCGTTGTATGTGCTCCTCTCTGAGTCGAATGTAGAGAAAGGACATAGTGCTTCGAGCTTCTATACTACTACTGCAGAAGGAGCAGGCTATCGCATCCAGCCAGATCAGATGGAGAGTCTGGTGCAGACGGGTTGGGCAACGCCTTGGCGCGTACTCATCACGGGCAGCTTAGCTGAGGTGGTAGAATCGACATTGATCACTGACCTCGCTCAGCCTTGTGCATACGAGGATACTTCCTGGATCAAGCCAGGCGTGGTGTCTTGGATCTATTGGGCTTACAACCATGGTTCGAATGACTATCAGATCATCAAAGAGTATATTGATATGGCAGCACAGCTCAAGCTTCCTTACATGCTTATCGATGCTGAGTGGGATGAGATGGGCAATGGTGGTACCATCGAGGATGCTCTCAACTATGCGAAGGAGAAAGGCGTGAAGCCACTTATCTGGTATAACTCTACTACCGCATGGATTGACTGGGCACCAGGTCCTAAGTATCGCCTCAATGATCCGGAGAAGCGTGAGGCTGAGTTCCAGTGGTGTGAGGATCATGGCATTGCTGGTGTGAAGATTGACTTCTTCCAGGGTGACCGAGAGTCGGCAATGAACTATTGCATTGATTTGCTTGAGAGCGCAGCTCGCCATCACTTGCTCGTCAACTTCCATGGCGCTACCATCCCACGTGGCTGGTTCCGTACTTATCCTAACCTCGTCAGCACCGAGGCCGTCTATGGTGCGGAGTGGTACAACAACCTGCCAATACTCACTGATCGTGCAGCAGCTCATAATGCTACGTTGCCATTCACTCGTAACGTGATTGGTTCGATGGATTACACGCCTTGTACATTCACCGATTCGCAGCATCCGCATATTACGACCCATGCACATGAACTGGCATTGACAGTATTGTTTGAGTCTGGTCTTCAGCACTTAGCCGACCGCCCGTCGTCTTATCTGTCACAGCCACAGGAGGTACAGGACTTCCTCTCAAACCTTCCTTCGGTATGGGATGAGACACGCCTGGTGAGCGGTGAGCCTGGTCATCATGCCGTGATGGCTCGCCGAAGTGGTGATACTTGGTATATTGCAGGTATCAATGGTACAGACGAGCAGATAGAACTTGAGCTTGATCTGACTCCGTATGTTGAGTCGGGCGATAAGTTAACCCTCTTCCAGGACTCAGGACTGGCGTTGGATACCTCTATCACAGATCCTGAAAAGATTGCGAGCTACTGGTTCATCCATCCTTGGCCGACGTCTGCTCAAGAGGGAGAGACCCTGACTGGCTACCAGCAGAAAGTCCAGCTTCAGCCTCGTGGAGGTTACGTGTGTGTAATTCAGAAATAAACATTACCTAAAAACAATATGAAAAAACTTTTATTATCCTCAGCCTTGTTGCTGACCGCCTCGCAGATGATGGCACAAGATCCTGTCATCCAGACCAAGTTTACAGCCGATCCTGCCCCTATGGTATGGAACGACACTGTTTACCTTTACACAACCCATGATGAAGACGACGCCCGTGGCTACGCCTTCAAGATGCACGACTGGTTGCTCTACACCTCGACCGACATGGTAAACTGGAAGGAGTATGGCGCAGTAGCCTCTCTGCAGGATTTCTCATGGCGTACCCGTGACAATGGCGCTTGGGCGCTGCACGTCGTGCCACGCAATGGCAAGTTCTATATGTACTGCCCGCTCCACGGTCATGGCATTGGCGTATTGGTTGCTGACTCTCCTTACGGCCCTTTCAAGGATCCTATCGGCAAGCCTATCGTATGGCAGACCGAGCACTGGGACGACATCGATCCTGCTGTCTGGATCGACGATGACGGTCAGGCTTATATGTACTGGGGCAATCCTCATACCTACTGCATCAAGCTCAACGAGGACATGATCTCAACCTCTGGCGACATCCTCGTCATTGATCCACGTGACGGCGTGATGCGCCCAGTCAACGAGGAAGGTGCGCGTATCGACCTCAAGGTAGATGCTAAGAAAAAGAAGAACTGGGCTTTCCAGAACTATCAGGAAGGTCCTTGGTTCTGGAGTCGCAAGAATGAGAATGGCGAGAAGAAGTACTACCTCTCGTTCGCTTCAACCTGTTGTCCTGAGGCCATCGGTTATGCTATGAGCGATAATCCTACTGGCCCTTGGAAGTGGGCCAACTACATCATGGCTCCAACCGAGCGTACCCGCGGCAACCACCCTGGCATCATTGAATATAAGGGTCATAGCTATGTCTTCGGCCTGAACTATGACATCCTCCGTCGCATCACTCCAGAGCATAGCGAGCGTCGCTCTGTCTCGGCTGCAGAGATGATTTACAATGCTGATGGCACCATTCAGGAGTTGCCATACTGGCTCGACTGTGATCCTATCCAGCCACTAGCTAACTTCAATCCATATCGTCGCAACACAGCTACCACCATGGCAAACTCATGGGGCTTGAAGTCTGTTTATCACGGAGGTATCAGCACCGCTGAGGCTAAGTGGGCACCTGCGCCAGGCTTTGGTCCTGGTCAACCAATGGGTGCTATGCGTGGCTCTAAACTTAATACCAAGGGCGTATATCTTACTGATATCAACGACGGCGACGCAATGTTGCTCCGCTCTGTGGATTTCGGTAAGTCGGCTCCAGTGATGTTCGAGGCTTCTGTAGCCAGCGCTAAGTTCGGAGGCACTCTCCAGGTTCGTGTTGATGGCCGCGAGGGTCAGATCATCGCTGAGATTGAGGTTCCTGTGACCGGTGGCGAAGAGAACTGGATTACTCTCCGCACCGAGAATGTCAAGCCAGTGGCTGGTGTTCATGACGTATATTTTACCTTTGTCAATAGCGCTGAGTTCCGCAAGACCGGCATTCAGGAGCGCGTCAATCCACTCTTCAACTTTGACTGGTGGCAGTTCTATACCGCAGCTGACAAGCCAATGACCACCGAGCAGATCCTCGCTAACACCAAGCGTGCTGAGACCAATATCGATGGTGCTGACTGGCCACGTATTGATAAGGATGGTCGCGTCTATTTCCGCATCCAGCAGCCTAATACCAAGGAGCTCGTTGTTGATATCTGTAGCAAGAAGTATGCGATGGAGAAGGACGCTCAGGGCTTCTGGACTTGTGTTACCGATCCTTTGGTTGTAGGTTTCCACTATTACTTCCTCATTGCCGATGGCATTTCTGTCATTGACCCACAGACCACCAGCTTCTTCGGCTGTAACCGTTATGCTGGTGCGCTTGAAGTTCCAGAGGGTCCAGAAGGCGATTGGTATCGTCTTGCACAGGTTCCTCACGGCCAGGTTCGCAACGTCAACTACTGGTCAGAGAGCCAGAAGGAGTGGCGACACGCTTTGGTTTATACTCCAGCAGAGTATGAGCAGGGTAAGAAGAAGTATCCTGTCCTTTACCTCCAGCATGGTATGGGTGAGGATGAGACCGGTTGGAGCCATCCACTTCAGGGCCGCGCTGGCTTGATCCTTGACAACATGATTGCTGCTGGCGAGTGCGAGCCAATGATCGTAGTCATGGAGAGTGGCGATACTCAGGCTCCATTCGGTTGGAATGGCACAACTTTCGATTCTTATGGCAAGTCATTCAACGAGGCTCTCATCGCCGACTTGATCCCAATGATCGACAAGACTTTCCGCACCAAGAGTGACCGTGAGTTCCGCGCTATGGCTGGCCTCTCATGGGGTGGCCGTCAGACCTGGGAGTCTGCTTTGCCAAACCTCGACAAGTTCTCTTATATTGGTACTTTCTCAGGTGCTCTCTTCGGCATGGATGTCAAGACCATCGCTGATGGTGTCTTCAAGCGTCCTGACTTCAATAAGCAGGTACATTACCTCTTCATGGGTTGTGGTACTGAGGAGAACTTCGGTACACAGGCCATGGTCAAGGAGTTGAACGAGATGGGTGTCGATGCACATCTTTATGAGAGTCAGGGAACCGCTCACGAGTGGCTGACTTGGCGCCGCTGTCTGCATGAGTTCTTGCCACATCTGTTTAAGAACAAGAAGTAATCTGTTATGCGTCATCTACTTTCTATTCTCGCTGTTCTGCCATTGACTTGTATGGCAGAGCAGCTGAAGGTGAATTTCATCACTTCCGATATCGTCCGTGTGCAATATACGGCCGAAGACGCGCTTCGTCCAGAGGCCAACAATACGGGTGTGCTGGTGGAGCAGCCTTTGCGTAAGTTGGCTGTTGAGACCATTGAACAGGCCGATAAGACCATCATGCAGTCGCTTGTCCTCATTGTCGAGATTGACAAGCAGACGAAGGCTGTGAAGTTTATTGATCGTACGACAGGAAAGGTCCTCTTGGCCGAGAATGCACAGCAGCCACGTATCTCTGGCAAGGTCTATACCGAGAAGATCACCTATGATGAGTCTACGCAGCGCACCGTGCAGACGGCTGACGGACAGAAAGTAGAGATGGATATCCTCCGTCGTGGCACCATCGACTATACCTGGCGTTACCGCACCTACTTCAACTGGCAGGATGGCGAAGCTTTGTATGGCTTGGGTTGTCACGTCGAGGACTTTATGAATCTGCGCGGCCACACCCAGTGGCTCACACAGCATAACCTCAAGGCGATGGTGCCAGTTCTCAATTCGACCAATGGCTACGGCCTCCTGTTCGATGCGGGTTGTGCCATGGTTTTCAATGACGAGAACTATAATCCGATTCTCGGCAATCCCGGCTATGTGGAGCTCGATGCCGCCAAGCAGATTGACTATTATTTCATGAAGGGCGAGAGCCTCGATGACGTAGTGGCTCAATACCGCTTGCTCACCGGTGAGGTGCCAATGATGCCACGTTATCTCTTCGGCTATACTCAGTCGAAGGAGCGCTATTGCTCACAGCACGAGGTCATCGAGACGCTGGCAGAATATCGCCGTCGTCAGGTGCCTATCGATATGATCGTACAGGACTGGAACTACTGGCCACAGGGTTGGGGTTACATGCACATGGATCCTAAGTTCTATCCAGATCCTAAGGCCATGGCCGACTCCGTGCACATGATGAACGCCCGACTGATGGTCTCTATCTGGCCAAATCCACAGGGCTGTCCACAATTTGATGAATATGACGCCAAGGGCTTCATGCTTCCTCATTCAGTATATGATGCATTCTCGAAAGATGCACGTGATACCTATTGGGAAACAGCCAACAACGAGTTCTTCTCGAAGGGCTTCGACGCTTGGTGGACCGACTGCTCAGAGCCTCTCGATGGCGACTGGAAGCCTATGCCAAAGGGCTATAACCATGACAGCCACAAGCAGCGCTGGGAGTGCACCAAGGACATCCTCACCGAGGCCTTAGGTGCTGAGCGCAGCAGTCTCTATTCGCTCTATCACGCAAGAGGAATCTATGAACACCAGCGTGCAGCCTATACACTCCTCACTCCTCACTCCTCACCCCTAACTAAGGAGAAGCGTGTAGTAAATCTTACTCGCTCTTCTTACGCCGGTCAGCAGCGCTATAGCACCATCACCTGGAATGGCGACACCTACGCCTCGTGGGAGTCTTTCCGCAAGCAGATTCCTGCCGGCCTGAACTTCATGGCCACAGGTTGCCCATATTGGAGTGTCGATGTAGGTTCTTTCTTCACCGCTCCTGACCGCTGGCATCGTTGGTTCTGCGTCGGTGAGTTCCCTGAGGGTTGCAACGATCCTGCTTATCGCGAGTACTACACCCGTATGTTCCAGTGGGGTACCTTCCTGCCAATGCTCCGCAGCCATGGCACAGATACTCCTCGTGAGATCTGGCGCTTCGGTGAGCCAGGTACACCTTTTTATGATGCCATCCTCGACATGATCCGTCTTCGCTACAGCCTTATACCTTATATATATTGTATGGCTGCGATGACTACTCAGCAGAATTATACGATGGCTCGCCTCCTGGCATTCGACTTCGCAGAGGATCCTCAGGTGCTTGATCTCAAGGACGAGTACATGTTCGGTCCAGCACTCCTCGTCTGTCCGGTGACTACTCCGGCCGAAAAGCCAGGCGAGACAGCCACACGCCGCACTTATCTGCCAAAAGATACTAAGTGGTACGACTATTGGACCAATACTACCTATCAGGGTGGCCAATGGATCAATTCCTATGCTCCGATCAACCAGCTCCCTCTCTTCGTCCGTGCAGGTAGCATCATCCCAATGGGCCCTGACGTTCAGTACGATGGCGAGAAGTCTTGGCAGTCGCTCAACGTCCGTGTCTATCCAGGTGCCGACGCTTCGTTCACTCTCTACGAGGACGAAGGCGACAACTACAACTACGAGACACGCCTCTACACCGAGATTCCTTTCCAGTGGAGCGAAGCCACCCGTACCCTCACCATCGGCAAGCGCACCGGCCACTTCCCTGGCTACATCGCCAACCGCACCTTCGTTATCTCTCTGCCTGATGGTACACAGAAGACAGTGAAATATAGCGGCAATGAAAAGAAAATAAAGTTCTAAGTGAGGGGAAATACTCCTAACTCCTCACTCCTAACTCCTCACTAAATGAAATATCATCCTCTCGGCCGTACCGGCCTCAACCTCTCACATATCAGCTTCGGCGCCTCGTCGCTCGGCAGCGTCTTCCGCGCCACAAAAGAAGCAGAAAGCATTGCCGCTGTAGAAGCAGCGCTGGAGGGTGGCATCAATTTTATTGATGTCAGTCCTTACTATGGTCATTACAAGGCAGAAATCGTCTTGGGCAAGGCGCTCAAGATCCTGCCACGCGATAAGTATTACCTCTCTACCAAGGTCGGCCGATATGGCAAGGATGGCGTCAATACCTGGGACTATTCTGCCAAGCGCGTCACCGACAGCGTCTATGAGAGCATGGAGCGTCTCAACATCGACTATATTGACCTGATCAATGTGCACGATATTGAGTTCCAGGCCGCCTTGCCTGGTGGACTTCAGAAGGTCGTCGATGAGACTTTGCCAGCTTTGGTAGAGTTGCGCGATAAGGGTGTCGTCGGTCACGTCGGCATTACCGACCTCCAGCTTGAGAATCTGCACTGGGTCGTAGAACACTCAGCTCCTGGCACCGTCGAGAGCATCCTCAACTTCTGTCATCATTGCCTCAATGACGACAAGCTCAACGACTATCTCGACTACTTCGAGGGCAAGGGAATAGGCGTCATCAACGCGTCTCCGCTCAGCATGGGACTTCTCTCCGTTCGTGGCGTACCTGACTGGCACCCAGCGCCAAAGCCATTGGTCGAGGCTTGCCAGAAGGCCGCTCAGTATTGTCAGGAAAAGGGTTATCCTATCGAGAAGCTGGCTGTGCAGTTTGCCGTGAGCAATCCACGTATCGCCAGCACGCTCTTCTCGTCGGCCAATCCAGCCAACGTGCGTCGCAATATCGAGTGGGCCAACGAGCCGCTCGACATGGAGCTCGTCCACGAGGTTCAGAACATCATCGGTGACCAAAAGCGCGTATCATGGGCCAACTCATAATCGATGCACACAGCCATCTGTGGCTCCGTCAGGATACCCAGGTTGACGGCAAGACCATCCGGACGCTGAAGGATGGCCGCTCTATCTTCATGGACGAAGAGGTACAGATGCTCCCTCCGTTCATGATCGATGGCGTCAACTCCGCTGAGGTCTTCCTCTCGAACATGAACTATGCACAGGTCGGAGGCGCCGTCGTCGTGCAGGAGGTCATTGATGGCAATCAGAACGACTATCTGCTTGACGTACAGCGTCGTTATCCCGAGCGCTTCTTCTGCATGGCTATGGCCTTCACGCTCGAAGAACTGGAAGCTGCCATTACTGCAGGCTTCCGTGGCGTAGCCATCCCGGGTCACCGCTTGCATGGCTCGCTGCTCGACAAGATGCAGATGTTCAAGCGCATGGAGCAGGCAGGTCTCATCCTCGATATGTGTCTGGCCGACGATGAGCACCAGATTGCAGAGATGGCTGAAGTCATTCGCGAATGTCCGGACCTCAAAGTTGCCATCGGTCACTTCGGCATGGTCACCACGCCATCCTTCCGCTCACAGATCCTGTTGGCACGTGAAGGCAAGAACGTCATGATCGAATCCGGAGGTATCACCTGGCTCTACAACTCGGAGTTCTATCCTTATCCGTCAGCCATCCGCAGCATCCGCGAGGCCGCTGACCTGGTCGGCATGGATCGCCTGATGTGGGGTAGCGACTATCCGCGCACCATTACTGCCATCACCTACAAGATGTCATACGACTTCGTGACTAAATCACAAGAACTTACAGACGAAGAGAAGGCCTTGTTCCTCGGCCAGAACGCCAAGCGCTTCTATGGCTTCGGAGAACTGCCAGATCTTCCTTATATAAAAAATATGTCGGAGTAAACAATGAAAGCAATTCAAATTTCCCATACCCAAGAGCTCAACATCGTCGAGCTCGAAGAACCACGCGCCCTGGCTCCAGGTGAAGTCATGCTCCACCTCCAATACGTCGGCTTCTGTGGTTCAGACCTCAACACCTTCATGGGTCGTAACGGCATGGCGCTCAATCCTGTCATCCCTGGCCACGAGGTCGGTGCCATCATCGAGGCCGTAGGTAGCGAAGTGCCAGAAGGCCTCAAGCCAGGCATGGTCGTGACCTGCAATCCTTACACCAACTGCAACAAGTGCGCCTCTTGCCGTAACGGCCGCGTCAACGCTTGCCAGCATAACGAGACCCTCGGCGTGCAGCGTCATGGCGCCATGCGTGAGCGTATCATTCTCCCTTGGGAGAAGGTCATTCCTGCCGGCTTGCTCACTCCAAAGACCTGCGCTCTCATCGAGCCAATGTCTGTAGGTTTCCACGCCGTGAGCCGTGCACAAGTTACTGACGTTGACGTAGTTCTTGTCATCGGCTGTGGCATGGTTGGTATGGGCGCTGTGGTTCGTGCCGCTACTCGTGGCGCCACCGTCGTGGCAGCAGACCTTGATGACGATAAGCTCGCTCTGGCCAAGCAGATGGGAGCCTCGTACACCATCAACACCAAGACTGACGATGTGCATGCACGCCTCCTTGAGATGACCTCTGGCTTCGGTCCTGACGTTGTCATCGAGGCCGTCGGCTCTACCGCTACCTACCAGATGGCTGTCGATGAGGTTGCCTTCACCGGTCGCGTCATCTGCATCGGCTATGCCAAGTCGGAGGTCTCTTTCCAGACAAAGTATTTCGTGCAGAAGGAGCTCGATATCCGTGGTTCGCGCAACGCCATGCCATCCGACTTCCGCGCCGTCATCCACTATCTCGAGCGTGGCACCTGTCCTGTCGATCAGCTCATTACCAAGGTCATCAAGCCAGAAGAGGCTTTGCAGACAATGCAGTGGTGGAGCGAGAATCCGGGCAAAGTCTTCCGCATCTTAGTAGAATTCTAATCTTACATATATATATATATGAAAAAGCCTATCATTGCCCTTTTGTCTGTTCTGGCCATGGCAGCTACTGCACAGGCGCAGAACAAGCTCTATCCCGATGAGTTCCCTATCCAGGACGTCAAGCTCCTCGATGGTCCGCTCAAGCATGCTTACGAGCTCAATGCACACACCTTGCTCCGTTATGATGTCGATCGTCTCCTCGCTCCATTCCGCAAGGAGGCAGGCCTGCCAGAGATCGCTCCACTTTTCCCTAACTGGGCCGGCCTCGATGGTCACGTCGGTGGTCACTACCTCACCGCCATGGCGCTCTATGCAGCTCAGGGCAACAAGGAGTGCGAGGATCGCATGCTCTATATGATTGCCGAACTCAAGAAATGCGCCGAGGCCGCTGAGAAGAACTTCCCTGTCTGGGGCAAAGGCTACCTCGGTGGTGTGCCACAGAGCGATAAGATGTGGTCAACCTTCAAGCAGGGCGACTTCCGCACGTTCAATGGTGCGTGGGTACCATTCTATAATATCCACAAGATCCAGGCAGGTCTTCGCGACGCTTGGCTCTATTGTGGCAACGAGGATGCAAAAGATCTCTTCCTCGGCACCTGTAACTGGCTCATCGAGGTGGCTGCCAACGTCAGCGACGAGAAGCTCGAAGAACTCCTCGGCATGGAGCATGGCGGTGTCAATGAGGTCTTGGCCGACGCTTATCAGATGACCGGCGAGCAGAAATACCTCGACGCTGCTAAGCGCTATTCTCATAAGTGGCTCCTCAATCCGATGAAGGAGCATAATGGCAAGCACCTCGACCTGATTCACGCTAACACGCAGGTTCCTAAGGTGGTAGGCTTCGCACGTGTCGGCGAACTCGCCAACGATGAATATTATAAGGAAGGCGCTCGTTTCTTCTGGGACGAGGTCGTCAATCGCCGCTCACTCTCTGTCGGTGGCAACAGCCGTCGCGAGCACTTCCCAAGCGTGGAGGCTTGCATTGACTGGACACAGGACATCGATGGCCTTGAGTCGTGCAACACCAACAAC